>JAEUPE010000054.1 GCA_016790435.1 Rubrivivax sp. | reverse complement strand
GCAGCAAGGGCACCTACATCCGCACCCTGGCCGAAGACATGGGCGCGGCGCTGGGCTGCGGAGCGCACCTGGCGGCGCTGCGCCGCACGGCGTGTGGGCCGCTCGAGGTGAACGATGCAATCCGTATCGATGCCTTCGAAGGGCTAAGCCCCGAAGCACGAGCCGCACGGCTGCTTGCGCCGGAGTCGCTGCTCGCCGACTGGCCGGCGATCACGCTGCCGGCCGATGAGGCAGCGCGCTTCCTCACCGGCCTGCGCCGCCGCCTCGCCCCCGCGCGCCACGCCGACACCGCGCAACTGCGCGTGCACGGCCCCGACGGCGCCTTCCTCGGCAGCGCCCACATCACGGCTGGCGAACTCATCGCCGACCGCCTGCTCAGCCCCGACGAGGTGCGCGCCTGTGCCGCGCCATTTGCCGCGCCGCAAGCCGTACCCGGAGTTCCCGCATGACCCGACAGATCCGCAACATCGCCATCATCGCCCACGTCGACCACGGCAAGACCACGCTCGTGGACCAGCTGCTGCGCCAGAGCGGCACCTTCCGTGAGAACGAAAAGGTTGCCGAGCGCGTGATGGACAGCAACGACATCGAACGCGAGCGCGGCATCACCATCCTGGCCAAGAACTGCGCCGTGCAATGGCAGGGCACGCACATCAACATCGTCGACACGCCTGGCCACGCCGATTTCGGCGGCGAAGTCGAGCGAGCACTCTCGATGGTCGACGGTGTCGTGCTGCTCATCGACGCCCAGGAGGGTCCGATGCCGCAGACCCGCTTCGTCACCAAGAAGGCGCTGGCCCTGGGCCTCAAGCCCATCGTCGTCGTCAACAAGGTCGACAAGCCCGGCTCGCGGCCCGACTACGTCATCAACGCCGCCTTCGAGCTGTTCGACAAGCTCGGCGCCAGCGAAGACCAGCTCGACTTCCCGGTCGTCTACGCCTCGGGCCTGAACGGCTGGGCCTCGCTGAAGGAAGGCAAGGCCGGCGAGGCCTGGGGGGCGGACATGGCGCCGCTCTTCGAGACCATCCTCACCCAGGTGCCGGCGCACGAGGGCGAGGCCGATGCGCCGCTGCAACTGCAGATCTCGTCGCTTGACTATTCCACCTATGTCGGCCGCATCGGCGTGGGCCGCATCAACAGCGGCACGCTCAAGCCGGGGATGGAAGTGCTGGTGATGGAGGGCCCTTCATCGGAAGGGGGCCGCAGCTACAAAGGCCGTATCAACCAGGTCCTCACCTTCGAGGGCCTGGAGCGCGTGCCGACGGAGTCGGCCGGCCCGGGCGAGATCGTGCTCGTCAACGGCATCGAGGACATCGGCATCGGCGTCACCCTGACCGACCCGCTGAACCCGCAACCGTTGCCGTTGCTCAAGGTGGACGAGCCGACGCTGACGATGAACTTCTGCGTCAACACGAGCCCGCTCGCCGGCCGCGAAGGCAAGTTCGTCACCAGCCGCCAGATCTGGGACCGGCTGCAGAAGGAACTGCAGAGCAACGTCGCGCTCAAGGTCAAGGAGTCCGGCGAGGACGGCATCTTCGAGGTCAGCGGCCGCGGCGAACTGCACCTGACCATCCTGCTGGAGAACATGCGCCGCGAGGGCTACGAGCTCGCCGTGAGCAAGCCGAGAGTGGTCTTCCACGAGGTGGACGGCGAGCGCCACGAGCCGATCGAGCTCGTCACCGTGGACGTGGAAGACCAGCACCAAGGCGCCGTCATGCAGGCCCTGGGCGAGCGCAAGGCCGACCTCGTCAACATGGAGATGGACGGGCGCGGCCGCGTCCGACTGGAGTACCGCATCCCGGCGCGCGGGTTGATCGGCTTCTCCAACGAGTTCATGAACCTGACGCGCGGCACGGGCCTGATCAGCAACATCTTCGATGGCTACGAGGCCTACAAGGGCGAGATCGAGGGCCGCAAGAACGGCGTGCTGATCAGCATGGACGACGGCGAGATCGTCACCTATGCGCTCGGCAAGCTCGACGACCGCGGCCGCATGTTCGTCAAGCCCGGCGACCCGGTTTACGAAGGCATGATCGTCGGCATCCACAGCCGCGACAACGACCTCGTCGTGAACGCCGTGCGCCAGAAGCAGCTCACCAACTTCCGCGTCAGCGGCAAGGAGGACGCGATCAAGATCACGCCGCCGATCGAGCTGAACCTGGAGTACGCGGTGGAGTTCATCGCCGACGACGAACTGGTGGAAATCACGCCCAAGAGCATCCGCCTGCGCAAGCGCTGGCTCAAGGAGCACGATCGCAAGCGCGCGAGTCGCGAAGCCGCCTGAGGCCGGTCAGAGCGCGGACTTCACCAGCCCAGCCAGCGTCGCCAGCAGGCACACGCCGATCGCGACCATCGTCAGGACATTGCCCAGCATGCGCTTGGCCGGCTGCTCCACGTAGCCTCGCCAGTAGGCGACGCGGCCGATCAGGAACAGCACGCCCGCCGCGGAGACGACCAGCGGGCTCCAGAACTGGGCGGCGGTGACCATCAGGGGCAGCATCAGTATCAGCCGCTCCTGGGTGTTGAGGTGGACGCGGACCAAGCGCTCGAAGCCTTCGGGCCCGGTCATGGCCGGGGCGGAGACCTGGAACGTGGAGCGGCCCTTGGCCACCAGTGCGCCAAAGAAGGTGTACTGCACCAACATCAGCACGGTGACAGTGATCAAGGCAGTCATGCTTGCATCCTTTGCGGTCGAAGGGGGTTGTGGGACGGAGAGCGCCGGGCCTCGAGCCTTGGGCTTCTCACTGCCTTGACGAATCCCCGGGCCCTCGATCGACAGCGGAAGACAAAAGCTGCCGCCTGCGTTGCGCCAGTTCGGCGCGTACCCTGGGGCCTTGCGCCAGGGCCATCGCCCGGTCCAGCGCCGACAGCGCTTCGGCGTGGCGGCCCGCCAGGGTCAACAGGTGCGCACGTGCGGCCCAGGCCGGCTGGAACGTTTGGCACTTGGCGGGCTCGATGTCGTCCAGTGCCGCCAAGCCCAGGGCCGGGTCGTGCGCCAGGCCGAGCGCCGTCGCCCTGGCCACCAGCGCGCCGATGCTGGGCGCGACGCGCACCAGGCCCTCGTAGAGCAGGGCCAGCGCCGCCCAGTCGGTGCAACCGGTTTGCGCACGAGCCACGTGCACCGACTGGATGGCCGCCTCCAACTGGAACCGGCCCATTCGGCCTTGCCCGTGGGCGCGTCGCAAGAGTCGCTCGCCCCATCGCATCAGCCGGACGTCCCAGCGCTTCGTGTCCTGCGCGTCCAGCGCCACGTACTCGCCATCAGGCCCCACGCGGGCCGGCCGTCGCGCGGCCGAAAGTGCCAGGCCGGCAGCCAGCCCGAGCACTTCGGGATGCTCGGGCAGGAGCTGCACCAGCAAGTCGGCCAGGAAGCGAGCTTCATCGGCCAGGTCCTCGTCGGCGTCGCCGGGTTCGGTGAGGACGGCTTCGCCGGCCAAGTCCCAGCCGATGGCGTAGGCGCCGTAGATCGCCTCCAATACAGCGTCGAGCCGCTCGGGCATGTCGGAGCGCCCGGGCAGCGCGAACGGAATGCGGGCGTCCCTGATCTTGCGCTTGGCGCGCACCAGGCGCTGTGCCATCGCGGCTGCCGGCACGAGGAAGGCGCGGGCGATGTCCCGCGCTTCCAGTCCCAGCACGGTCTGCATCATCAAAGGCGCGCGCACGCCCTCCTCGATGGCCGGGTGGGCGCAGACGAAGAGCAGTTTCAGGCGCTGGTCTGGAATGGCGTCGGGGTCAGGATCGACCAGGAACATGGTTTCGATCGCCTCTTCGTCCAAGGGCACGCTCGTGCGCGCGGCCGCGCTGCGCACGACGTCGAGCTGGCGGTTGCGCGCCACCGTCAGCAGCCAGGCCTGTGGGTTGTCCGGCACGCCGCGTGCGGGCCATTGCTCCAGCGCGGCGCGAAAGGCGTCGGCCAGCGCGTCTTGCGCACCGGCCAGGTCGCCCGATCGCGAAGCCACCAGCGACAGCAGCCGCCCGTACGAGTCGCGCGCCGTCTGCGCAGCCAACGCGGCCGCACCGGGCCGGTGGGGCGCCAACTTCAGCCCATGGCCGAAGGCCGGACCTCGATGAGCCCACGCTGGGCGGCCGGGCAGCGTTCGGCCCAGCGCAGCGCCTCGTCGAGGTTGGCCGCCTCGATGACGTAGTAGCCCCCCAGTTGTTCCTTGCTGGCGGCATAGGGCCCGTCCTGAATGCGCCGCGCGCCTTCACGCACGGAGAGCATCGTGGCCGTGCCGCTCGGACGCAACCAGTCGGTGGCGACAAAGACGCCGGCGTCCTTGAGCGACTGGGTGTAGGCCTCGAACGCCGCCTTCACCTGCTGCAGGGCGGGTGCCGGCGCATTGGCCATCTGGGCTTCATCGTTGTAGAGAAAGAGGGTGTACTTCAAGAGGAACTCCTGATTCGAGAGCGGTCTGCTCACGCTCTCATGACGAGATCGCGGCCGTCCAATCGACAGGGACCGCGCTCGAAGCGCGTCGGCACCCCGCTAGCATCCTCAGGCACTCTGCGGCGCCTCGGGCAACTCGGGCAACTCGGGCCCCTATGCCGCGGCGTGCCTGCGCCCGGCCGACCCCTACGACAGCTTGTCCAGCAGAGCCCGCGCCACCTTGCGCTTGGCCGGGTCGCTGATCGAAGCTTCGAGCGTGTCGAAGTAGGCCGCGCGGCTGGGCGCCTTTGACGCCGAGCGCTTGGCCACGACCTGCGCGATGGGGCCGAGGAACTGCGCCAGGACCTTGCCACTGGCGATGATCAACGAGTCTGGAATGAGACCCAGGCTCGTGCCGGTCAGCGCCCCGAAGGCCGAGACCGTGCCGCCGCTGCCGAGTGAAGGGTGCGTCTTCAGGTTGCGCGCCTCGACCAGGAAGGCATTGCGCGCCTCGACGTTGGTCACTTGCTCGGCCAGCCGCTCGTACAGCGTGGGCAGGTCGTGGCAGGCGCGCGCGCTTCGTCGCACGAGCACGGCAGCCAGCGGACCGACGTGCTTGGCGAGCTTGGCCTCCACCTGCTGCAGCAGGGCCGGGTCCCAATGCGCCGGCGGCAGGGCACTCGACGTGCGGGAAGGCATCGACGGCACGATCTCCGTCGGCGCGTCGGACGGCGCGAAGAGCGAACCGGGCGCCACCCGTGACGGCACGGTCCGCCCGAAAGCTTCGAGCAGCTCCTGCTTGAAGGCGGCCGGGCTGGCATAGCGGTTGCGCCGGTCCTTGGCCAGCGCCTTGGCCACGACCTCGTCGAAGTTGCTGGCGCGCGCGTACCCGGGCGTGAGCGATGGCAACACCGGCGGCTCGTGCACCACGCGGTAGAGCAGTGCCTCGGTATTGCCGGTGAACGGCGGCCGGCCGACGAGCAACTGGTACAGCAGCACGCCGGTGGCGTAGATGTCCACGCGCGAATCGATCGGCTCGCCGAGGAACTGCTCTGGCGCCATGTAGCCGGGCGTGCCGATCACGCTGCCGGCCACCGTGAGGTCGTTGTGCTCGATGCGTGCGACGCCGAAATCGGCCACCTTCACGCGCCCCTCGTGCGTGATGAGCACGTTGGCGGGCTTGATGTCGCGGTGCCACACGCCGTGCGAGTGGGAATGGTCCAGCGCATCGAGCAGCTGGACGATGATGCTGGCGACGTCGTCGTCGCTGAAGATCTTGCCCTTGGCGTTGTAGCGCGAGAGCGAACTGCCCTCGATGAACTCCATCGCGATGTAGGACAGGTCGCCCTCGTCGCCGAAGTCATACACCGCCACGATGCCTGGATGGGCGAGCCGGCCGGCGGCCTGGGCTTCCACGCGGAAGCGTTGCTGGGCCGATGCGCCGCTGCCGTCGGAGATGGCCAGGTCGCGGCGGATGGTCTTCAGGGCGACCGTGCGCTGGATGCCCGGGTCGAAGCCCTTGAAGACGATGCCCATGGCGCCCTCGCCCAGCACCGAGACGATGCGGTACTTGCCAAGTTGCTGGGGGACGCTCATGGGGCCGGGTACGTGCAGTGTCGCAGGGTGGATGCGGGTTGACTACGTTCGTCGTTGAAAGGGCACGGCAATCGGGGGGTGGGCCGAGCCGTCAGCTCTCCAGCATCTTCATCGCCTGCACCACGCTGGCGCGCATGCGCGAGAACGACGAGGCGAGGATGCCGATCTCGTCCTTGCCGGCCGAGAACTCCGGCGCGTCGAGGTCGCCCTGGCTGACACGGTCGGCCAGCGCGGCCAGCTTCAGCACCGGGCGCACGATGAGCAGCCAGATCATCAGGTTGAGCACGATGCCCAGCGTCACGAAGACGCCGATCTGCGCGCCCATGAAGACGCGGAAGGAGCGATCGGCCCGGGTCATCGGCACCGACATCGGCACCGAGACCACCTGCGCGCCGATCACCTCATTCAACTGCCAGCCGAAGCCATTGGCCGGGCCGTACTTGTCGATCATGGTCTTTGGCGCCGCCTCCACGCTGCTATGGCATTCCAGGCAGGCCGGGTTGGTGATGCGCAGCGGCCGGGCGATCCACAGGCTCAGGCCCGAAGGCGTGTCGCGCTGGCCGGAAAGCTCGCCGAGCCCCGGGTCGTTTCGGAACTGGGTGACCACGTCCACCTCCCAGCCCACGGCGCGGTCGCGCGGGTTGGTGGGGTTGAGCGTCGCTTCCTTGTAGCCGAAGTCGGGGTACTTCGAGCGCAGCGCCCCCAGCACCTCGACCGCCGAGTAACTCGGCACCGACTGCGGCAGGAACTCGTACTTGAGCTGTGTCTGCAGCAGCTTGGTGATCTGCCCCGACGTGTAGCCGCGCACGGCCACTGCCTTCTCCATCAGCAGCGTCGCCTGCTTGAGCACCTCGTCCTTGGCGTTGGCCTCCAGGAGGTTCTTGGTGATCCAGCCGCTCACGCCGAGGCCGAGCAACATGACCAGCAGGAACAGGAGGTTGAACTTGACCAGCAGCTTCATCGACTTGCTCCAGTTGCCGTCCTGCGCGGGCGGACCTCAGGGGGATTGATGATCGGCCCCCACTCGGGGTGCGCCTGCAGGTGCGAGGCCACCTCGGCGCGGAAGCCAGGGTCGCGTGTCAGCGGTGCAAAACGAGCGGGCATCTGCGCGCGCAGGGCCATCTCGGCGGTCAGCCAATCGGCCAGCTGGGCGTAGGTGGGGCCCGGGAGCACGGTGGCCTCGATGCGCTTGTCGCGAAAGGCCGCGGCGCGCAGTGGAATGGGGTCGCGGAAGGGCCGGGGCACCGTCTGCAGCCAGCTCGGCGCCGGCCGGGCGGCCACGCTGCCGCGCCGCGCCCCCTCGCCGCCAAAGAACTCGCCGGCGTTGACGGCGATGGAGCCGCTGCCCACGCGCCGTTCGATCAGGTCGACGCGACCGTTCTCCACGAAGGCGACATGCTCGCGCTTCAAGTGGTGCAGCACCACCGACCCCTTGAATGGCAACACCTCGAGCGCCGGGGTCACGATGCCGGCGGCCTCTCGCGGGCCACGAGCGGTGCCCTTGAGCCAGCCTTGCATGAGGTAGACCTGCGGCGGCCGCTCGTTGCGCGCCGGGAAGCCCGCGGGCGCCAGCATCGCCCGCGTCTCGGGCCCGAGGTCGTAGGTGCTCTGATCGCCACCCTCCAGCCGCAGAAGGGTCGTCTTGGCCGTCGTCTCGATGATGGCCCCGGACTCGAGCCGCAGGCCGGCAGTGGCCGCCACGCGCCGCATGCCGTCGACCACCACGGCGTCGCCCTCGAGCACGCTGATCACCCAGTCCTGGGCCAGGGCGGCCGAGGCCGCGCCCAGCGCCAGCCCCAACGCCAGCAGGCCAGCGCCGACCCGACGAACGAATCCACTCCTCACCAGCACGGCCTCTTCTTTGTTCACGTTTGTCCTGATCTGCGCATCGATGACGACAGGTCGGATCACCGCCAATGGTAGCGGCTCGGCCCGCTACAGTCGCTGGGGCCGAACACGCATGGTCTTGCCCATCCGCACCGCGACCCTCATGCCCACCCTCACTCACCGCCGAGCGGTGCTGACCATGATCGTCGCCGCGTTGCTCTGGAGCATCGCCGGCGTCGTCACTCGGCAGCTCGAGAGCGCCCGCAGCTTCGAGGTCACCTTCTGGCGCAGCGCCTTCAACGCCGTCGCCCTGGTCATGCTCCTGGTTGCCTGGCGTGGCGCGGGCCCGCTCGTGCGCACTTTCACTCGAGGCGGTCGCGCGCTGTGGATGTCGGGCCTGTGCTGGTGCGTCATGTACACCGCCTTCATGGTCGCGCTGACGCTCACCACGGTGGCCAATGTGCTGGTGACGATGGCCCTGGCGCCGCTCTGCACGGCCCTTCTCGCGCGCGCCCTGCTGGGGCACCGGCTGGCCGCTCGCACCTGGGGAGCCATCGCCGCGGCAGGCATCGGCATCGCCTGGATGTATGGCGCACAGTTCAGCGCCGGCGAGACGCGGCATGTGTTCGGCACCCTGGTGGCACTGGCCGTGCCCCTCGCGGCGGCGACGTTCTGGTCGCTGCTACAGCACCTGAACCGCCCGCCGTCCGCGCGCGCGGCGCTCGCGGCGGGGAGGGGCGCACCGTCGCGGGGCGATGCCGCGCCGCGGGACGGCGCCGCGGACATGCTGGGCGCCGTGCTGCTTGGCGCATTGTTGTCAGCCGCCATCACGCTGCCCCTTGCATGGCCGCTGGCGGCCTCGGCGCATGACCTCGGCTGGCTGTCGCTGCTCGGGGTGGTGCAGCTGGCCGTGCCGTGCCTGATGGCGGTGGTGGCGGCGCGCTCGCTGAGTGCGCCCGAGGCCTCGCTGCTGTCGTTGCTCGAGGTGCTGTTCGGGGTCGCATGGGCCTGGCTGGGCGCCGGCGAGGCGCCCGCCACGAGCGTGCTGGCCGGCGGCGCGCTGGTGCTCGCCGCGCTGGCGGGCAACGAACTGCCAGCGCTGATGAGGCGGCGTGCCGGTCCGGCGACCAACGCCGGCGACTGAACCCCGGGCAGGCAATGAAGAAGCGATGGAGACAAGACCCATGAAGCAGCTGTCAGGCCTCGACGCCACGTTCCTGTACCTCGAGACCCCGCAGATGCCCATGCACGTGGGCGCGCTGCACGTCTTCGAGTTGCCTGCCGGTTTCAAGGGCCGCTTCGTCACCGCGTTGCGCAAGCACATCGCCTCGCGCCTGCCCGTGGCTCCGGTGCTGCGCCGGCGCCTCTGGTGGATGCCGTTGAACATGGCCAACCCGGCCTGGGTCGATGCCGAGCCCGACATGTCCGAGCACATCGTCGAGGTCCGCCTGCCGCCCTCGGCCCGGGTTGGCGACGGCATGGCCGAACTGCAAGCCGAGGTGGGCCGCCTGCACCCGGTGCTGCTCGACCGCCGCCGTCCGCTCTGGAAGTTCCACATCTTCGAGGGCCTTGCGCCCGGCGCCACGGGTCGCCGCCGCGTTGCCATGTACACGCAGCTGCACCACGCCGCCGTCGACGGCCAGGCGGCCGTGGCGCTGGCCAATGCGATCCTGGACACCACGCCCGAACCACGCGCCGTCGAAGCGCGCTCGAGCAAGCGCGAGAAGACCTTCGAGATCGGCATGACGGAGATGCTGCGCGGCGTGCTCGGCAGCCAGGCGCAGAAGGTGGCGCAGATCATCCGCGAGCTGCCGGGCACCGTGGGCACACTCGGCAGTGCCGCCGGCCAGGCGGTGAGCCGCGGCGCGCTGCCTCTGCTGGGCGCCGGCAAAGGCAAAGGGCAGGGCAACCTGGCGCTGGCGCCGCGCACGCCCTTCAACGCCTCCGTCACCGACACGCGTGCCTTCGCCGCGGTGACACTGCCGCTGGCCGAGGTGAAGGCGCTCGGCCGGGCCAGCGAAGGCACGATCAACGACATCGTGCTCTGGCTGTGCAGCACGGCCCTGCGTCGCTATCTCGCCAAACGCCAGGCGCTGCCGCGCAAGAGCCTGATCGCCGCCGTGCCCATCTCGCTGCGCGAGAAGGGCGACACGACCTCGGACAACCAGGCCTCGATGAGCCTCGTCAACCTGGGCACCAACATCGCCGACCCGCGGCGCCGCCTGGTGCACGTCAAGACGGCGACGGCGGCCATGAAGTCCACGATGGGCAGCTTGAAGAACATCCTGCCGACCGACTTCCCGTCGCTCGGCGTGCCGTGGCTGCTGGAAGCGGCCACCGCCTTGTACGGCAAGGCCAAGGTCGCCGAGCGCATCCCGCAGGTGGCCAACGTGGTCATCAGCAACGTGCCCGGGCCGCCGGTGCCGCTGTACCTGGCCGGCGCGCGCATGGTCACCAACTACCCCACGTCGATCGTCGTGCACGGCATCGCGCTGAACATCACGGTGCAGAGCTACGACCAGTCGCTCGACTTCGGGCTCATGGCCGATGCCGAATCCGCACCCGACGTCGCGGCGCTGGCCGAGGCGTTGCGCGTGGCGATGGACGACCTGCGCGTGCTCGCGGGCTCGCGCGAAGCCGACCTCGCCGCGGCCGAGGCTTCGGCGCCGGGCCTCGTGGGCCGCACGACGCGGCGCCTGCGCGAGGCGGTCGACAAGACGCTCGGCCGGGCCGCTGCGCAGGCGGCCTCGAAGGTGGCGGTCCAGGCCACGGCGAAGATGGCGCGTGGTGCCCTCGCCAACGCCGCCGCTGCGGCGGGCTCGATGGTGAGTGGCTCGGCACAGCGGGCCTTGAAGGCCGTCGGCGCGGTGAAGGGCGCCAGGCCGGCCAAAGCGGTGCGGCCACCGGCGGTCGCCAAGAAGGCCGCGAAGCAAACAGTACCCGCAAAGCGCGCCAAGGCTGTCACGGCCGGGACACGCAACCCTGGGGCAAGCTCCCGAGGCCGGACGGCCGGGCGCACTCGAAAATGATTGAATGACCTTGCCCCGCCGACGCCGCCGCGCGCCTCTCGCCGAGCGGCATCTCGCCCAGCCGCCGGCGCCGAGCTCCAGCGAGCCGACGGCCGAACCCGACATCGACGTGCACCATGCGGGCGAACTGCGCCCCCCGCATCCACTGCTCATGCTCATGGAGGCGCGCGCGCCGTGGGAGTACGCGGCGTTGCTGGCCGCCAGCCCCTGGCTCGCCCGCCTGCCGGTGGGCGACGGCCACCCGGTCATCGTCTATCCCGGGCTCGGCGCCTCCGACTTCAGCACCGCCGCACTGCGCAACTTCCTGCGCGACCGCGGCTACACGGCGTATGCCTGGAAGCAGGGCTTCAACTTCGGCCCGCGCGGCGGCGTGCTCGAGGGCTGTCGGGCGCAACTCGCACATGTGGCGGCGCGCCACCGCGAGCGTGTGAGCCTCGTCGGCTGGAGCCTGGGCGGCATCTATGCGCGCGAGCTCGCGAAGGAGCAGCCGGAGCACACCCGCTGCGTCATCACGCTCGGCACGCCGTTCGCCGGCCACCCGCGCGCCACCAACGCCTGGCGCTTCTACGAGATGGTGAGCGGCCAGTCGGTGCACGACCATGCACTCGTCGAGCAGATCAAGGTGCCGCCAAGTTGCCCGACCACCTCCCTGTACAGCAAGAGCGACGGCGTCGTCGCCTGGCAGTGCAGCATCAACCCCGAGCACCCGCACACCGAGAACATCGAGGTGCATGCGAGCCACATCGGCATGGGCATGAACCCGCTGGCGCTGTACGCCATCGCCGACCGCCTCGTGCAGGATCCGGCGCACTGGAAGCGCTTCGACCTGCGCGGCGCGCGCCGCTGGTTCTACAAGGTCACGGGGCACGCGCCGATCCTGGCCGCGCTGTCGATTTGACGGTGGCGCCCGGGCCCACGATGCGCATTCCCAGCAACGGCATCGAAGTCGAGCTCGACGACCAGGGCCCGCCCGGTGGCGAGCCCGTGCTGCTGATCATGGGCCTGGGCATGCAGCTCATCGCCTGGCCCGACGAGCTGGTGCGGCTGCTCGTGGCGCGCAGCTTCCGCGTTCTTCGCATCGACAACCGCGACGCCGGGCTGTCGACGCAGTTCGACCACCTGGGCATGCCCAACCTCGCGTGGTCGGCGCTGCGCTACGCGATGCACCTGCCGGTGCACGCGCCGTACGGCATCGCCGACATGGCTGCCGATGTGGTGGGTGTGCTCGACGCGCTCGGCCTGCCCGCCGCGCACGTGTGCGGCGCCTCGATGGGCGGCATGATCTCGCAGCACCTGGCCGCAACGCACCCGCAGCGCGTGAAGAGCCTGACGCTGATGATGACCACCACCGGTGCACGCCGGCTGCCCCAGGCGCGCGCGCACGTTCGGCGTGCGCTGCTCTCGCGGCCGGCGAGCCAACGGGAGGCCGACATCGTCGAGCACCTGATGCGCATCGTCACGCTCATCGGCAGCCCGGGCTACCCGCCCGCGCCGGAGGCGCTGAGAGAGCGTCTCACGTTCGCCGTGCGCCGCGCCTGGCGGCCGGCCGGCACCGTGCGCCAGCTGACCGCGATTGCCGCCGACGGCGACCGCAGCGCACTCGTGCAGGCCGTCCGGGCACCCACGCGCGTCATCCACGGCGAGGCCGATCCACTGGTGCCGGTGGAGGCCGGGCGCGACCTGGCCGAACGCATCACCGGGTCCGTGCTCGACGTCGTTCCCGGCATGGGGCACGACTTGCCGACGGCGCTGCTGCCGCGTTTCGCCGAGGGCGTGGCCGAGAACGCCGCCCGGGCGGCGCCAGGGGCCTGAACCGCCCGGGGCGGCGCTTCGGTGCGCCTCGGGCCGCGGCCGAAGACGGGGACAATCGGGTCTCGATGACATCGACCTCGCCCACGCCGGCCAGCGGCCCGACATTGACGCCTGTGCAGTGGCCAGCGACCTCGCCATGGCGCCTCAGCGTGGCGCCGATGATGGACTGGACCGATCTGCACTGCCGCGTGCTCCACCGCCTCATCACGCGGCACACGCGCCTGTACACCGAGATGGTGACCACCGGCGCGCTTCTGCATGGCGACGTGGCGCGGCATCTCGACTTCAATGCGGTCGAGCATCCCCTCGCGCTGCAGCTCGGCGGCAGCGAACCGGCGGACCTCGCGCACTGCGCACGGCTGGCCGAGCGCTGGGGCTACGACGAGGTGAACCTGAACTGCGGCTGCCCGAGCGAGCGCGTGCAACGCGGCGCCTTCGGCGCCTGCCTGATGGCCGAGCCGCGACTCGTGGCCGACTGCGTGGCGGCGATGCGCGACGCGGTTTCGTTGCCGGTGACCGTGAAGCACCGCATCGGCATCGACCGCGGCGAAAGCTACGAGTTCGTGCGCGACTTCGTTGGCGAAGTGGCACGCCGCGGCGGCTGCGAGGTCTTCATCGTGCACGCGCGCAACGCCTGGCTGAAGGGCCTCTCGCCCAAGCAGAACCGCGAGGTGCCGCCCCTGCGCTACGAGTTCGTCTACCGCCTGAAGCGCGACTTCCCGCACCTGACCATCGTGCTCAACGGTGGCGTGGACAACGACGAAGCCATCGCGACGCACCTCGGGCATGTCGACGGCGCCATGGTCGGCCGGCACGCGTACCACCAGCCGTGGGCGATGGCGGCGTGGGATCAACGCTTCCTCGGCGCCGAGGCGCCCGTGGCGCGCTCGCCCGACGAGGTGGAGGAGTGCTTCGTCCAGTACGTCACCGGCCGACCCCCGGCCGGCGGCGCGAGCTGGCTCGCAGCCACGCGCCACATGATGGGGTTGCGGAACGGTCAGCCGGGCGCGCGGCGCTGGCGGCAGGTGTGGTCCGATGCGCGCTTTCGGCACGAGAGCCCACTGCAGGTGATGTCGCTCGCCCGCGCCGCGATGCGCGGGCCGGCGCTGCAGAATCAGGCCGTGGCCGCCTGAGGCGAAGGGAGGGCGCTTGGACGTGTGGGCAGCAAGGCAGGCCGGGCGAAGGCGCGGGGCCGCATGACTTCGTCCGCGGCGCAGCCGATTCCGAACCCTGTTGGCGCGGGGATCGCCAACGTGCCTGGCCCATTGCGGGTGCTGGCTGACAGTGACGGCCAGGGCGCCTGCATCGAGATCATCGACCAACGCCTCTTGCCGCACCGCGTGGCCTGGGTGCCGCTGCGAGACGCGGAGGCGGTGGCCACGGCCATCGGCGAGATGTGGCTGCGCGGCGCGCCCCTGATCGGTGCCGCGGCCGCGTTCGGGCTGGCGCTGGCCCTGCGGCGTGAGCCTGGGGACGCCGCGCTGGCAGCGGCCATCGATCGGCTGGCCGCGACACGGCCGACGGCGGTGAACCTCGCCTGGGCGCTGGAACGCGTGCGCCGGCAGGTCCAGCCCTTGCCGGCGGCGCAGCGTTCGGCGGCGGCATGGCTCGAAGCCGTGGTCATCGCCGAGGAGGACGTGTCGGCCAACGCCGCCATCGGCGAACATGGCCTCGCGCTGCTTCGCGCCATCGCCCGGCGCCGCAACGGCCCGGTGCGCGTGCTGACGCACTGCAACGCCGGCTGGCTCGCCACGGTGGGCTGGGGCACGGCCACGGCGCCCCTCTACAAGGCCCATGCCGCCGGCCTCCCGCTCATGGTGTGGGTCGACGAGACACGCCCGCGCAACCAGGGCGCCAGCCTCACCGCCTGGGAGCTCGGCCGTGCCGGCGTGCCGCACCGCCTGATCGCCGACAACGCCGGCGGCCACCTGATGCGTCGCGGCGAGGTCGACTTCGCCATCGTCGGCTGCGATCGCGTGGCGGCCAACGGCGACGTGTGCAACAAGATCGGCACCTACCTCAAGGCACTGGCGGCGCACGACAACGGCGTGCCGTTCTACGTCGCGATGCCGCTGTCGACGCTGGACCTGGCGCTGCCCGATGGCGACGCGATCCCGATCGAGGAGCGCAGCGCGCGCGAGGTGACGCACCTCGCCGGCCGCAATGCCCAGGGCGAAGTGGTCGAGGTGTGCGTGGTGCCGGAAGGGACCACCGCCGCCAACCCGGCGTTCGACGTGACGCCGGCTCGCCTGGTGAGCGGGCTCATCACCGAGCGCGGCGTCGTCGCCGCCGATGCCGCGGTGCTGCGCTCGCTGGTCGAGGATGGACCGGCCGGCGCCAGGGCCGGAGCCGCGCCCGAATCCACGACCGGAGACCGCCGATGAGCGACGAAGAACGCCCGCTGCGCGAAGCACTGGTCGCTGCGCTGCGCCGCCTCGACACGCTCGGCATGAACCGTGGCAGCACCGGCAACCTGAGCCACCGCTCGGCCACCGGCCAGGGCCTGTGGATCACACCCACCGGGATGGGCGCGGGCGAGATCGGCGCCGACGACCTGGTCTGGCTCGACTTCGATGGCCGCAGCCGCGGGCGCTGGAAGCCTTCTTCGGAAGCCCCGTTCCACCAGGCCGTCTATGCCGCGCGCCCCGACCTGCACGCCGTGGTGCACTGCCATTCGGTGAACGCCACGGCGCTGGCCTGCCTGCGGCGCGGGCTGCCGTCCTTCCACTACATGGTGGCCGTGGCCGGCGGCGACTCGGTGCCCTGCGTGCCCTACCACCTGTTCGGAACCGAGGCACTGTCGCGGGCGGTGGCGGCGGCCTTCGTCGACCGCGATGCCTGCCTGCTCGCCAACCACGGCCTCGTGGCCGCCGGGCCGACGCTGGCGAAGGCGATGAAGGTGGCGCTCGAGATCGAGTCGCTCGCCGAGGTCTACCTCAAGGCGCTGGCGGTGGGCGAACCGGCCCGGCTGGACGCGGCGCAAATGGCCGAGGTGATCGAGAAGTTCCGCCACTATGGGCAGCCGGCGCCCGGCGGTGCCTGACACCGGACCGGCGCCGGTTCGCATGGCCTGAACGGTGCGACGGATCGGACGCTGACGCTGCAGGAGCAAGAACGCCTGGGCGTCCGCCGGGCGCGGCCTCAAAGCGGCGGTGTCGAGGGCCGTTCGTCGACAGCACCTCTGCTTCGCGCGGGCCAGGTCGCCAGCAGAACGCCGGCCAAGGCCAGCGCGAAGGCCATGGCGTGACCGGCGCTGAAGGGTTCGCCGAGCACGACCACGCCCACGGCCGCGGCGCTCACCGGCACCATGACCATGAAGACACCGGACTGGGCTGCCGGCACCTGGCCGAGGCCGGCCATCCACAGCCACACGGTGATCATGCTGGCGGCCAGGGCGTAGAAGACGAGCAGCCCCCAGGTTGTAGCGGCGACCCCGGCGAAGTCGAAGGTGCTCGCCTGCCACAGGCCGAGCGGCGTGACGAGCGCCAGGCCCCACAGGTTGATGAGGGCACTGATGCGCCGCGGCGAGACCTGCGCGGTGAGCCGCTTGCCGATGATCACGTAGCTGGCCTCGCAGACCACGGAGCCGAACAGCAGCACGAAGCCCCAGGCGTAGGCCGACGATGCGGAGCCGCCTGCCGCGGCGGCATCGCCTCCGGTCAGATTGCGCGTCAGCGCCAGCACCAACACGCCGGCCGCGGCGCAGGCCACCGCGGCCCAGATGCGCGGGCCGACGCGCTCGCGCAGCAGCCACCACGAACCGACGGCCACCGCCGCCGGGATGCCCGCCATCACCACCCCGGCGGCCACGGCGCCGCTCAGCTTCACGCCGTAGAGCATGCAGATGGAGAAGAGGAAGTTGCCGAGGAAACTCTCCCAGAACAGCAGCCTTCGGTCGCCCGGCGACAGCGGTGGCTCGCCGGGCCTGCGCTTCAGCCAATGCACCATGGCCACGGCAGCGATGCCGAAGCGCAGCCACGCGAGCAGGAATACCGGCAGCACGGCCACCAGCACCTTCGACAGGCCCACGTAGCTGCCGACGAGCGTGGTGCTCGCCGCCAGGGCGGCCCAGGCCCACCAGGGCGGGGCGCGGGGAGGGGCTGGAGGGGCGGGGTGAGACAAACGCGAAGACGGCGCGACGCTAGAACATCTCGGCGTAGCGCGCCATCTCCCAGGCGGAGACGTGGCGGGCGTAGCGGGTCCACTCGTCGGTCTTCAGGGCGATGAACTGCCGGGTGAGCGCGGGGCCGAGCGCACCACACACCACCTCGTCGGCCGCGAGCGCCGCCACCGCCTCGGCGAGCGACTGCGGCAGTTGGCCGATGCTCCGCGCGCGCAGGGCCGAGAGCGGCAGGTCGAAGAGGTCGTCGGTGACATCGGGTGGCGGCTCCAGGCCGCGCTCGATGCCATCCAGCCCGGCGGCGATGAGGCCGGCGCATGCGAGGTACGGATTGGCGCTGGCATCCGGCAGCCGCCACTCGAACCGCCCGGCCAGCGTGCGCACGAGCGCCGTGCGGTTGTTGGGCCCCTGCGCGATGGACGCTGGCGCCCAGGTGGTGCCCGAAAGCGACTCGCCCACGGTGAGCCGCTTGTAGGAGTTGACGGTCGGCGCGGCCAGTGCGCACAGGGCCGGCGCATGCGCCAGCACGCCGGCGACGAACTGCCGGCCGAGTGGCGAGAGCAAGCCCCCCAGCGCCGCCGCGTCGAAGAGGCAGCGCCCGCCCTGGCCGCCTTGGCCTCCGCTCGCCGGTCGTTCCCACAGCGAGACATGGAAGTGCATGCCGCTGCCCGGCTGGTCGGCGAAGGGCTTGGGCATCATCGAGAAGACCATGCCGCGCGCCTCGGCCAGCGCCTGCGCGGCGAGCTTGAAGAGCATCAGCCGGTCGCAACTGGCCAGCGCTTCGGCATGCGCGAAGTTCACCTCGTACTGGCCGTGCGCGTCTTCGTGGTCGAGCTGCAGCACGTCCAGGCCACAGGCCTCCAGCGCCTCGCGCAGCGCGTGCAGGAAGGGCGCCTGCCGCGGCAGCGACTTGAGGTCGTACGACGGCTTGTCGAGGCGGTCGTGGTCGTCGGCAGGCACGTACGAGCCGACCTGGCGCCTGAGCAGGAAGAACTCCGGCTCGATGCCGACCTCCAGGCGCCAGCCGCGGGCTTCGAGCCGCGCCACGGCGCGGCGCAGCACCTGGCGCGGGCAGGCTTCGAAGGGCTGGCCATCGACGAAACCGTCACCGACGATGCGCGCGACGCCAGGCATCCAGGGCAGCGGCAAAGCTGTGCCCGCATCGCCACGGGCGTAGTACTCCGAGTGT
The DNA here is from genome assembly GCA_016790435.1 of Rubrivivax sp. Lineage (GTDB taxonomy): Bacteria > Pseudomonadota > Gammaproteobacteria > Burkholderiales > Burkholderiaceae_C > Rubrivivax. The sequence continues at coordinate 11,444 of JAEUPE010000054.1, read as the reverse complement.
GGGCCGCTGCGGCCCAGGCCCGTGCCGGCGATCGACGGACCGGCGAAGCCGGCGCCGTTGGCGAGCACATCGGCCAGGTGCGCCAACGGCACCCACTTGCCCTTGGCCACGCCGTGCAGGTCGGTGAACTGCACGAGCAGCGTGTGCACGCCGCCCTCGTGCAGTCGCTGGCGCAGCGCCGCGGTGGTGAGCGGGCTCAGGGGGTCTCCCGCCGCGGGCTCACGCGGCTGAGTGGGCTCGGTTCACCATGCCACCAACACCGAGGCCCCGAAGAGCTGGTTGGTCTTCTTGAACGTGCCGTCCTTGGCCACCAGGAACACCGGCCGGTCGGCCCGGTCGAGCCGGTACTCGACCTTGAAGGTCGTGTTCAAGTCGAAGAGCCAGCCCATGCCGACGCTGATCGCGCTGCGGTTGGCGCCGCGGTTGCACTCGGCGATGGTCGGGTCGGTCACGCAATCGAGCGTCGCGTCGACGCCGAGGCCGCTGCGGTTCTCGCCGAGCGAGCCGTTGGCCGGATCCCAGTAGCCGGTGTAGCCGAGCAGGCCGCCGCCGTTCTTGTCGTTGCGGATGTGGTCCACGCGCACGATGCCCTCGAGCCTGGGCGTGAACTTGTGCGCCACGAGGCCGGAGATGCCGGCCCAGCGGGCTTCGCGCAGGGCGCCGGTATCGGGATTGGGCGCGATGGCGGCGCCCTGGTGGCGCCCGTAGCTGAGCTGGCCCTGGACGGTCCAGTCGCCGCGAATGAAGTAGGCGTCGAACTCGAACAGGTCGAGCTTCGTCTTGGCCGCATTCGCATCGGCGAAGTTGGCCGCCTTGCCGTGCACGCCAGCGAAGCCGAAGCCCTGGAACTCGCCGCGCGAGTAGTCGACGCGGTAGGTGAGGACGGGTGACTTCTCCTCGGGCCCATTGCGCGAGGCGTTCATGTTCGCCAGCATGGCCTTGACGATCCACTTGCCGCGCGTGATGTCGACGCCGGCACCGGTGTAGCTGGTGGGCAGCGTGTAGTCGAACAGCAGGTTATGCGTGATCAGCTTGTTCAGCGTCGGCTGCAGGTACTCGTAGCCCGACCAGTCGGGCAGGTGGCCGGCGATGAAGCGAGTCTGCAGGTCGGTGAGCGGGATGCTCACGCTCGCCTCGTGCACGACGCCGCCGTTGCCGATGACCGAATCGGTGCCGCGGTTGGGCACGAGCGTCAGGCGCCACTTGCTGCCCGACTCCGTCTCCTTCATGAAGTCGAGCGAGACGGCGCCGAAGTAGGAGTTGTCGTAGTGGTAGCCGTCGTCGGCGACGTTGTTGATGAACTGGAAGCCGGCGCGCCCCTGGTTCTTGTTGTAGATGTAGGTCGGGTCGGCGTAGCCCGAGATCTTCAGGCCCTTGTAGCCCTGGTCGGTGAAAGCGTCCTGCATCGCCTCGGCCTTGACGCCGATGCGGCTGAGCTCGCGCGCCTGCTCGGGCGTCATGCCCCATTGGCCGGGTTGGCCCGCCGCGGCCGCCGGTGGCTGCGCTGCCTGCAGCTTGCGCTCGAGTTCCTGCACGCGCTCGCGCAGCAGGCGCAGCTCCTCGAGGATGGCGGCGGGCGTTGGGGCCTGTTGCGCTGCGGCCGGGAACGCGGCGGCCACGGCCAGCGCGGTCAGTGCGAGGCGGGCTCTCTTCTTGGTGGGCGTCATGTCGAGGCTCCTCCTGGAAATGGTTTCGGGGGTCGGTCGGAAGGGGGCGTGCATCTGAGCGCTTGTGCGGCTGGTGGCGGGGGTTCAGCCGTGGGCGGCCGCGGCCAGTTCGTCCTGTCGCCGGCGTTCGGCATTGGCGATGAACCAGCTCGCCGCCGCCACGCCGATGGCGACGATGGCGATGAAGACGGTGGCCACGGCGTTGACGCTCGGGTTCAGGCCGAGCCGCGCACGCGAGAAGATGACGAGTGGCATGGTGGTCGAGCCCGGCCCGCTCAGGAATGCCGAGAGCACGACGTCGTCGAGCGAGATCGTGAACGTGAGCAGCCAGGCCGAGACGAGGCTCTGCGCGATCATCGGCAGCGTCACGAGCCAGAACACCTGGTGCGGGCGCGCGCCGAGGTCCATGGCTGCCTCCTCGAGCTGAGGCGGCATCGCCTGCAGTCGGGACTGGATCACCACGGTGGCGTAGGCCATGCCCAGCAGCAGGTGGCCGAGCCAGATGGTGCCGAGCCCACGCTCGGGAAAGCCGAGCGCCCGCTGCACGCTCACGAGCATCAGCAGCAGCGAAAGGCCGACGACCACCTCGGGCATGACGAGCGGCGCGTTGACCATGCCCGAGAACAGCGTGCGCCCCGCGAAGCGCTTGTACTTGACGAGGGCGAAGGCGGCCATCGTGCCCAGCACCACCGAGCCGCAGGCGGTGAGGAAGGCGATCTGCAGGCTCAGCCAAAGGCCGTTGAGCAGTTCGCTGTCGCGTGCCAGCGCCGCGTACCACTTGAAGGTGAAGCCGCGCCAGACGTTGGGCAGCGGCGAGTCGTTGAACGAATACAGCACCAGCGCCGCGATCGGCACGTACAGGAAGGCGTAGCCGAAGAGCAGCCAGCCGAGGCCGAAGCGGCGGTTGAAGGCGACCGAGGTGCCGAGCCTCATCGCGCCGTCTCCTGCGCTTCGGCCTGGTACTTGCTGAAGATGGCCAGCGGCACGATGATGAGCAGCACCATCACCACGGCCACGGTGGACGCGACCGGCCAGTCGTTGTTGCTGAAGAACTCGTCCCAGATGACGCGGCCGATCATCAGCGTCTCGGGGCCGCCGAGCAGTTCGGGAATGACGAACTCGCCGATGCACGGGATGAAGACGAGCATCGAGCCGGCGATGACGCCGGCCCTCGACAGCGGCACGGTCACCTTCCAGAAACCCACCCACGGCGTGGCGCCAAGGTCGGCCGCGGCCTCGAGCAGGCGCAGGTCCATCTTGGCCAGGTTCGCGTACAGCGGCAGCACCATGAAGGGCAGGTAGGTGTAGGTCATGCCGACGACGAGCGAAAACGGCGTGTGCATCAGCTTGCCGGGCGCCGAGATGAGGCCGAGCTTGAGGAGCACGACGTCGAGCCCGGCACCGACGATGAAGTCGGCGACCCAGCCGCCCTCGCTGAGCAGGCCGCGCCAGGCGTAGACGCGCAGCAGGAACGAGGTCCAGAAAGGCAGCATCACGAGCATCACCAGCGCCGGCTGCACCGACGGCCGCGCGCGTGCCATGAAGTACGCGAACGGATAGCCGATGAACAGGCACAGCGCCGTCGTGGCGGCCGCGTAGTAGATGCTCGAAAGGTAGGTCTTGAAGTAGAGGTCGTCGCTGGCCAGGAAGGCGTAGTTGGAAACCTTGACCTTGAGGGTCAGCACGCCGTCGACGAAGGCCAGCAGGGGCTTGAAGTTGACCGTCTCCATCTCGGAGACGCTGATCTTGCCGACGATGAAGAAGGGCGCCAGGAAGAACAGCAACAGGAAGAGCATCGGCAGTGCGATGACCGCCGTGCGCCCGGAGACCAGGCCTCGGAGCTTCATTGCCGATTCATTGCCGCTTCACCAGCGGCAAGCCATGCGCGCTTCTGGCGGACGCCGGAGTCGTCATTGCGTGAGCACCACGTGCGCCGTGGGCGACCAGGAAGCCCAGACCGACTCACCCCAGGTGATCTCGGCGTCGCGGTGGCGCTCGGTGTTGGCCTCGCTCGCCTTGAGCACGGCGCCGCTCGCGAGCGCCACGTGATAGACGGTGAAGCTGCCGAAGTAGGACTTCTCCTTCACCGTGCCGCGCACGGCGTTGTGCTCCGTGTCGGCGGGCGCCTCGCGCCCGATGGCGACCTTCTCGGGCCGCAGGGCCACGGTCACCGCCATGCCCTCGGTGCCGGTGATGCCGTGGCCGACGAAATGGCGCACGTCGGCACAGCCGATGACGCAGTGGTCGGCAGCGTCGACGTCCAGGGTGCCTTCCATCAGGTTGACGTTGCCGATGAAGTCGGCCACGAAGCGGCTCGAGGGTGTCTCGTAGAGCTCGCCGGGTGCGCCGATCTGCATGAAGCGCCCGTCGCGCATGACGGCGATGCGATGCGCCATCGTCATCGCCTCCTCCTGGTCGTGCGTGACCATGACGCAGGTGACGCCGACCTGCTCGATGATGTTGACGAGCTCGATCTGAGTCTGCTCGCGCAGCTTCTTGTCCAGCGCGCCGAGCGGCTCGTCCAGCAGCAGCAGTTGTGGCTGCTTGGCCAGGCTGCGCGCCAGCGCCACGCGCTGCTGCTGGCCGCCGGAAAGCTGATGCGGCTTGCGCTGCGCGAACTTGCCCAGCTGCACGAGCTTGAGCATGGCTTCCACCCGATCGGCCACCTCGGCCTTCGGCTTGCCCTCGCGCCGCAGGCCGAAGGCGATGTTCTCCCACACCGTGAGGTGCGGGAAGAGCGCGTAGCTCTGGAACATCATGTTGATCGGCCGCTCGAACGGCGGCGCACCGGCGAGGTCTCGGCCATCGAGCAGGATGTGGCCCGAGGTGGGGGTCTCGAAGCCGGCCAGCATGCGCAGCAGCGTGCTCTTGCCGCAGCCCGAGGGACCGAGCAGCGCGAAGATCTCGCCCTTGGCGATGTCGACGCTGACGCTGTCGACCGCGCGATAGCTGCCGCTCTCGGAGCCGAACTCCTTGACGACGTCGGCAATGCGAAGGAAAGCGGTGGCCTCGGCCATGGCGGGCTCGGTCTGCTCGCGGGTCGGGATCAAAGACCCGTCTTGAACGACGTGTAGGTGCGGGTCATGAGGCGGCGCAGGTCGTTGTTGAGCGCGTCGGGCGCCACCATCTTGGCCAGCTCGGCCGGCGGGAGGAAGACCGTGGGGTTGGCGGCCACCTCGGGCTTGATGTACGGGCGGCTCGCGGTGTTGGGGTTGGCGTAGAAGACCTTGTTGGTCAGCCCCGCATGCACGTCGCCGCGCAGGACGTAGTTGATGAACTTGTGGGCGTTGCTCGGGCGCGGCGCATCGGCCGGGATGACCATGACGTCGAAGAAGAGCAGGCCGCCGCTCTTGGGCAGCAGGGCCTGGATGTTCTGGCCGGTCTTGCCGTCGATGGCACGCTGGCGGGCGATGTTGATGTCGCCGTTCCAGCCCAGTGCCACGCAGATGGAGCCGTTGGCCATGTCGTTGATGTAGCCCGACGAGCTGAACAGAGTGACGAAGGGCCGCACGCTCTTCAGCAGCGCGGCCGCCTGGGCGTAGTCACCCGTGTTCTTGCTGAAGCTGGGCTTGCCGAGGTAGTGCAGGGCGGCCGGCACCACCTCGGTGGCGCTGTCGAGGAAGCTGACGCCGCAACCCTTGAGCTTGCTGATGTACTCGGGCTTGAAGACGAGGTCCCAGGCGTTGTCGGGCATGGGCGTGCTGCCGAGCGCCGCCTTGACCTTGTCGACGTTGATGCCCACCGAGGTGAAGCCCCAGAGCCAGTTGACCATGTACTCATTGCCCGGGTCCATGCGCCCGAGCTGCGCCTGCACGGCGGGGTCGAGGTTCTTCAGGTTGGGCAGCAGGCCCTTGTCGATCTTGCGCAGCAGGCCACCGTCGATCTGCAGCTTGGCCCAGTTGGAGCTCGGGATGACGATGTCGTAGCCCGTCTTGCCGGCCACGAGCTTGGCATGCACGATCTCGTTGTTGTCGAAGTTGTCGTAGCGGACGCGGATGCCGGTCTCGCGCTCGAAGTTGCGGATGGTGTCTTCGGCGATGTAGTCGGACCAGTTGTAGATGTTGAGCACCGGGTCCTCGGCCTGGGCGAAGGCGGGCACGCTCAGGATGCCGAGACTGACGGCGAGGCTGGCGAGGACAGGGGCGGCGACGGCCGAGACGATCTTCTTCACGCGGGACATCGGCGATTCCTCCGGACGGCGAGACAGGGAAGACTGCGGGACTGCAACCAGACGATTGCAAGCCACGGGCCAGCTTCGGGGCTATCCGGGGAAGCGCGCGGTGTTGCGCGCCGGCCAAGGGGGCGTCAGGCGGACTTCAGCCAGCCCTCGCGCACGGCGTCGGCGAGCGTCAGGTCGAGGCAGCGGCGGATGAGGCCCACCATCTCGTCGATCTGCGCGCGCGTGATCACGAGGGGCGGCGCGATGATCATGCGGTCGCCCACGGCGCGCATGATCAGACCTTCGCGGAAGCAATGGCCGCGGCAGACCATGCCGATCTCGAGCTCAGGCGCGAAGGCTTTGCCCCCGGACTTGTCCGCCACGAGCAGCAGGGCGCCCATGAGGCCGCAGGTTTCGGCGTCACCCACGAGCGGATGAGAGGCCAGTTCCCGGTACGCCGCTGCAAGATAGGGTCCCACGTCGGTGCGTACGCGCTCGACCAGGCCCAGATCGCGGATCAGGCGCACGTTGGCCAGGCCCACGGCGCAGGCCACCGGGTGCCCGGAGTAGGTGTAGCCATGGGCGAACTCGCCGCCGCGCTCGATGAGCATCTTGGCCACGCGGTCACCCACCATCACTCCGCCTAGCGGGATGTAGCCGCTCGTCACGCCCTTGGCGAAGGTCATCAGGTCGGGCCGGGCGCCCATCGTCTCGCTGCCGAACCAGCGGCCGGTGCGGCCGAAGCCGCAGATGACTTCGTCGCTGACGAGCAGCACGCCGTACTTGTCGCAGATGCGCTGCACCTCCGGCCAGTAGGTCGACGGCGGAATGATCACGCCGCCGGCGCCCTGCACCGGCTCGCCGATGAAGGCGGCCACCCGATGTGGCCCAAGCTCGAGGATGCGGTCCTCCAGCCAGCTGGCGGCGAGCAGGCCGAACTGCTCGCGAGACAGGCCCTGGTGACGGCCGTGATCCCACCAGTAAGGCTGGGGGATGTGCACGATGCCGGGAATCGGCAGCCCGCCCTGCGCATGCATGCCGGCCATGCCCCCGAGCGACGCCCCGGCCATCGTGCTGCCGTGATAGGCGTTGTGGCGGCTGATGATGATGTCGCGCCCGGGTTCGCCGAGCACGTCCCAGTACCGACGCACCATGCGCACGATGGTGTCGTTGCCCTCGCTGCCCGAGCCGCTGAAGAAGACATGCTCGAAGCCGGGCGGGCTGACCTCGGCAAGCAGTTCGGCCAGTTCGATGGCCGGCGGCGTGGCGGTCTGGAAGAACGCGTTGTAGAAGGGCAGCTCACCGAGCTGCTTCGTCGCCGCGTCGATGAGCGCCTTCTGTCCGTAGCCGACGTTCACGCACCACAGGCCGCTCATCGCGTCGAGGATCTTGTTCCCGTCGCTGTCCCACAGGTAGATGTTGTCGGCGCGCGTGATGATGCGCGAGCCCTTCTTCGCCAGCGACTGGAAGTCGGTGAAGGGGTGCAGGAAGTGGCGGGCGTCGGCTTCCTGCCAATCGCGGGTGCTGCGGGTGCTGCGAGTGCCGGTGGTGTTGTTGCTCATCGGGCGGCTCCTCAGACGTGCAGGAGAAGGTGCTCGCGTTCCCACGAGCTGATCACCTTCATGAACTCAGCGTACTCGATCTCCTTGATCTCGGAGTACACGGTGACGAAGCCCTGGCCGAGCACGTCGGCGAGGTCCTGCTCCGCGCGCAGCATCTGCAGCGCCTCGCCCAGGCTGCGCGGCAGCTGGTAGTCGCCGAGGTAGGCGTCGCCCTTGCACTCGGCGGTGGGCTCGATGCGGTTGACGATGCCGAGATAGCCGCAGGCCAGCGTGGCAGCCAGCGCCACGTAGGGGTTGGCGTCGGCGCCGATGACGCGGTTCTCGATGCGCCGCGCCGCCGGCACCGCCACCGGGCTGCGGATGCCCACGGTGCGGTTGTCGGTGCCCCACTGGATGTTGATCGGCGCGGAGCTGGCGCGGGCGAGGCGCCGGTAGCTGTTGACGTAGGGCGCGAAGAGCGCCATCGCGGCCGGGATGTACTTCTGCAGGCCACCGATGTACCAGAAGAACTCGCGGCTCGGCGTGCCGTCCTCGTTGCTGAAGATGTTGCGCCCGCCCGCCTTCTCGACCACGCTCTGGTGCACGTGCATGGCGCTGCCCGGCTCGCCGGCGATCGGCTTGGCCATGAAGGTGGCGAACATGTCGTGGCGCATCGCCGCCTCGCGCACCGTGCGCTTGAAGAGGAAGACCTCGTCGGCCAGCCCGAGCGGGTGGTCGTGGAAGAAGTTGATCTCCATCTGGCCGGCGCCGACCTCGTGGATCAGCGTGTCGACGTTGAGCTCCATCTTCTCGCAGTAGTCGTAGACGTCCTCGAAGAGCGGGTCGAACTCGTTGACCGCGTCGATCGAGTAGGCCTGCCGGCCCGTCTCGCTGCGGCCGCTGCGGCCGATGGGGGGCTTCAGCGGCACGTCGGGGTCCGTGTTGCGAGCCACGAGATAGAACTCGAGTTCCGGGGCGACCACGGGGCTCCAGCCCTTGGCTTCGTAGAGCCCGCAGACGTGCCGAAGCACCGAGCGCGGCGCATAGGGCACGAGCGTGCCGTCGCGGTCGTAGCAGTCGTGGATGACCTGCGCCGTCGGGTCGGTGGCCCAAGGCACGATGCACACGGTGCTCGGGTCCGGCCGCAGGTGCATGTCGCGGTCGGTGGGGTTGATGACGTCGTAGTACGGCCCCTCCTCGGGGAACTCGCCCGTGACGCCCATGGCGACGACCACTTCGGGCAGCCGCATGCCGCGGTCCTCGGTGAACTTCTCGCGCGGCAGGATCTTGCCGCGCGCCACGCCGGTGAGGTCGGGCACGAGGCACTCGATCTCGGTGACACGGCGTTCGTTGAGCCAGCTCTCGAGCTCGCTGAAGGTGAAATGGGACTTGGAGTTCATGGGACGGGCCCTCGCGGGCTGGAAACTTCGGGGATCGGGTCGGGTACGTGGCGCCGGAGTGCGCCACTGGGCCCGGGAGGCGATGACCGTGGCGGCGCCGGAGGGATCGCTGGTCCGGCCGGCTGGCGCGCCGGGGCGGACTAGGCGCCGAAGGTCGCTGGCTCGGGCGCCAGGGGCGGGTGCGGCAGCGGTTCGCGCGGCAGGCCGGGCAGGTCGCCGCTTGCATGTTCGCGGACATGTTCGCCGGCATGTTCGCGACCGTGGTCGCGATACCGTTGCACCGCATCGCCGAAGGCGGCGAAGAGGCGGCGCGAGACCGGGTTCTCGGCGGCTTTCCACTCGGGGTGCCATTGCACGCAGAGATTGAAGCCCGCCGCGCCGCCATGGCTGAAGGCCTCGACGAGGCCGTCGGGCGCCCTTGCTTCGACCACGAGCCCGGTCGCCAGGCTCTTCATGCCCTGGCCATGAACCGAGTTCACGTCGAAAGGTTCGGTGCCGACGATGTGGGCGAGGCGGCTGCCCGGCACCACGTGCACCGGGTGCGCTGGCCCGTACTGCACCTCGGCCGGTTGGCCCGCCGGGGCGCGGTGGTCGGCGTGGCCGTCCACCTCCTGCACGGCCTGGTGCAGCGTGCCGCCGAACGCGACGTTGAATTCCTGCGCGCCGCGGCAGATGGCGATGAGCGGCATGCCGCGCGCCAGCGCGGCACGGATGAGCGGCAGCGTCCACGCGTCGCGTTCGGGGTCCAGTGGCAGCGTCTCGTCGCGCACCGGCTCGCCGAAATGAGAGGGGTGGACGTTCGACGCCGAGCCGGTGAGCAGCACGCCGTGCGCGAGATCGAGCACAGCCTCGATCTCGTCGCCTTCCAGGCGGGGCACCACGAGCGGGAGGGCACCGGCCAGCCGCACCGCGTCGACGTACTTGCGGCCGGCGACGTGGAACGGGTGTTCGCCGAGCGGCTTGTTGCACGCCGGCACGAGCACCACGGGTTTGCCGGCGGAGGATGAAAGGGTCTGCTTCATGCTGGCTGCCCGATGGGGTTGCCCAAACGGCGGCGTCACCCGAGCATATCGCGCAGGCGATACCAGGCCATCCCGAGGACCAGCGCCGGCGTGCGCAGCGCCTCGCCGCCCGGGAAGTCGCGATGCCTCAGGCGCGCGAAGACGTCGAAGCGCGAAGCGTCACCCGCCATCGCCTCGGCCACCAGGCGCCCGGCCAGCCCCGTGAGCGCGAGGCCATGGCCCGAGAAGCCTTGCAGGTAATACACGTTCTCCGGCAGCCCGGCACTGGTCGGTGGCAAGCGGCCGAAGTCGGGGGCCCGGTTCATCGAGATGTCGACGAAGCCACCCCATGCGAACTCGACCTTCGCGGCTGAGAGTTGGGGGAAGGTGGCGACCATGCGACGTCGCATGCTGTCCGGGAGGTTGGCGGGCGTGGTGGTGCTGTAGCTGACGCGGCCGCCGTAGAGCATGCGGTGGTCGGCCGTGGGACGGAAGTAGTCGAGAACGAAGTTGGTGTCGCAGACGGCCGAGCCCGAGGGCACGAGGCTCGTTGCCTGCGCGGGATCGAGTGCCTCGCTGCACGCGATGTAGGTTCCCACCGGCATGACGCGGGACGCCAGCGGCTTTACCAGCGCGGGCCGGCTGGCGTGCAGGTAGACGTTGCCCGCCAGCAGCACCTGCTTCGCCGTGACGGTGCCGCCGGCACAGCGCAACACCGGCTGCGCGCCTTGCTCCAGGGTCCGCGCGGGCGTGCGCTCGTACAGCCGCACGCCACCGGCCACCGCGGCGCGGGCCAGGCCGCGCGTGTACTTCAACGGATGCAGATGGCCGGAGCGGCCATCGTGCACGCCGCCATGGAATCGGGTGCTGGCGATCCAGCGCCCGATCTCGGCCGGGCCGATGCGCGTGAGGGGGTAGCCGTACACCGACTCGATGCGATCGGCCCAGGCGGTGAGGTCGCGACCCTTGCGCGCGCTGGTGGCAAGGCTCAGGTAGCCGTCGCGCCAGTCGCAATCGATGCCGTGTTCGCTGATGCGCTCGCGCAGCAGGTCCAGCGCCTCGATCGACATGGCCCAGATGCGCCTCGCCTCGTCGAGGCCGAGCTGGGCTTCGATGATCTCCTGGTCGCAGGCCAGGCCATGGATGGCCTGCCCGCCGTTGCGACCGCTGGCACCGAAGCCGACCTCGTGCGCCTCGAGCAGCACGACGTCGAAGCCACGCCGCCGCAGATCGATGGCCGCCGAGAGGCCGGCCAGCCCGCCGCCCACCACCGCCACGTCGCAGCGGGTGTCGCCCTGGAGGGCCGGGTGAGGCTGAGTCCGCGCCGCGGTGGCGGCGTAGTACGAATGGCGGGTCAGCTCCTGATCGGTGTCGAGCAAGGGCATGGGCAGGCGGGGAAGGTATGCGCTAGGCAGGCCCTCGATGGTGCGGGTGGGAGGTTGCGGAAGGGACCGTTCGGCGTTCAGGCCGCGCGCCGGATGGCACCGCGCAGTGTGTCGACGATCTGGTCGATCTGGCCCTTCTCGACGATGAGCGGCGGCGAGAGGGCGACGATGTCGCCGGTGGTGCGAACGAGCACGCCCTGCTTCCAGCAGTCGAGGAAGATGTTGAAGGCGCGCTTGGTCGGCTCGCCGGCCATCGGCGTGAGCTCGATGCCGCCGATGAGGCCGAGGTTG
>JAEUPE010000045.1 GCA_016790435.1 Rubrivivax sp. | reverse complement strand
ACGACAAGGGCCGCCCCGTGGTCACCGGCGAGATCGGCGGCATCGAGGTCAAGGGCCCCAACGTCTTCAAGGGCTACTGGCGCATGCCCGAGAAGACCGCCGACGAGTTCACCAACGACCTGTGGTTCAAGACCGGCGACGTCGGCCGCATCGATGGCGACGGCTACGTCACCATCGTCGGGCGCAGCAAGGACCTCATCATCAGCGGCGGCTACAACGTCTACCCGGCCGAGATCGAGGGCTTCATCAATGACATGCCGGGTGTCGCCGAGAGCGCCGTGGTCGGCGTGCCACATGCCGACTTCGGCGAGGTCGGCGTGGCCGCCATCGTGCCCAAGCCCGGCGCGGCGCTCGACGCCGAGGCGATCCTCGCCTCGCTGAAGACGCGCATCGCCAACTTCAAGGTGCCCAAGCGCGTGTTCGTCGTGCCCGACCTGCCGCGCAATGCGATGGGCAAGGTGCAGAAGAACCTGCTGCGTGAGCAGCACAAAGGGCTGTTCGCCGGCTGACGGCGCGCCGGGCGCGCCGCTGGCGCTACATCCAGGCGCGCCGAGCAGGCGCTTGCGCCAAGCAACGCCCGCCTGCCACGGCCCGGCTCCGGCCCCTACTTCCGGCCACTACTGCTTGCGCGCGATGAACCCTGCCACCACGGCAGCGGTGCCGTTCGACAGCGAATAGGCCCCGCCCAGCTCCGCAGGGCCGCTGCCGCTGCCACCGGTGGCGATGGGTCCGAAAAGGCGCGCGCCCAGCCCGCCACTCAGGCTGCCGCTGGCCGCCGCGCCAGTCAGGTGGTTGGCATTGCCGCCCGTGCCGAGCACCGTGGTCGCCGTCATCGCCAGCGGCAGCGCCGCACCACTGCCGTCGTTCCTCACCGTGTTCTGGATCGAAACCGTGACGCTGCGCGTGGCGAAGTTCACCGACACCGTGGCCGTGCCGATGAACGGCACCGGGTCGCTCGAGCCGTTGGCCGAGTACTGGCCGTGCACCACGCCGGCGTAGCTGGCGCCGCCGCTGGTGGGCACGAGCGCCGGGTCGGTGGTGTCGCCGAAGGCGACGAATCCGCGCCGGTTCTTGTTGTGCTCGAAAACGCCGCCCCACTCGGCGATGTTCACGGTGTCCTGCGTGAACCACGAGGCCACGTTGGCGTAGCGGTAGTTCCAGAGGTTCAGCGTGCGATAGCCCTTGGAGCCCGGCACCGGCACGCCAAAGCCGTTGCCGCCTGGCAGCCAAGTCGGGTTGCCGTTGGCGTCGGGCAGGCCATTGCCGGCGTGGATGTCGCCGTCCTCGTGGTAACGGCTCGCGGCCAGCATGTCGGCATCGGTGCCGCCACCACGCCAGGTGCCGGTGCCGTACTGTGGGCCCGTGGTCTCGGCCGTGGCGCACCAGCCGGGATCGCAGCGTGGCGGGTCGGCGCGCGGGAAGTAGCGATTGGTGGCGTAGTTGGCCCGCGTCGCACCAGTGCCGCGTGTAGCGAAGTCGTAGTAGCTCAGGTCCGAGGGGGGCGGCAGCGCGCCGAAGGTCAGCGCACCGCTGCCGTTGAGGAAGACGCGGCCGGCCGTCGGATTGAAGGTCTCGATGACTTGCGGCCGGTCGGCCGCGCCGTTCCAGAGGATCGACAGGTTGCTCAGCAGCACGGCCACCGAGTTCGGCGCGGCGTTGGCATCCTTGCGCACGCGGATCTCGGCCGTGCCGCCCGTGACGATCTGCAACCCGGTGGCGTTGGAGATGTTCGGGTTCGACGCACCGAGGTCGCTCGTCGAGCGGCCGTAGACCTGCACGCCGGAGCGCGTGAGCGCCACGCCGTTGTCGCTGCGCAGGACGGTCTCGCCGCTGCACTGCCAGCCGCTGCCATCGGCGCAGGACATCGTCATCGGCCCGGGCGCCGGCGGCGGTGCCGTGCCCACGGTGACGGAAAACGCCTGCGTCGCCGCCAGCCCGCCGGGATCGACCACGCGCACCGTCACCGCCTGCGTGCCCACCTGGGCCGCGGTGGGTGTCCAGGCGATGAGGCCGCTCGCCGCCTGGATGGTCATGCCCGAGGGCGCCTGCGTCAGCGAGTAGGTGAGCGCGTCGCCATTGGGATCGGTGGCATTGACGTCGTAGACGTAGGCGACCCCGACGGTGGCGGTGGTGACGGCCGTGGTGCCGATCTGCGGCGCGGCATTGCCGGCGGCAGCGACATTGATGCTGAACGCCTGCGTGGCGGCCAGCCCACCCGGGTCGGCCACACGCACGGTGACCGTTTGGCTGCCCAGCTGCGCCGACGAAGGCGTCCAGGCGATCAATCCGTTCGAGGCGTTGATGCTCATCCCGCTCGGCGCCTGCGTCAGCGAGTAGGTGAGCACGTCGCCGTTCGGGTCGGTGGCGTTCACGTCGTAGGCGTACGCAGTGCCGACCACGCCGGCAGTCGGCGGCGAGGTGGTGATGGCCGGCGCCTGGTTGGCGACGCTGCCCAGCGTGAGCGTGCCCACGCGGTAGCGGTGGTCGCCGGCCGGGTCGGTGACGCCCGCGCCCATCGCGAGGGTCAGGTCGGTCCACGGGTTGCCACCGGACAGGCCGACGCGGATGTCGTACGTGCCATTGGCCAGGCCGGCCGGCACGGTGATCGTGCGGACCTCGCTGAAGGGTCCGGGCGTCCACGTGGCCGAAGTGGTCGAGTGGTCGTCCACCGACCACGTCTGCCCGGCAGCGTTGACCAGGTGCATGAACTGCAGGTAGTTCGCCGCCATCCGCAGGCGGTACCAGTTCAGCGTGATGGCCAGCTGGCTGCCGGCCGCGGCCGCGTAGGTGGCCGGCGTGGCCGCATCGACGCGCGTCGTCGTCGGCACCGGGCTGGCCGGGACCACGGTGATCGTGAACGCCTGCGTCACCGCGAGCCCGCCGGGGTCGGCCACGCGCACCGTGACCGGCTGGCTGCCGACCTGCGCGGTCGAAGGTGTCCACGCGATGAGCCCGGTGCCCGCGCCGATCGACATGCCACTGGGTGCCTGCGTGAGCGAATAGGCGAGCACGTCCCCGTTGGGGTCGGTGGCGTTCACGTCATAGGCATAGGCCGCCCCCACCGTGGCAGCGGTCACCGGCGTCGTGGTGATCTGCGGCGCGGCGTTGGCAGCGGCGACGGTGATGGTGAAGCTCTGCGTCGCGGCCAGGCCACCGGGGTCGGCGACGCGCACCGTGACCCCTTGCGAACCGGCCGTCGTGGGCACCCACGTGACCATGCCGGTCGAGGCGTTGATGGCCATGCCCGACGGGGCCTGCGTCAGCGAGTAGGTCAGCGTGTCGCCGTTCGGATCGGCCGCGTTCACGTCGTAGGCGTAGGCCACGCCCACCGTGCCGGTGGTCAGCGCCACGCTGGTGATCTGCGGCGCCGCGTTGCCCGCCGCCACGGCAATGGTGAAGCTCTGCGTCGCGGCCAGGCCCGCGGGGTCGGCGACGCGCACGGTCACGGCTTGCGAGCCGGCCGTGCCCGGTGTCCAGGCGATCAGGCCGCTCGAGGCATTGATCGTCATCCCGGAGGGCGCTTGTGTCAGCGAGTAGGTCAGCGCATCACCGTTCGGATCGGTGGCGTTCACGTCGTAGGCGTAGGCCACGCCCACGGTGCCCGAGGTCACCGGTGTGGTCGTGATCTGCGGCGCCGCGTTGGCAGCGGCCACGGTGATCGTGAAGGCCTGCGTGGCGGCCAGTCCACCCGGGTCGGCCACGCGAACCGTCACACCCTGTGAACCGGCCGCCGTCGGTGTCCACGCGATCACGCCGCTGGCAGCGTTGATCGTCATGCCCGAAGGGGCTTGCGAGAGCGAGTAAGTCAGCGTGTCGCCGTTGGGATCGGTCGCGTTCACGTCGTAGGCGTAGGACACGCCCACCCTAGCCGCGGTCACCGCCGACGTGGTGATCTGCGGCGCCGCGTTGGCCGCGCCCACGTTGACCGTGAAAGACTGGGTGGCGGCCAGGCCGCCCGGGTCGGCCGCGCGCACCGTCACGGCTTGCGAGCCTGCCTGCGCCGCGGTTGGCGTCCATGCGATCAGGCCGCTCGCGGCGTTGATCGTCATGCCTGCGGGCGCCTGCGTCAGCGAGTAGGCGAGTGCATCACCGTTGGGATCGGCCGCGTTGACGTCGTAGCTGTAGCTGGCGCCCACGGTCGCGGTGGTGACCGGTGCGCTCGTGATCTGTGGCGCCTGATTGGCCGCGCCGACCACGTTGATCGTGACGGTGGCGCGGGGCGAGAACGCGAAGCGGGTGTCATAAGCGCGGTAGCCGAAGGTGACCGTCCCGGTGAACCCGGCCGGCGGCCGGTAGGTGAAGCCGCCGTTCGACGCGAACGAGATCGTTCCCGTGGCAGGGCTCGAGACGCGCCAGGCAAAGAGGTTGTCGCCGTTGGCGTCGGTGTCGTTGGCGAGCACCCCGGGTGCCGCGACACTCAGAGTGCCGCCTTGCGCCACGGTGTAGACGTCGTTGAGGGCGACCGGCGCCGAGTTGGCCTGCGCCAGTGCCTGCAGAGGCACAACCGCCGCGAGAAGGCACAGGGCCGACCGCGCGAACGCCATCACCCGACGCCAACACGCACCAAGGCCTTCGACATGACCGTCGCCATCGACACGCGGGCGGGCTGGGGCCAACGCAAGGCTGGCCAGGCTGCGGCCAGGAATCACCGGCAAACGCGTCATCCCGATTCCCCCCTGAATGGCGCCCGATACCCACTGCGCGCTGGCAGTGAAGCCGGACACCCGCATCGTCACGCGAAGAGGATGGCGAGACGGTGCGCAACGTCAATGCCGGCGGCTGTACCCATCCACTCAATCGAGGGGACGTCGGGCCCATACGGGCACCGGGTGAACGCGTTCCGCTTGACGGCGGCAACAGCCCCGCCCACTGCCACAAGGCAAACCCGGCCAGCAACAGCGCCGAGATGCGCCCGACCCAGCGCCGCGCCTGCGGGTCCAGGTGGTGGCGCAGCCGTGACACCGCGGCGCTGAGCAGCAGCCACCACAGGGCCGAGCCGAGCAGCACGCCCAGCACCATCGGCAGCGGCGACATCGGTCCGGCCTGGCGCGCGCCCATGGTGCCGAAGATGGCGATGAACGAGAGGATGGTGGCCGGGTTGGACAGCGTCAGCGCGAAGGTGGCCGCGAACGATGCGCCGAGGCCCGGCGCAGCCGCGACCTCGGCGGCGCGCTCGGCGGGCACGGCGATCCAGCTGCGCCAGGCCAGCCAGAGCAGCAGCGCGCCGCCGGCGATGGCGAGCGGCACGCGCGCGGCCT
This sequence comes from Rubrivivax sp., assembly GCA_016790435.1. Taxonomy (GTDB): domain Bacteria; phylum Pseudomonadota; class Gammaproteobacteria; order Burkholderiales; family Burkholderiaceae_C; genus Rubrivivax. The sequence continues at coordinate 838 of JAEUPE010000045.1, read as the reverse complement.
GCAGCGCGTTCATCACCACCGCGACGCCGAAGGCGCCGACGGCGCCATAGCAAGCGTCGGCCACCGCTGCGCCGAGCCCGGTGGCCAAGCCCACGGCGCGGCCGTGGTCGAGGGTGCGCTGGATGACCAGCAGGCCGATCGGCCCGACGGGCGCGGCGATGGCCAGGCCGATCCACAGGGCTTGCAGGAAGGCGCCGGCGGATTCCATCACGCGGAGGCTACCAGCGGGAAGTTGGGACCTGGCCTGCCGAGACATCGACCGGCTCGATGCGCGCCGACGCCGCCTCGGCACGCCGCGAGGTGAGCGGCGCTTCAGTACCGCAGGCGAGCCAGGTAGGTCTCCTGGGAGGCGGCGAGCGCCTGCCCCAGCGTCGCGATCCCCATCCCCTCCAGGAGCGGCACGAGCTTCATGAACACCTCCGCAGTGACCATCGCATCGCCCAGCGCCGTGTGCCGGCCGAGCACGGTGACGCCCAGCCGCGCCGCGATGGCCTCCAGGCTGTGGTTCTCCTGTTTCGGGTGCACCACCGCCGACAGCAGCAGCGTGTCCAGCACCGGCTGCTCGAAGCGCACGCCGGTGTCGGCCTCGGCCAGCTGCAGGAAGCGCATGTCGAACGCCGCGTTGTGCGCCACGAGCACGGTCTCGTGCGCAAAGGCGTGGAAGGCGGGCAGCACGGCGCCGAGCTTCGGCTGGCCCTGCAGCATCTCGGGCCGGATGCCGTGGATGGCGATGCCGGCTTCGCTGAGCGCGCGCTCGGGGTCGACGAGCTGGTCGAAGGTCTCCTGCCGGCGCAGGCGAGCGGCGACGATGCGCGTGGCGCCGATCTGGATGATGCGG
>JAEUPE010000215.1 GCA_016790435.1 Rubrivivax sp. | reverse complement strand
ACTTCGCTGCGCCGGCCACCCGGCATCCTCGGCGTGCACCGACATCTGTCATCGCAGAGTTTTCTTCGTGGGGTGCCGCTGCGGGTGCCGGATCGGGACGGCGGGGTGCCCTGCGCAGCGAAATCAAGGGGGCATTCAAGGGCCCTGCGAAGCCGGGCCATTGAAAGAGGACATTCGCGGCGCAGGGCACCCCGCCGTCCCGATCCCGCCACTGCCTCGTGGCGCCCTCTCGATAGAGCCGATCTGATCGAATGATCGCGAAGTGGTATCAGTACTTGAAGCCCCAAGCGACGCCGAACGAGCTCTGCTTCATGCCGATGGTCTCGTTGCCGCCGGCGCCCGGGCCGAGCACGGCGTTGAAGAACGACGAACCCGTCACCGTCTGGCGCGGCGCCACCATCAGCGCGGCGGTGATCTCGCTCGTCGGCGTGACCATGAAGGTGAAGCCGGCCGTGTAGTGCTCCTTCATCACGCCGGGGGCGAGGATGTTGAAGCTCACGTCGGCACTGCCGATCGGGTTGTCGCCGCGGTTGTAGCCGGCACGCAGCGTGAGCGCGGGCGTGGCCTGCCAGGAGACGCCGAGCTTGTAGACGTCGATGTCCTGCCAGCCGAAGCCCGGGCCGTTGGCCGCGCCGAGCGGTGCCTGGTTCGAGCTCGGGTTGGAGACCGCGGGCACGTCGCTGTAGTTGATGCGCGCCACGTCCACCGTCAAGGTCAGGCCGGGCATCGGCGCGAAGGCCACGCCGACACCGTAGTGCGAGGGGATGTCGAAGTCGCCGGCACCCGCGAACAGGCCCTTGTACTTGTCGAAGCGGCTCATGTTCATCTTCGGCGCGTAGGCCGCGCCCACCGTGAGCGCGGGCAGCAGGCGCCCCATCCAGCCCACGCGCAGCCCGACGCCGGTGGAGCTGTCGTAGCCGTTGTTGGTGACGCTGCCCGGCGCGCCGGTGAAGGGCGGAAAGCCCGGTGCGTTGTCGAACGCCTGCAGGCCCTCGGCCTTGAAGCGCTGGTAGCCCAGCAGCAGCGCGACGCCGATCGAATGATCGGGCGCGGGTTTCCAGGCGAGCGTGGGCGCGACGACCAGCTGCGACAGGTCCACGCCCAGGGTGCCGCTTCCGCACAGCATGTTGGCCGCGCCGCCGCCGCAGTTGAAGTTGCCCTGCGGGTAGGTGGTGTTCATGCCGCCGTTGCCGTACACCGTGAGGCCGAGCGAGAGCGTCGAGCCGAGCATGCGGTTGAAGCCGATCTCGGGCACCCAGAAGAGCTCCTTGTCGCTGCTCACCTGCCCGTTGAGCGTCGCGAAGCCAGCGCCGGTGCGTTCGGCGTCTCGCTTCGGGCTGAAGCCGTCGATGCCGAGGTCGGCGCGGTCGCCCGCCCAGACCATGGCGGCCGGGTTGGTGGCGCCGCCCAGGCTGTCCTGGGCCATCGCCAGGGAGGCGCCGCCCATGCCCTTGGCCTTCAGGCCGTAGCCGTGCGGAAAGTAGCCGTTGGTGGCCAGCGCGGGCAAGGCGGTCAGCGCAGCCCCTGCCACCAGGCAGGCACGCAGCAGGGACGAACGACGAGAGATGCGGGCCGGGGACAAGATGCGGGTCATCGGGATCTCCTTGGTCAGGTGATGAGGGTCGTTTCGAACGGACGAAGCCGTCCATCCGCGCCAATTCGGGCGGTTCTCCAGAGGTGAGGCAGGGGTTGGCCGGTGGGCGGTCGGGTGTGACTACCAATGCGCCAGCAGGCGGCCGTTCTCCACCTTGCTGGGCCAGCACTTCAGCGGGCTCGTGCCCTTCGCAACGCACTCGCCGGAGCGCACGTCGAAGACCCACTCATGTTTCGGGCAGGTCAACGTATGGCCTTGAAGGGCCAGATGCGGGATGTTGGTCACCTGGTGCGGACAGCGGCTGTCGTAGACACGCCACTCGTCCGCGCCGGCGGCGGCAGAGCTCGCCGCCCGGTGCACGAAGAGTCCGCGGCCGTCGCACTCGACGCGGGACGTCGCGCCCGGCGCAAGATCGCCGATGGCCATCACGTCGTGCCATCGGGCTTCGGCTGCGGCTTGCAGCGCCTCCGGCCTGAAGTCAGGCAGGTCCATCGCGAGGATGATGTCCACGGCCCACACGATCTTCGCCAGGCCCAGCGCCGGAAAGGCCATCAGCAACGCGTCCAGCACCTCCATCGGCGTGCAGCCCTCGCGCAGCGCACGGCCCAGGTACTGGCGGAAGCCGCGCTCGGTCTGCGCGTGCACCTTGGTGATGAGGCTGATCAGGTTGCGTGTCTTCGGGTCGAGGTGCTTGCCGCAGTCCTTGAGGAAGGCGAAGTAGTGGCCCACGGCATCGGGCCGGGCCTTCACGAGGTAGGTCAGGGCGTCGCTCATTCAGGAGCCTTTCGCGGGCAACGATGCGGGGGCGGGAGCGTGCACGAGCACAGGGCAGGCCGCCCGCCCCGTGACCTCGCGCGCCACGCTGCCGAGCCGGGCACGGGCCTGGCCGCTGCCATGGCGACCGACCACGATCAAATCGGCCTCGCAGGCCTCGGCGGCGGCCATGATCTCGGTCGCCACCGCACCGACGCGAACCTCACCGCGGGCTGCGGCGTCGCCGCTGTCGCCCAGGGCTTGCGCCAGGGCCTGTTCGGCGGCGGGCCGCAGGTCATCGCGTAGGGCAACGCAGACGAGGCGCAACGCCGCACCGCATTCGCTCGCGAAGACGGCCGCGGCGGCCGGCAATGAGGGCTCGCGGTGCTGCGGATCGACGGCCACCAGGACCGCGCGCCGCCACAGTTGCCCTTCGCGCGGCACGACGAGCACGCTGCAGGTCGCCTGCGCCAGCACCTGGCTCACCATCTCGCCCACCAGCAGGTTGGCCAGCAGGCCGCGGCGGCCGCGGCGGCGGATGACGAGCAGCCCGGCGCTGCGCTCGCGCGCTTCGTCGAGGATTTCCGCGTGGCGCTGCGGCCCACGCCGCAGGCGCAGGTCCATGGCCACGCCGGTGCCGCGGGCGCGGGCGACGAGGGCCTCGCGGCGCGTCGCCGCCTCGGCATCGGCGCGCTCGGCCGCGGCGGGTGCCACCATCTCGAGCTCGGCGTCGCGCGCCAGCGGCAGCACGGCCGCGAGCGGCTCGCCGCGGCGGTGCGCCAGGGCCAGCGCAACGGCCTCCGCGCCGCCGTCTTGCTCGGTGTGCTCGGTGGCCAGCAGCAGGCGCAACGGGGCGGTTCGAGCGCTCATGCAGTCTGACCCCTTGCCCTCATGCCCTGCTCAGAGGTCATGCTCAGTGGCCGCCGGTGACGATGCCGGACGCCGCCAGCAGGATCACCGCCACCTCGGCCACGCACAGCGCCGCGAAGACCCGGTCGCCACGCTTCAGGTACAGCGGCACGAGCGTCAGCAGCGCCACGACCGAACCGCCGGCCAGCAGGCCGATGCCGGCCAGCGCGGCCATGTCGCCGCGCCCGATCTCGCCGACCCAGCCCCAGCCCTTGGCACCCCCCGTGGCCTGCAGGTATTGCTCCACCGGCAACGACCACACCTCGGCCAGCCGGTCGAGCGGCACGCGCGCCGGCACCAGGCCCAGCAGGTAGGCCGCGAAGGCGAGCACGACGACGACGAGGCCGATGCGGGTGCACCACTCCAGCAACGTGGCATAGCGCTGCTGTTCGGTGGACTGGTCGACGGCGCCCACCGGTGTCGTCGGCCGTGTCACGGTCGGCTTCATGGCCACACCCCCGCGCCCTTGAGCAGCGCCCGGAGGCCGGCGAACAGCAGCACGGTGATGACCAGGCGGCGGATCACCGCGCCGCGCAGCACGTCGAGCAGGCGCGCGCCAATGCGTGCGCCCAGCATCATGCCGAGCACCGATGGCACGGCGATCATCGGCAACACCGCACCCTGGTTGATGTAGACCCAGGCGGCGGAGGAATCCACCAGCGACAGCACGACCCCGGAAGTGCCTGCCGCCACCTTCAGCGGCGCGCCCATCAGCAGGTTCAGCGCCGGCACGTTGGCCCAGCCCGCCCCGATGCCGAACATGCCCGCCAGCACGCCGATGCCGGCGAAGACGGCGAGCCCCGGCAGCGTGCGATGCACCTGCCAATGCACGGTTTGCCCGGTGGCCCGGTCCAGGAAGATGCCGTTCAGCGCCAGTGCCTGCGACAGAACGTCCGGCCGCGGCACCTCCGGGAACTCGCTGCGCTTGGAGAAGAACATCAATGCCACGATGCCGAGCACGAGGACGCCCAGCAGCATCTGCACCGCAGCCACCGGCATCGCCAGGCCCAGCAGCGCGCCGAAGATCGAGGCGGCAGAGGCCAGCACGGCCAGCGGCAGCGCGAGCCGCAGGCTCCCCAGGCCATTGCGCAGCAGCGTCGGGCCGGCCGAGAGTGCGCTGGCCAGCGCCACGAGCAGGCCGGCACCGCGCACGAAGTCGAGGTGAAACGGCAGGAAGCTGCCGACGATGGGCACGAACAGCGTGCCGCCGCCGATGCCGGCCGGCACGGCGACGAGGCCCATCACGAAGCACGCCACGAAGAGCACCGCGGGCCACACCCCCCATGGCAGCCCCGGGGCGGCGCCGGCCGCCGCTCCCGCGGCGCCGGCGGGGCCGGTGAGCAGCATGAAGGCGCCTGCGGCGGCAGCCGACCACCCACGACGTGCGCCATGACGGCGAGCCGTCGCTCCGGTGCTCACCGCAGGCTCCGCTCTGCGGGCCGCACGATCTGCGCCTGTCGCGGGCCCATCGCGTTCACGACACCGCCTGGTAGTAGAGGTTCTGCGGGTGCCGCGCCTGGGCGAAGAAGAACCAGCGCTCGGCCAGCAGACCCAGGGCTTGCGCCGCGAAGGCCAGCGCCAGCACCCATTGCAGGGTGACCGCCGTCCACGCGGAGACCAGCGCCAGCAGCAGAAGCGCCGCGGGCAGCACGAAACCGGCCAACGCCATCACCCACTTCACCCACCGCAACGTGCCCGCGCCGCGGCCGTGGAAGAACTCGCGCGTGTTGAACGACCCGCCCATGAAGCCCATGGCACGCTGGCGGATCTGCGGATGCCGGATGCCGATGGCCGTCTGCATCGTCGAGCGCGGTGCCAGGCGCGCATTGCGCACGAGCGAAGCCGCGCGCGTCGCACCGGCTGCCAAGGTCAAGGCGAGCGCCAGCGCGGTGAGCGCCGGGGCCAGCGCCGGCGCGCGCGCGCCGGCCAGGGCCGCCGCCAGCGTGGCACCGCTGGCCAGCCCGATGAGCGTGTAGTTCACGAGCGTCCAGGCGCTCGCCCACTCCTGGATGAAGCGGATGCTCATGTAGATCATCGCCGTGCACAGGTACAAGGCAAGCGCGGCCACGGCCGCCGCCGCGCCGACCAGTGGCGTCCACGGAGCGCCGCCCCAGTGGCCGACGGTCCAGAAGAAGGCGCCGGCCATGAACAGCGGCAGCACGATGACCTCGCGCGAGAGCCACGAGGTGCGCCACATCGCCGCCGCGCGCCAGGCCCGCTCCGGCCGGCCGAGGTGGAAGAACGAAGCCCCGAGCGCGGCCAGCGTGAGCACGAAAGCGACGATGCCGCCCATGGCGAAGAAGCCGGGGCCGACACCGCCGCGGCCGGCCCAGCCGGCGAGCTCCGCGCCGTAGAGCATGAGAAAGAGCCCCTGCGCGGCGCCGCACAGGGTGGTGAGCAGGATCACGGACCAGGCGGGGTTCATGTCGCGAAGTCCTCACGCCCCGGCCCGTGCGGCAGTGCCGCCGGTTGCCGGCCGTCCACCTTGAGCGGGTTGTCGCTGCGCTGCAGGTCTTCGGCATGCACCTTCGCGTCGGTGCGCCGGCGCGGCAGGTAGTGGTTGGCCGGGCGCGTGTCCCACTCCGGCATCAGCGCGTAGCCGCCGCGGTCGCGGATGGCCTGCGAAACCTCGGAGTCCGGGTCGTGCACGTCGCCGAAGAGGCGCGCGTTGGTCGGGCAGGCCATCACGCAGGCCGGGCGCCGCTCGGCCACGGGCAACGTGGTGCTCTCGATGCGGTCGACGCACAGGGTGCACTTGCTCATCACCTTGCGCTCTTCGTCGAGCTCGCGCGCGCCGTAGGGGCAGGCCCAGGCGCAGTACTTGCACCCGATGCACTTGTCGTAGTCGACCAGCACGATGCCGTCGGCCGCGCGCTTGTAGCTCGCGCCGGTGGGGCAGACCGGCACGCAGGGCGGGTCCTCGCAGTGCAGGCAGCTCTTGGGGAAGTGCACGGTCTGGGTTTCGGGGTAATTGCCCGACTCGTAGCTCTGCACGCGGTTGAAGAAGGTGCCGCTCGGACTCTGGCCGTAGGGGTCGAGGTCGGCCAGCGGGCCGGCGCTGCCGGAGGTGTTCCACTCCTTGCACGAGGTCACGCAGGCATGGCAGCCGACGCAGACGTTGAGGTCGATCACCAACGCGAGCTGGTGGGCCAGGGTCTCGCCGGGCTCGGCTCGGGCCGAGCGCCGGGGGGCCGGGGTGGGGGCCGGTGCCGCGGCGCGCGGCGGCGCCTCGACGACGCCGGCCTGCAACAGGTCCTTGAGCCACTGGATCATGGACGCTTCCTCCCGGCCATATAGGCCAGCACCCCGGCCGCGCGGCCGAGCACGCCGGGTGGGGCGGGCATCGTGGCCACCTGCGGCCAGCTCACGGGCTGCGGTTCGGGCTCGGCCGGCCGGATGCGCACGCGCACGTCGTACCAGCCGGCCTGGCCGGTGATCGGGTCGGAGTTGCTGATGCGCCCGCTGGGGCTGCCCGCGCAGGGCAGCTCCTCGGTGATCAGGTGGTTGAGCAGGAAGCCCTTGCGCGCCTCGTCCGCGCCGGGCGCCAGCTGCCAGGCGCCGTCGGCCTTGCCGATGGCGTTCCAGGTCCAGACCGTGCCCGGCTCCACCGCCTGGCTGTGGCGCGCCATGCAGCGCACCCGGCCCCAGGGGCTCTCGACCCAGCACCAGGCGCCGTCGGCGACGCCGGCGGCCGTGGCCGTGTCCGGGTGCACGTGCAGCAGGTTGTGGCCATGGATCTGGCGCAGCCAGGCGTTCTGCGAGTCCCAGGAGTGGTACATGGCCATCGGCCGCTGCGTCACCGCGTTCAGCGGGTACTGGGCGAGGTCGGTGGCGGCCTGCTCCAGCGGCGGGTACCAGAACGGCAGGGGGTCGAAGTAGGTGGCCACGCGTCCACGCAGCGCCTCGGGCGGCTGGCGGCCGCCCGAGCGGCCCTGCGCCGCCAGGCGGAAGCCCTGCAGCGTGTCGGAGTACAGCGCCAGCTGCACCGGGTCGTTCTTCTGGCGCCAGCCCTTGTCCTTGGCGAAATCCAGGTAGGCCCGGTTCCAGTTGCGCATGTAGTGCATGTCGCCGGGCATGTGGTAGCGGAACACGCAGTTGTTCTGCGCGTACATCTCCCACTGGCGCGGGTTGGGCTCGCCGCGCAGGTGCTGGCTGCCGTCCTGTCCGCGCCAGCCCATCAGGAAGCCGATGCCCGGCTGGGGCTGGAAATTGACGACGAAGTCCGGGTAGTCCTTGAACTTGCGCCCCCCCTCGGGGGTGGTGAAG
>JAEUPE010000272.1 GCA_016790435.1 Rubrivivax sp. | reverse complement strand
CGGATCTCCTCGCGGGACGGGTTGCAGGGCAGGCTGGGCTTGCGCCGGTGCGGGTGGCTTGCGCCGCCATGTCGCCATCCGAGCCCAGGCCAGGCGGATGGCGCCGTGGATGCCTTGCGGCATCAGGAACATGAAGCCGATGAGGAACAGGCCGTAGATCGCCCACGGCGCAGCCTTGGAGATCTGGTCGGCGACGTTGGGGATGAACTGGATGAAAAGGCCGCCGAAGATCGCCCCCGGGATCGAGGCCAGCCCGCCGACGACGAGGCCGACGAGCAGGCTGAGCGACAGCAGCACCGTGAAGCTGTCGGGCGCCACGAACTGCACCGCGATCGCGCCGAGTGCGCCGGCCACGCCGGTGTACATCGCGCTCACGCCGAAGGCGAGCGACTTGTACCAGGCGGTGTCGATGCCCATTGCCGTGGCCGCCACGTGCGAATCGCGGATGGCCACCCAGGCCAGGCCGATGCGCCCGCGCAGCAGGTTCCACGCCAGCCAGAACATGATCACGGTGACCGCGAGCGTGAACAGGTAGAGCCACTGGTCGGCCGTGAGCTTGAGGCCGAAGGGCGAGAACGGCGCCTCGGGCTTGATGATGACGATGCCCTGCACGCCACCGGTCCACGGCTCGAGCACCTTGTGCTTCAGCAGCTGCGGCATCGACACGCCGAGCGCGAAGGTGGCCAGGGCCAGGTACAAGCCCTCCAGGCGCAGCGCCGGCAGGCCGAACAGGAAGCCCACCGCCAGGCAGAGCGCGCCGGCGGCCGGCACCGTGGCCCAGTACGGCAGGCCGAACTTGTCCATCATGATCGCCGCCACGTAGGCGCCGAGGGCATAGAAGGCCCCATGGCCGAGCGAGATCTGGCCGTTGTAGCCGGTGAGGATGTTCAGCCCGAGCAGCGCGATCGCGTAGACCAGCACGAGCGTGAACTGGAAGCTGCGGTAGCTGCTGACGACGAAGGGCAGCGCCAGCGCCGCCACGAGCAGCAGCGCGAGGCCGATCCAGCGCGCCTTCGAACCGGCCCTCATACGCGGCTCACCTGCACGCGGCCGAAGAAGCCCGAGGGCCGCACCAGCAGCACGCCGACGATCAGCACCAGCGCCACCACGAGCTTGAGCTCGTTGCCGACGACATAGGCACCGAGCACGTTCTCGAGCACGCCCACCAGGAAGCCGCCGAGCACGGCGCCGCCCGGGCTGTCGATGCCGCCGATCAGCGCCGCGGCAAAGGCATACAGCAGCACGCCGGCCATCATGTTGGGATCGAGGTAGACGATCGGCGCCACCATCATGCCGGCCACCGAACCCACCGACGCCGCCAGCCCCCATCCGAGCATCAGCATCGAGCCGACGCGGATGCCCACCAGCCGGCTCGACACCGGGTTCTGCGCCGCCGCGCGCATGGCCAGCCCGAGCGTCGTGAAGCGAAAGAAGGCCCACAGCAGCAGCAGCACGATGAGCGTGACGCCGATCGCCCCGAGCTCGTGCGCCGAGATGTAGCGCTGACCGAACGGCGCGGCTTCGGGGAACGGGCTCGGGAACGACTTGATCGTGTAGGTGAAGATCCAGCCGGCGAGGCTGTTGAAGATGAAGACGAGGCCGACGAAGACGACCACCTGCGACAGCAGCGAGCCGCCGCGGATGGGATGCAGGATGACGCGCTGGATGAGCGCGCCGATGACGAAGGCCGCGCCGACGGTCAGCACGAAGGCCCCCCAATAGGGCACGCCGGCATGGATGAGCGCCCACGCGATGTAGGTCGAGAACATCGCCATCTCGCCCTGCGCGAAGTTCACCAGGTGAGTGGCCTGGTGGATCATCACCAGCGCCAGCGCCACGCTGGCGTAGATGCCGCCGGTGGCGAGACCGGCGGCGATCTGGTGAATCAGTGCGTCCATCGTGAGGTTCCCTCGGGGGCCGGCCCGGCCGCTCAGTGACCCAGGTACGCGCGGCGCACGGCGTCGTCGCGCCGGATGTCCTCCGAGCGGCCCGACAGCACGACGCGCCCGGTCTCGATCAGCCACGCGTCGTCGGCCAGCTCCAGCGCCATCGCCGCGTTCTGCTCCACGATCAACAGGCTCACCTTCTCGCTCTGGTTGATCGTGCGCAGGATGGCGAAGAGCTCCTTCACGATCAGCGGCGCGAGACCGAACGACGGCTCGTCGAGCAGCATCAGGCGCGGCTTGAGCATGAGCGCGCGCGAAACGGCCAGCATCTGCTGCTCGCCACCGGAGAGCAGCCCGGCCTGCTGCCGACGCCGCTCCTTCAGGCGCGGGAAGTAGCCGTAGATGCGCTCCAGGTCGGCGGCCACCCCGGCCTTGTCGCGCCGCAGGTAGGCACCGAGCTGCAGGTTCTCCTCGGTCGTGAGGTGCGCGAAGGTGCCGCGGCCGTCGGGCACGTGCGCCACGCCCAGGCGCACGATGTCCTCGGTGGCGCGGCCGTCGATGCGCTGGCCGCCGAAACGGATCTCGCCCTGGGTCGCCGGCACCATGGCGCACAGCGCACGCAGGGTCGTCGTCTTGCCGGCGCCGTTGGCGCCGAGCAGCGTCGTGATCGACCCTTCGTTGATCGAGAACGAGAGGCCGTGCAGCACCCGCGTCGCGCCGTAACCGGCGTGCAGGTCGCGCACCTCGAGCAGTGGCGCCGTCATCGCTTCTCCTGCGGGCCGAATGGCTCGGCCTCCGCGCCACGGCCGCCGCGGCACCTCATGCGGCCGCGCCCAGGTAGGCCTCGACCACCGCCGGATGGGCGCCCACCTCGGCCGGCGTGCCTTCGGCGATCTTGCGCCCGAAGTTCAGCGCCACGACCTTGTCGGAGATGCCCATCACGAGCCCCATGTGATGCTCGACCAGCAGCACCGTGAGCTGGAAGCGGTCGCGGACCTCGCGGATCAGGCGGGCGAGCCCGTTCACCTCGTCGTGGTTGAGGCCGCTGGCCGGTTCGTCCAGCAGCAGCAGCGTCGGGTCGCCGGCCAGCGCGCGCGCCAGCTCGACTCGCTTCTTGGTGCCGAAAGGCAGCGCCGCGACGGGCACCTCCGCCACCGCGTCCAGGTCGAGCAGGTGGATCAGCTCGCGTGCCCGCGCCTCGGTGGCCTGCCATTCGCGCCCGGTGTGCGGCAGGCGCAGCGCGTTGGCGGCCACGCCGCTGCCGGTGCGGCTGTGCCGGCCGACCATGACGTTGCCGAGCACGCTCATGCTGGCGAACAACGCGAGGTTCTGGAACGTGCGGCCGATGCCCAGGCCGGCCACGGCATGCTGCGGCACGGCAAGCAGGTTCGTGGAGCCGAACGTGATGCGGCCTTCCTGGCATGCGTAGAGCCGGGAGAGGCAGTTGAAGAGCGTCGTCTTGCCGGCACCGTTCGGGCCGATCAGGCCGGCGATCTGCCCGCGTTGCACCTCGAAGGACACGCCGTCCAGTGCCACGATGCCACCGAAGCGCACGGACACGCCTTCGACGCGCAGGAGAGCGTCACTGATGGGCGTCGAGGTTTGGGCCATGGGGGGCGTTCGGGGGGCGGATGATGCGCCAGCAGACCCGACTCAGGTATCGGGTTCACCCGGCCGCCCGCCCCGCGACTTGTCGCAGACGCGACAAGTACGCGGTGCTGCCCACCACGAAGCGCGCCCCGCGCGCCGACCCGCGATCCGATCAGCGCGCCGGGTCGCCGAACAGCGCGTACGGCGCCCAGAAGTAAGGATGCGCCCAGCGGCCGCCGCCCTGCGTGCCGTCGATGAAGGCCAGTTGCGCCCGACGCAACGCCTCGGCGCGCGAGGCGTCGCCCTGCCGTTCACCCTGGCGCTGCTGGCGGAACGTGGCCGTGCTCAAGGCCGCAGCGGATTCGGTCTCCACGGCCCAGTGCGTGGCCAGCACCGAGCGTGCGCCGGCAAAGAAGAAGCCGCGCACCAGGCCGGACATGGCCGCCCCCTCCTGTTCGCCGGCCGCCGTGTTGCAGGCCGAGAGCAGCACCCATTGCGCGTTGAGCCTGAGGCCGAGCACGTCGTCGAGCTCGAGCAGCGGCGACTCCCTCGGGTCGGCTTCGGCCGCCATTGCCAGCGCCGGCTTGCTCACGCCCGGCAGCTCGCCCGGCAGCAGGCCATGCGTCGCGAAGGCGACGACGCGGCGGTCGGCGAGCGGCGCCGCCAGCACGGCGCGGCGCGTGGCACGGGCGCCGAGCACGAGGTCGGCGCCGGCATTGGCCCCCAACGCCTCGGCCACCGCGAGCAGCTCCAGGCGCGTCTCGGGCAGCGGCGGGATGTCGGCATAGCGGAAGCCCGTCTCGGCGTCGTAGCGACCGGCTTCGGTGACGGTGCGGATGCGCCGACCGCCCGGCAGCGATGCGCCGGTCGTCGCGGCCGGCGCCGGCGCAGCCTTGAGGTCGAACACCGGGTCGCCAAAGCCGATGAGCGCCTGCGCCGCCACGGCCGGCTGGGCGACACGGCGCAGCGCATGCAGCGAGGCCGGCGCCGGCAGCTGCGACACGGCCATGCGCCGCACCAGCCAGGCCGGGGGCGCGCCGGCCGCCGGCGGCTCGGTGACGAGCGCGCCGAAGGGCAGCGCCGCCAGCGGGCCGTTGGTGGCCACGATGAGGCTGCGCACGTCGCGCAGCGCCAGCTCGACGCCGCCGAGCAAGTCGCGCCACAGCGCATGCAATGCCGCGGCCTGAAGCACCGGTCGCTTGGCGACGGGGGCCGCGCCGATGTCGAGCATCTCGCGCAGGCTCGTCACGCGCGCGGCGAGCACGTCGCGCGTCAACGGGCTCGCGGCAAAGCTCACCGGCCCTTCCGGCGGCAGCACCCAGACGAGCGTCGCCTGCGCCTGCGGATGCACTACCAGCATCGCCTCGTTGGGCGCGAGCAGGCGGCGCAGCGCGCGCGGGCTGGCGATGGTGGGCGTGACGAGCTCGGCATAGTCCGGGAACTCGCGCGCGATCTTCTGCCGCTGCGCGTCGAGCGCGCCTCGTGCCTCGGTGGCATCGGCCTGCAGCTTCTTCACCAGTTCGCGCTTGGCGCGCAGCTGCCCGACGTGCGCGCGCCGCTCGGCCTCGGGCTTGGCCTTGAAGGCCTCGGTCTGCGTCTCGCGGCGCAGCGCGTCCTCGTCGCCGAGGGCCGTGTTCAGCTGCGAGAAGGCTGCGGAGACGGCCTGCCGCTGCACCTGCTCGGCCTCGAGCAGCGCGCGCAGCGCCGGCGTGGCGGCGAGCACGCGCGCCGTGCTGTCGGTGATGGCCCGCTGCGTCACACCCAGGCCCAGGCGGTCGGCGACCTGGAAGGCGCGGTCGGTGATGTCGCGGTCGAGCGTCTCGCCCTTCAGCGCCCGCGTGGCCACGAAGGTCATGAACTCGTCGAAGGCGATGCCGAGCACGTAGCCGCGCACGCCACGCGCGTCGAGGTCGAGCCAGCCGGCGGGTGTGTCGAGCGTGGCGGCGAACAGCACCTCGTAGTCGGCCATCGCGGCCGAAATCTCGCCACGCAGCAGCCGCACCACGGCGCGCAACCCCGCGGCCTCCTGCGTCTGCGGATGGGTGTGCCCGAACAGCCGCATGCGGAAGCGGTGCATGCGCTCTGCGGTCTCGATCGCCTCCTCGAAGCGGCCGTTCTTGGCCGCCAGCAGCGCCAGCAGTCGGTTGTCGGAGGCCCGCGTGCGCGCCAGCGTATCGGGTGGCATGGCGGCGAGGAAGGCGCGGTAGGAGGCATCCGCCTCCTGCCAGCGCTTGAGGCCGATGAGCGCGCGCACGATCTCCTGCTGCGCCAGCCAGCGCGTGTGGCTCGCACCGCCGGCGCCGACCCGCTCGAGGATCTGGTCGCTCTCGCGCGCCGCGGCCAGCCCGGCCTCGTATTGCTGCGTGGCCACGAGGCCCGTGGCCAGGCGGTAGAGCCACCGCGCGGCGACGGCCTCACTCATGTTGCCGCCGCGCCGTTGCGCGAGGTTGGCGCGCGCGATCTCGATCGACTCCTGCGGTCGGCCGCCCTGCACGAGCGCGTAGACGAGGATGCCGAGGCTGCCGTCGAGTTGCCCGCGCGCCTCGTTCAACGCCGGGTCGGCGGGGCCGCGGCTGACTTGGCGCGTGGCCTCGAGGTGACGCCGCCCGATGCCGATCGACTCGCGCAGCGTCGCCACGGCCCCCTGGGGGTCGCCGGCGAGGCGCTGCGTCTCGGCCCGCACCTGCAGGTGATCCAGTCGCAGTTGCAGGGGTGCGCCCTCGCCCGCCTGCTCGATGGCCTGGCGGGCGAGACGATCGGCGCGCGACCACAAGCGCGCCAGGATGGCGCGATCGGTGCCTTGTGCCGCGAAGTAGGTCTGGCGCAGCGCCACCGTCGCCCGCGTCGCCAGCGACAGGCTCGCGTCGTCGATCAGCGGCTCGGCCGCTGCCAGGGCCTTGCCCGAGCTGCCCCAGGTGAACTCGGCCGCGAGGTAGTGCCGGATCCAGGCCTCGCCGCCGGGCCGGCCGCGGCCGGCTTCCATGAGCAGGCGCGCCGTTTCGATGACGCGAGCCCGATCCTCGATCCGCATGGCGGCGCGGTAGTGCTGCTGCAGGGCCGCGTAACGCGCGTCGGGCGCCGCCGGCAGCGCCTGCAGCAGCAGGCGCTGCGCCTCTTCGGCCGAAATGCGCGCAGCGGGGTTGTCGGATTCACTCTCGGCGACGGCACCTGCGTCCGGCTCGGCCTGCGCCCACGCGGGCGAGGCCAGCGCACAACACAGTGCGAGGAACCATGCATGGACCAGCGCGGACACCGGCTCGGTGGCCCAGCCGGAACCCGAGCGTGCATGGCCCCCTGATGGCACCGATGACGGCACCGGTGACGGCACCTGTGACAGCACCCCAGATGGCGCCCCCGACCCGCGAACCCACCCACCGACCGAGTACCCACTCTTCGCGCACATCAGCGTACCGCTCCACCAGCCAGGCTGAAGGCATCCTAGCGGCGCGACGCGCCAGCGCCGCGCAAGCTCCTCCTGTCGGTGGAAATGCACCGCTTCCACCCGCCGGGGCGGGTGGCGCGGCGCTCCAGGGGCGCGCGATCAGGGCATCAGCACGGTGCTGCCGGTGGTCTTGCGCGCCTCGAGGTCGCGGTGGGCCTGTGCCACCTCGGCCATCGGGTAGCGCTGGTCGATGCGGATCTTGACGGCCCCGCTCAGCACCACCGCGAACAGGTCGTCGGCCATGGCCTGCGTCGCCTCCCGCGTGGCGATGTGCGTGAACAGCGTGGCCCGCGTCAGGTACAGCGAGCCCTTCGGCCCAAGAATGCCCGGCGCAAACGGCGCCACCGGCCCGGAGGCGTTGCCGAAGCTCGCGAGAAGACCGAAAGGCCGAAGGCAACTGAGGCTGCCCTCGAAAGTGTCCTTGCCGATCGAGTCGTAGACCACCTTCACGCCCTTGCCGCCGGTGATCTCCTTGACGCGGGCGACGAAGTCTTCCTTCGTGTAGTCGATGACGTGCGCCGCGCCGTGCTCCTTGGCGAGCGCGCACTTGGCCGCGCCGCCCGCGGTGCCGATGAGCTGCAGCCCCAGTGCCTTCGCCCACTGGCAGGCAATGAGGCCGACGCCGCCGGCCGCGGCATGGAAGAGCACGTGGTCGCCCTTCTGCAGGCCCTCCACGGGCAGCGTCTTCTTCAGCAGGTACTGCGCCGTGAGGCCCTTCAGCATCATGGCGGCCCCGGTCTCGAAGGCGATGCCGTCGGGCAGCTTGACCACGTTCTTGGCCGGCATGACGCGCGCCTGGCTGTAGCTGCCGGGCGGGTTGCTCGCATAAGCGGCACGGTCGCCCGCCTTCAGGTGCGTGACGCCCTCGCCCACGGCCTCGACAACGCCCGCGCCTTCCATGCCGAGCGTGTGCGGCAGGTTGAGCTGGTAGAGGCCGGTGCGCTGGTAGACGTCGATGAAGTTGAGGCCGCTCGCTTGGTGACGGATGCGGATCTCGCCCGCGCCGGGGTTGCCGACCTCGACGTCGACGAGCTGCATCTGCTCGGGGCCGCCGTGGGCGCGGATCTGGATGGCTTTGACGGACATGGGATGGGTCTCCTGGGTCGGAACGGCGGCGAGGTTAAGCGATGCACGTGCGCCTTGCTCGCCAGCGCCGCAAGGCCTTCAGGTAAAGCCCGAGGTTGACGAGCAGCACGAGCGCGCCAAGCGCGAACTGCACCTCGCGCGTCAGGCCTTCGGGATAGATCGCGGCGGTGAGGTAGTGCTCGACGAAGCCGCGTGTCCGCTCTGCCCCGGCCTGGCCGGCCATCTCGCGCAGCCTCCACTCCAGCGGCGTGAGCGGGCACAGCCGGCCCGACCACTCGATCCACACGCCCCAGGCGGCGCTGGGCAGGTGCGCCCAGGCCAGCCGAGGCCAGCGCCACACCGCCAGCGCACCCAACATCACCCACACGATGAACAGGCCGTGCAGCACGAGCAGGGTGTCGGCCAGCAGGGCATGCGGCAGCTGAGACATGGCAACATCGTGCCGTACGGCAGGTTGATGCACCAGCCACGCCCGCACCCACCCCGCCATGAAGCGTCTGCTGCAGGCCCCCAATCTCGCCCTCGCCACGCTGTGGGCCGACCAGCTGACCGCGGTCGGTTTCGCCGCGCGCGTGATGCGCGCCTACGCCAGCGGCATCGCCGGCGAGATCCCGCCCGATCAGGCCCTGCCCGAGGTCTGGCTCGACGACGACAGCCGCCATGCCGAGGCCAGCGCGCTCTTCGACCGCTGGATGCACCCGCCCGAGCGCCGCTGGTCCTGCCCAGGTTGTGCCGAGGTGATCGAAGGTCCGTTCGAGCAGTGCTGGAACTGCGGCGCGCCCTGTCCCGGAGTGCCGGCCTGATGCCCGGCCGCGCGCACGTTCACCTCACGCCGCTGCTCGCGCTCTACCTGACGCTGCCGCCCCTGCTGTGGGCCGGCAACGCGGTGGTCGGCCGCCTCATGGTGGGCCAGGTGCCTCCGCTGACGCTGAACTGGCTGCGCTGGGCCATCACGCTCGTGCTGCTGCTGCCGCTCGGCTGGCGTGTGCTGGTGCCGTTCTCGCGCGTTGCCGCCCGTTGGCCCTACCTGCTGGCGCTGGGCGTGCTGGGCGTGGGCCTGTTCAACTCGCTGCAGTACCTGGCGCTCGTCACGTCGACACCTCTCAACGTGACACTCGTGGCCACCAGCATGCCGGTATGGATGCTCGGTGTCGGCGCGCTCTTCTACGGCGAACACCCGACGCGGCGCCAGTGGGTCGGCGCCGGGCTGGGCCTGGTCGGCGTGCTCATCGTCATCTCGCGCGGCTCGCCGGCCGTGCTGGCGCAGGTGCAGTTCGTGCCCGGCGACCTGCTCATGCTCGTGGCCATCATCGGCTGGGCCTTCTACAGCTGGCTGCTGGCAAGGCCGCCGGCGCTGATGCGCGGCGCCGAGCGGCCAACCGCCGCCGAAGGCTGGGACTGGGCGGGCCTGCTGCTCGTGCAGGTGATCTTCGGTTGCCTCGCGGCCAGCGTCTTCACGCTCGGCGAGCAGGCCATCGGCG
>JAEUPE010000155.1 GCA_016790435.1 Rubrivivax sp. | reverse complement strand
GCGCGGCGCAACATCCTCTTCACGCGCGACGCGCAGGGCCAGCTGCACGCCCTCTTCAACACCTGCCCGCACCGCGGCGCCACGGTGTGCCGCGAGAAGAGCGGCAACGCCAAGGTGTTCCAGTGCTTCTATCACGGCTGGGTGTTCGGCTGCGACGGCAAGCTCAAGGGCCAGCCCGGCGAGGAGCGCTACACCGCCGGCCACAAGGAAAGCGGCGTCGGCAACCTGACGCCGGTGCCGCGCTTCGCGGTGCACGCCGGCTTCTGCTTCGTCAACTTCGACGCCGACGCGGTGCCGCTCACGGACTACCTCGCCGGCGCCAAGGACTACCTCGAGCTCATCGCCGCGCACAGCGCCAGCGGCATGTCCATCGTCGAGGGGGCGCAGGAGTACGCCATCCGCGCCAACTGGAAGCTGCTGGCCGAGAACAGCGTTGACGGCTACCACGCCGCCACCACGCACGC
Organism: Rubrivivax sp.; assembly: GCA_016790435.1. Classification (GTDB taxonomy): domain Bacteria; phylum Pseudomonadota; class Gammaproteobacteria; order Burkholderiales; family Burkholderiaceae_C; genus Rubrivivax. The sequence goes on along the minus strand of JAEUPE010000155.1, from coordinate 2,381 downwards.
CAGCTACCTCGACTACCTGAAGAACGTCAGCGGCGGCCTCGTGCCGCTGCCGCTGGCCGGCCGCAGCTACGCGCTCGGCAACGGCCACGCGGTGCTGGAGTACCAGGCGCCGTGGGGCCGGCCCATCGCGCAGTGGGTGCCGATGTTCGGCGAGGCGGGCAAGACCGAGATCGAGAACATGCGCGTCGAGCTCGCGGCCCGCGTCGGCGACGACAAGGCCACGCGCATCGCCACGCGCAACCGCAACCTGCTGGTCTTTCCGAACCTCGTCATCAACGACATCATGGCCATCACCATCCGCACCTTCTACCCCGTGGCGCCGGGGCAGATGATGGTCAACGGCTGGGCGCTGGCGCCGCGCCAGGAATCGGAGTGGGCGCGCAAGTACCGCCTCTACAACTTCCTCGAGTTCCTCGGCCCGGGCGGCTTTGCCACGCCCGACGACGTGGAGGCGCTGGAGTCGTGCCAGATGGGCTTTTCCAACGTCGGCTCGGCCGGCTGGAGCGACATCTCCAAGGGCATGGGCAACCCCGAGCCGCAGTACGACGACGAACTGCAGATGCGCGAGTTCTGGACGCGCTGGAACCAGCTCGTCAACGAGTCGCCCACGGTCGCCGCGCGCTAGAGCCGAAGAACCGCCGAAGAGCCGCCGACGAACCGCCGACGATGCCGAGGAGATGCCCGACATGACCGCCGCCACCACCGCCGTCACCCGCGCCGAGGCCGAAGACCTGCTCTTCGAAGAGGCCGAACTGCTCGACCAGTGGCAGCTCGAAAGCTGGCTCGCGCTCTACACCGACGACGCCACCTACCAGGTGCCCTCGACCGACCTGCCGCAAGGCGCCGACCCGGCCAAGACGCTCTTCTACATCGCCGATGACCGCGTTCGCATGAAGGAGCGCATCGTGCGCCTGATGAAGAAGAGCGCACACTCGGAGTACCCGCGCTCGCGCACGCGCCACCTCGTGAGCAACGTGCGCGTCTGCGCCGCCGAGGGCGAGGACGTGCCCGTCCGTGCCGCCTTCGTCACCTTCCGCACCAAGAACGGCATCACCGACACCTACATGGGCCGGCTGCTCTACCGTCTGCGCCGCGCCGCCGACGGCAGCCTGCGCATCGCCGCCAAGCGCTGCGAGCTCGACCTCGACGGCCTGCGCCCGCACGGGCGCGTGAGCATCATCCTTTGAGCGAGGCGGCGCGATGAGTGCTTCAGGCGCCTCCACCCCGCCGGTGCCGTTCCGCTATCGCAAGCTCGGCTACGCGGCGCTGACGGTGACTGACCTGAATCGCTCGCTGCCCTTCTACCGCGACCTGCTCGGCCTCGACCTCGTCGAACAGGCCGGCGACTCGGCCTACCTGCGATGCAGCCGCGACCACCACAACATCGTCCTCACGCAAGGGCCGAAGGCGGGCCTGCGCCGAGTGGGCTTCGAGCTCGAGACGCAGGGCGACACCGACCGCGCCTTCGAGCACTTCCGCGCGCGCGGCTTGGCACCTCAATGGCTGCCCAAGGCCGAAACGCAGGCGCTGCGGCAAGGCCCGAGCTTCCGTGTGCGCGAGGGCCACTGCCAGCTCGAGTTCGAGTTCTACGGCAGCACCACCGTACTGGCGCGGCCGTACGAGCCCACGGTGGCGAAGATCGCGCGCCTGGGCCATGTCGTCATCGGCACGGCCGACTTCCCCGGCACCTACCGGGCGCTGCGCCATGACTTCGGCTTTGCCGAGTCCGATTTCGTCGAAGACCGGTTCAGCTTCCTGCGCTGCCACCCGAATCCGTTTCATCACAGCTTTGCCGTGGGCGCCAGTGACAGCAACCACCTGCATCATGTCAACTTCATGGTCACCGACATCGACGACGTCGGCCGCGCCTGGCACCGCATGACGAAGGCCGGCGTGCCCATCGCCTTCGGCATGGGCCGCCATCCGCCCTCGGGCAGCGTGTTCCTCTACTTCTACGACCCCGACGGCATGACGGTGGAATACAGCTACGGCATGGAAGAGTTCCCCGAAGTTGGCGCGCGTGAGCCACGCCGTCTCGAGCCGGTGCCGCAGAGCCTGGACACCTGGGGCGCCGTGCCCGATGCGCACTTCGGCAAGCGTGGTGTGATCGAGACGGCCTGACCGGGCCCCCTCGCCCGCCGAGCGTGCAACCCCGATGGCCGCCCCGCAACTGATTCCGCTCGCCCCCACCGACGACGTGTGGGAAGGCGCCATCCGCCAGGCCACGCTGCCCGACGGCCGCAAGCTCGCGCTCTACCAGCACGAAGGCCGCTTCTACGCCACCGATGACATCTGCACGCACGGCGCCGCCTCGCTGTCGGAAGACGGACAGATCGACGGCCCCTTCGTCGAATGCAGCTGGCACAACGGCCGCTTCGACC
>JAEUPE010000120.1 GCA_016790435.1 Rubrivivax sp. | reverse complement strand
CGTGGGCCTGGCGGCCTGCCTGGTGGGCTTCGCGAGCTACGTCGACACCTCGACCGTGTTCCCGACCCCGGCCGAGAAGGCCATCCACGAGATCGAGATCTACGTCGGCATCCTCATCGGCGCGGTCACGTTCTCCGGCTCGGTCATCGCCTTCGGCAAGCTCTCGGGCAAGATCGGCGGCAAGCCGCTGCTGCTGCCGGCGCGCCACTGGCTCAACCTCGCCGGCCTGCTGCTCGTGATCTGGTTCGGCCGCGAGTTCCTGCGCGCGCCCGGCATCGACGCCGGCATGCTGCCGCTGCTCGTGATGACGGTGATCGCGCTACTTTTCGGCATCCACATGGTGATGGCCATCGGCGGTGCCGACATGCCGGTGGTGGTGTCGATGCTCAACAGCTACTCGGGCTGGGCGGCGGCGGCCACCGGCTTCATGCTGAGCAACGACCTGCTCATCGTCACCGGCGCGCTCGTGGGCAGCTCGGGCGCCATCCTGAGCTACATCATGTGCCGGGCGATGAACCGCAACTTCATCAGCGTCATCGCCGGAGGCTTCGGCACCAGCGGCGGCACGCCGGCGGCGGCCGGTGCGGCGCAGCCCGCGGGCGAGGTGTCGCCGATCGCCGCGGCCGAAACCGCCGAGCTGCTGCGCGAAGCCAAGAACGTGATCATCGTGCCCGGCTACGGCATGGCAGTGGCGCAGGCGCAGCACACGGTGTACGAGATCACCAAGCTCCTGCGCGACAAGGGCGTGAAGGTGCGCTTCGGCATCCACCCGGTGGCCGGCCGCATGCCCGGCCACATGAACGTGCTGCTCGCCGAGGCCAAGGTGCCCTACGACATCGTGCTCGAGATGGACGAGCTGAACGAGGACTTCCCGGCCACCGATGTCTCCATGGTCATCGGCGCCAACGACATCGTGAACCCCGCCGCGCAGGACGACCCCACGAGCCCCATCGCCGGCATGCCGGTGCTCGAAGTGTGGAAGGCGCGCACGTCCATCGTCATGAAGCGCAGCATGGCCTCGGGCTACGCGGGCGTGGACAACCCGCTCTTCTACAAGGACAACAACCGCATGTTGTTCGGCGACGCGAAGAAGATGCTCGACGAGGTGCTGGCGGCGTTGAAGGGCTGAGGCCGTCGACCCCCGGGAGGCGGCGGCCCCGGGATGACGGCGTCCTAGAAGGCGAACCTGATGCCGGCGCCCACGAGCCGGACGGCGGCCGTTTCGCCGCTCGTCTTCGCGCGCGAGAAGTCGGCGCTGAGCGAGGCGGCCAGGCTCTTGGAGAACGCGTAGCCGATGTCGAGGCCGAAGTAGGCCTGGGTGCTCGACTCGCTGCTCGAGACCGACACGCCCTGGGCGCTGCCGCTGCTCTTGGTCTTGATGCTGGCGACGCCCAGTCGCGCCGTGGCCGGCACGTTGGCGGCCAGGTCGGTCGTGGCCGCCACGCCCAGGCCAAAGCCGCCGGGCTCGATTTCCACGGCAACCGTGGTGGCGCCGACCAGCGAGGTGGCCTTGGCCTTTCCGAAGTTGAAGTGCACGAGCTCGGCACCCAGGAAGGGCATGAACTTGTAGCCCCCGTACACCTTGAACCCGCTGCCGGTGGTGTCGCAAGTGACCGTGCCCGCGCAGCTGTCATTCAGTTTCGTCACACCAGCCGCCGCGCCAACATACCCTTGCGCCTGCGCAGCGGTTGCCAGCACCATCAGCGTGGCGGCGGCAATCATCTTCGTCTGCATCGATTCCTCCGATCAAGTGAAACGACCTCGAGGTCGCGGGCCGGAGATTGCGTGCCGCCCATTAGGCAAGCGCTAAACGGCGGCCGGCGCGTGCCGCCAGGACGGGCCTGGCTTCACGCACCGCTTCACGCCTGGGACTTCGGGCCCGCCTCGCGCATCCAAGCCACGGCCTCGGCCAGCGTGGCGCGCTCGCCTTCGGCCCACGCGGCAGCGCAGCGAACGGCGCCGATCTGCGCCGTCACCAGCCGCCGCGCGCGCCGGATCTCGGCGCGATCGTCGGCCTTGAGGGCGCCGAACTGCGCCGCCCAGGTGGTGGAGGCGAAGCCCATCAGCCGCGCCGCAGGCTCGGGGCGGCGCAGGCGCGCAAGCGTGTACGGCGCGTTCCACAGCGCATAGATCAGCGCCCGCGTCTCCAGCGCCGCCCAGGCATGCTCGACGGCTTCGCGGTAGGCGGCCAGCGCGCCGGTCCAGTCGCGCAGGCCGCAACGCGTGTTGCCCAGCACGTTCAGGGCCAGGCTCAGTTGTTGCCAGTCACCGAGCTCGCGCGCCGAGTCGCACGCCGCTTGCAGGTGCGCCAGCGCCTCGTCCCAGAGTCTCAGCCGCTCGGCGCAGATGGCCAGGTTGTAGTGGCCGCTGGTCATCGCGTGCCTGTTGCCCAGTTGCTGCCACAGCGCGAACGCCTCGCGCTGCAGCGCCTGCGCGCGCACGTGGTCGCGCTCGTGTACGCCGGCGATGGCGCCGGAGAGCGCAAGCAGGCTGGCGCGCGTCTCGTCGTCGGCGCGCAGGCTGGCCTTGGCTTCGTTGATGAGGGCCAGCGCACCGGCAGCGTCGCCCGCCAGCCGCCAGCGCAGGCTCGCCGCCGCGTGCAGGGCGCGGGCGCGGGCCGGGCTCGTGGGTGCGGCCAGCGCCACGCCCTGGTCGACGTCGGCACGCGCGCTCGCACGACCGATGCGCGCCCCCAGCAGCCCGAGCAGCGTCCAGGCGCGGCTGCGCAGGTCGGCGTCGCCGCGGCCGGTGGCCAGCGCCGCGGCGAGCGTGTCGAGCAGGCCCTCGGGCAGCGCCACGTCCGCGAGCGCCGGGCGCAGGGCCACCACCACTTGCAACGCCTCCTCGGGTGCTCCGTCGTGCAGCGCGCCGATCAAGGCGGCCGAGAGGTTCGGGATCTCGGCGCGCAGCTCGGCCAGCGGCGGCGTGGGTCCGAACCCGCGCGCCCACTGCACGAGCCACTGGCGATGGCGCGCGCGCTGGCGCGCCGCGGCCTCGGCACCGAAGAGGGCAGCCACCTGCGCCGCGGCGAATTCGCGCACCGGCGGCAGCAGCGCGAAGCGCAGCGGCCCTTCGGGGTCGTCGGTGGCCGCTTCGCCACGCAGCATCGAGTGCGACTGCAGCGAATCGAGCCGCAGCGCCGCATCGTCGTCTTCGGCCACGTCGGCCAACGCCGCGGCGGTGAACGGGCCGCCGAACACGGTGCTGGCGCAGAGCAGCCGCGCATCGGCCGGCTCGAGCTGCGCCCAGCTCCAGGCAATGACGGCCTCCATCGACGCGTGGCGGCCGTCGCGCGGCCCGCGCGGGCCGGCCCGCGCCAGCAGGTCGAGCGCCGGCGTGCCGCTGCCCGCTGATCCGTTTGCGCCCGTTGCGCCCTCCGCGCCGGCGGTCGCCCGCGTCGCAGCGACAGGCCCACGCGTCAGCCGATGCAGCATCTCAGAAGGCGAGAAGGTGCGCACCCGCGCCGCCGCCAGCTCCAGCGCCAGCGGCAAGCCGCCAAGCGCGTGCACGAGCGCCGACAGCACCGAGGCATTGCGCGCGCTCAGGTGAAAATCCGTGCGGGCGACACGCGCGCGGTCGACGAACATCTGCACCGCCGGGCTGGCCGCGGCATCGGCGAGCGTCACCGGTTGCGGCGGCGCGGGCGGCAACCCCAGCGCATCGATCTGGAAGCTGCGCTCGCCGTCGACGTCCAGCCGGCGGCGAGAAGTGACGAGCAGGTGCGCCTGCGGCAGTTCGTCGGCCAGGTGCAGCACGCGGGCGGTGGCGTCCGGCAGGAGGTGCTCGAGGTTGTCGAGCACGATGAGCACGCGACGCTTCGCCAGCGCCTGGCGCAAAGCGGCCGTGCCGGCCATCCCTGCCTGCGCCCGCACGGACAGCCCCGCCAGCACCTGGTCGACGAAGCCCTCGGCCGACGTGACGCCGACGAAGGAGACAAGGGCGACGAGGTCGAATGCGCTTGCCGCGGTCGTGTCGTGGCCGGCCATGGCGCCCGAGCCGTCGGGGGCCTCGCGCAACGTGCGCGCCAGCTCCACCGCCAGTCGCGTCTTGCCGGCGCCGCCCGGGCCGAGCAGCGTGACGAGGCGGTGCGCCGACACCTCGCCGTGCAGGCGACGCAGCAGCGCCGGCGCGCCGAACCAGCGCGTGAGGTAGCTGGGCAGCAAGGGCTGCGCGGCCGTGGTGGCATGCGCCGGCGGCGTGGATGCCCTGGCGGATGACGTGGCGGCAGGCGCAGCGGCAGGGGCCGCCGCACCGGGCAGCGGCGAACCCGGCGGCATCGCCATCTGCCGCTCGATGCGCTCGAACAGGTTCTCCAGGCGCAGGCGCTCGTCCTGCACCCAGTCGTCGTAGTGGCCGGGCATCAGCTCGCCGCGGTAGAGCTCGCGCGCCGCGGCCCAGCGCCGCTCGCGCAACGCTGCCTCGAACTCCCGCGCGTCGCAGGCCAGCGCCCCGGGGGCCACGCGCACGTGCACGCGGTCGGCCACGAGCACCGGCGCGGCGACGGCATCGCCGGCCGGTTCGAGCAGGCTCTTCAGCGTCGAGAGTGCCTGGCGCAGCCGGTTGCGGCCCACCGAGAGCTCGACGCCGGGCCACAACAGCTCGACGAGCTCCTCGCGCGCATGCGCGCGCTCCGGGGCCAGCGCCAGCCGCGCCAGCAGCGCGGCGATGGCGCGCGAGGGAAAGCGGTGGTGGCGCTCGCCCTGGGCGCCTTCCACGTCGACCCCGCCGAGCACGCGCACACGCCAGCGCGCGCCCGGCGTCGCCCCGGCCGGCTGCGGTTCTGAATCGTCGGTGGAGGTGGGTGCGGACGGCATGGCACTGCGAGAATGCCCCGCATCATGCCTTCGCTTTGCACCCCGCCCGCGTCCATCCCCGTCCTGCGCCAGCGCCTGGAGACCGCCGGCGCCAGCCACGAGGCGCTGATCACCGAGGTGCTCGAGCGCGCGCACCGGCCCGAGGCCGAACATGTCTTCACCGCGCTGTACGCCGACGCGGCGCTGGCCGCCGCGCGCCGGGCCGACGAGGCACAGCGCGGCGGCGCACGGCTGCAGGCGAGCGCGCCGCTGGCCGGCCTGCCGGTGACGGTGAAGGACCTCTACGACGTGGCCGGCGAGACGACGCTCGCGGGCTCGGTGGTGCGGCGCGGGGCCGCGCCGGCCACCGCCGATGCCCCCGCGGTGCAGCGCCTGCGGGCGGCCGGCGCGGCCATCGTCGGCAAGACCAACATGACCGAGTTCGCCTTCTCGGGCGTCGGCATCAACCCGCACTACGGGACGCCGCGCAACCCGGCCGCTGCACCGGCGGTGGGTGGCCCGGCGCGCGTGCCCGGCGGCTCGTCCTCGGGCGCCGCGGTGTCGGTGGCGCTCGGCCTTGCGGTCGCGGGCCTGGGCTCCGACACCGGTGGTTCCATCCGCATCCCGGCCGCGTTGTGCGGGCTGGTGGGCTTCAAGAACACGCAGGCACGCACGCCGCTGGCCGGTGCCTTCCCGCTCGCGCACTCGCTGGACACGGTGTGCGCGATGACGCACTCGGTGGCCGACTGCCTGCTCGTCGACGGCGTGCTCTCGGGCGCGCCGCTCACCGTGGCACGGCGCGAAGGCGTGGCCGGCCTGCGCCTGGCGCTGCCGCGCACGCTGATGCTCGATGCGCTCGATCCGACGGTGGCGCGCGCCTTCGAGCGCACGCTGGCGCGCCTGGCCGCCGCCGGTGCGGTGGTGAAGGAGATCCCGCTGGCCGAGCTGGCCGAGATCGCCACCATCAACGCACCGGGCGGCTTCTCGCCCGTGGAGGCCTACGCCACGCACCGCGAGATGTTCGCGGCGCGCCGCGCCGACTACGACCCGCGCGTGGCCGCGCGCGTGGCGCTGGGCGAGAAGGTGCTCGCGGCCGAGTACATCGTCATGCAGCGCCGGCGCGCCGATTGGATCGCACGGGCGAGCGCCCGCCTGAGCGGCTTCGACGCCTTGATCTGCCCGACGGTGCCGATCGTGGCACCGGAGATCCCGCCGCTCGAGCCACGCGATGCCACCAGTGATGAGGCCTTCTTCAAGGCCAATGGGCTGTTGCTGCGCAACACCTTTGCCATCAACTTTCTCGACGGCTGCTCGTTCAGCCTGCCCTGCCACGAACCGGGCGAATTGCCCGTCGGGCTCATGCTGAGCGCCCCCGGTGGGCACGATGCGGCGCTGGCCGGCGTGGCGCTGGCGGTCGAGGGGCTGCTCGGCCGTGCGGGCTGAAGGCGTTCTGCGCCTGTTCGTCGGCGCGGCGGACGGCGGGGGGCACGCGCCCTCCGCGCCGCTCGTGCAATTGGCCCCGGGCGCCGAGTTCGACTTGCCCGATGCCGCGGCCGCGCACGTGAAGGTGAGGCGACTGCAGCCCGGCGCGGCACTGCACCTCTTCGACGGCGCGAGCGGTGAGGAGTGGCCGGCCGAGGTGCAGACCATCACGCGTGGCGCCGTGCATGTGCGTCTGGCCGAAACGCCGCAGGCTGCCACCGCCGCCGAGCTGCCGGTGACGGTGGCATTGGCCTTCGGCATGCCGGCCAACGAGCGCGTCGACGCCCTGGTCGAAAAGGCCACCGAGCTCGGCGTGTCAGCGCTGTGGCCGCTGATGAGCGAGCGCTCGGTGCTGCGTCTGGAAGGCGAGCGCGCCGAGCGCCGCCGAGCGCACTGGCAGGCCGTCGCCGCCGCCGCCTGCGAGCAATGCGGCCGCGCGCGCGTGCCGCAGGTGCATGCCGTGCAGCCGCTGTCGGCCTGGCTGAAGGCCTTCCGCGGTGAAGTCGTCACCTCGCCCGGCAGCGACCGGGAGGGCGACGGACCGACGCGGTGGCTGCTCAGCACGCAGGCCGACGCGCCGCCGCTCGCCACCGCCACGGCCTCCGACAACACCGCCCTCGCCGGCCGCCCGAGCCGCGCGCATGCGCCCTCATCGCCGCCGGCGCGTTGGCTCGTGCTGAGCGGCCCCGAAGGCGGCTTCACGCTCTTGGAGACCGAGGCCGCCCGCGCCGCCGGGTTCACGGCCGTCTCGCTCGGCCCGCGCATCCTGCGCGCCGACACGGCACCCCTGGCCGTGCTGGCCTGGTTGGCCATCGCATCGGCGCAACACCCCAACCCGAAGTCTGGGGCGTAGTCCCGCATCCTGCTGCCCACTCCGGCCAGCCGCGGCGAGGCTGGTGCGTCAGCGCCGGGCCCATGCGGCCATTCGAAAGCCGCATTGCCAGTGGGTGCCTGCGCAGCCCAGAATGGCCGCGTGACTTGTCTCTCTCCCCGCTTTCTCTCCACTTCCTCCCTGAAAGGATGACGACATGGGCTTGCTCGACTCGGTGATCGGTGCGCTCGGCCAAGGGGCCGGCGGCCAACCCAACCCGCAGGCGGCGCTCATCAGCGCCATCGTCGGCATGCTGGCCCAGGGGGGTGGCGGTGCGGGTGCGGCGGGCGGCGGTGGCATGGGCGGCCTTGGCGGCATGCTCGGCAGCGCCCTGGGGGGTGGGGGCGGCGGAGCAGGCGCGGCAGCGGGTGGGCTCGGCGGGCTCGCGGGGCTCGTCGAGCAGTTCAGCCGGCACGGCATGGGCGATGTCGCCAAGTCATGGGTGGGCACGGGCCAGAACCTGCCCGTCTCGCCCGACCAGCTCAGCCAGGTGCTGGGCGGCGACATGATCGGCAACCTCTCGCGCCAGCTCGGCATGAACCAGGGCGACCTGCTCGGCCAGATGTCGCAGATGCTGCCGCAGGTGGTGGACCAGCTCACCCCGAAGGGCCAGATTCCCCAGGGCGACATCGGCGGCATGGGGGGCGATCTCGGCAACCTGCTGGGCGGCCTGCTGAACGCCGGCCGGCGTTGAAGCCACGCGCCGCACGCGGCGCGCGGTGCAGCCCTCCGCCGGTTGAGCCCCCCAGCGCATGCGGCATGACGAGTACCTGAGGCACGACGCCACGGCACTGGCGGCGCTGGTGCGGCGCGGCGAGGTGTCGGGCGCCGAGTTGCTGGCGCTCGCGCGGGCGCAGATGGCCCGCGTGCAGCCGGCCACGCGGGCGCTGGTGCGTGAGCTGCCGGCACTGGCCGAGCAGCAACTGGCGCGGATCGGCGGCGGCCCGGCGGGGCCGTTGAACGGCGTGCCCTTCCTCGTGAAGGACAGCGTGCTCGACGTGCCCGGCGTGCCCACGAGCTATGGCAGCCGCGCCCTCGAGCACCTCTCCGAGCGCTTCCCGGCCACCGAGCCGGCAGCGGCGCTGCGCCGGCTGCTCGGCGCCGGCCTCGTCGTCTTCGGCAAGACCAACCTGCCCGAACTCGGCCTGAAGGGCGTGAGCGACTCGCGCGCCTTCGGCCGCGTCGCCAACCCCTGGGGCCTCTCGTGCACGGCGGGCGGCTCCAGCGGCGGCTCGGCCGCGGCAGTGGCCGCCGGCGTGGTGCCGATGGCCGGCGGCAACGACGGCGGTGGCTCGCTGCGCATCCCGGCCGCCTGCTGCGGGCTCTTCGCGCTCAAGCCCTCGCGCGGACGCGTGAGCAACGGGCCCGGCTTCGGCGAGGTGTGGTTCGGCGCCTGCAGCGAGGGCGTGCTCTCGCGCAGCGTGCGCGACTCGGCGCTGGCGCTGGACATCCTCGCCGGCCCGGAGCCCGGCGACCCTTTCGTCGCCCCGGCGCCGCCGCCCGCGCCCTTCGTGCAGATGGCCGGGCGCCCGCCGCCGCGGCTGCGCATCGCCTTCAGCGCCACATCGCCCATCGGCACCGCGGTGCATCCCGAGGCGCGGGCCGCGGTCGAGGCGGCCGCCACGCTGCTGCAGCGCCTCGGCCACGAGGTCGAGGAGGCGGCGCCGGCCATCGACGGCCGCGCCCTCGCGCGCTCGTTCACACAGATCTACTTCGGCCAGGTGCTGGCCACGTTGCGCCAAGCGGTGGCCCTGGGCGCGCGCCGCGAGGAGTTCGAGCCGCTGACGCTGCTCACGGCCGAGCTCGGCCGCAGCGTCGATGCTGGCGCCTTGACGGCCGAGCTGCTGGCCTGGAACGGCTACGCGCGGGCGCTCGCGGTCTTCCAGCAGCGCTACGACGTGCTGCTCACGCCCACGCTCGCGGCCCCGCCGCTGCCGCACGGCGCGGGCGACTCGACGCCGCTCGCCGAGGCCGTGCTCGGCCTGCTCGTGAAGTCAGGGCTCCTGCGCTGGCTGGGCCGACTGGGCCTGCTCGACGGCACGATCGAGAACCTCACGCGCACGAACATGGCGCCGGTGCCGTTCACACAGCTGGCCAACCTCACGGGCGTGCCGGCGATGTCGCTGCCACTGCACTGGACCGCCGATGGGCTGCCGCTGGGCGTGCAGTGCGTCGGCCGCATGGGCGACGAAGCGCTGCTGCTGCAGCTGGCGGCGCAGATCGAACAGGCCGCGCCCTGGTTCGATCGCCTGAGCCCGCTGGCACGCGGTACCGGCGCCACAGCGGCATGAGCCGTGCGACGGCATGCGCCACGAGCGAGAGCGCGTTTGCCTCGCGAGAATGCCGCGCTGACCGAACGAGGAGAGAACCGACCATGAAGCCAACGCGTCGCCAAGCCCTGAGCGCGCTCTCCGCCGTGCCGACGGCCTCGGCCCTGGCCGCCCTGGCGGCGCCGGCTTCGCCCGCTCGCGCGCAGACGGGCCAAACGCCGCCTGCCGCCGCCGCTTCCGACGCGGCCGCGGCGCTGCCGCAGTTCGCCGTCGAGATCCGCACCGGCCCCAGCTGGGATGCCAACAAGCCGCCGCAGGAGCAGGCGTTGTTCCGCGAGCACTCTGCACACCTGCGCCGCTTGCGCGAGGAGGGGCACATCCTGCTCGGGGCACGCTTCGCCGACAAGGGGCTGCTCGTGGTGGCCGCGGCCGATGCCACGGCGGTGGGCGCGCTCTTCGATGCCGACCCGTCGATGAAGGCGGGCACGTTCGTCTACGCGTTGCATCCGTTCTCGGTGTTCTACGGCGGTTGCGTGCAGCCTCGCCGACGTGCCGGCTGAGACCTTGGCGCGCGCCGAGGACGCTGGGTGGTCGGCTCTGCTCGTGTCCTCTTTCGGCGGCCCAGCTTCGCTGGTCCCCCGAATGCCCCCTTGACCTCGCTGAGCCGACCACCCGGCGTCCTCGGCGAGCACCGCCGGTTGTCTTCGGTGGAGCGCCACCGTCAGTGCCGGATCGGGCCGGCGGGGTGCCCTGC
>JAEUPE010000075.1 GCA_016790435.1 Rubrivivax sp. | reverse complement strand
CGGTGCCGGGCACGGGCGGCAGGAAGGCGATGAAGGTCAGCGCGCCGATCGTGATGATGGGCGCCGTCTCGCCGATGGCGCGGGCCATGCCGATGATGACCCCGGTGAGGATGCCCGGCGTGCTGTAGGGCAGCAGGTGGTCCTGCACCACCTGCCACTGCGAGGCCCCGCAGCCATAGGCCGCCTCGCGGATGTGCTTCGGGATCGAGCGCAGCGCCTCGCGCGTGGCGACGATGACGATGGGCAGGATCAGCAGCGCCAGAGTCAGCCCGGCCGACAGGATGCTCTGGCCGAAGCCGAAGGTGTAGACGAAGAGACCGAGCGCGAGCAGGCCATAGACGATCGAAGGCACGCCCGCGAGGTTGGCGATGTTGATCTCGATGATGTCGGTGAACCAGTTCTTCCGCGCGTATTCCTCGAGGTAGATCGCGCTCGCGATGCCCACCGGCACGGCGAACAGGGCGGTGACCAACATGACCAGGATCGAGCCGACCCAGGCAGAAAGGATGCCCGCCTGCCCCGCGCGGCGCGAAGGGAAGTTGGTGAAGAAGTCGGCGCTCAACCGCGGCAGGCCTTCGATCACCATCTCGGCGAACAAGGCCACCAGCGTGAGGATGCACACCATCATGGCCAGCAGGCCGAGCAAGGCGAAGAAGTGGTCCCAGCGCTTGGCCGCGCCGATGAGCGCGCGAATCTGCTCGGTGCGCACGGACGGGCTCGCGATCACGCTGTCGCCAAAGGTGGAAGTGGTCGTCTTGTTCATGTCGTCGTTGCCTTCATCGTCTCGGACCGCAGTGCCTGCCTTGCGTCGCTCAAACCTTCATGAGGTCGATCTGAAACGGGATCAATACGCCTCGCGATACCGGCGCCGCACCCAGTAGCCGAGCATGTTGAATGCCAGCGTCAACAGCAGGAGCATCAGCCCGGCGGCAAAGATGGTCTGGTAGCCCACAGAACCGTGCGGCAGGTCACCCAGGGCCACCTGCACGATGAAGCTGGTGATCGTGGCCGCCGGCTCCATCGGGTTCAGCGTGAGGTTGGGCTGCATGCCCGCCGCCACCGCGAGGATCATCGTCTCGCCCACGGCGCGCGAGATGCCGAGGATGTACGCTGAGGCGATGCCCGAGATGGCCGCCGGAACCACCACCTTCACCGCCGTCTGGTAACGCGTGGCGCCCATCGCATAGGAGCCTTCGCGCAGACCCATCGGCACGGCGCGCATGGCGTCCTCGGAGAGCGAAGCCACGTACGGGATGATCATGATGCCCATCACCAGGCCGGCGGACAGCACGTTGAAGCCGGGCAGCTCCGGGAAGATCTTCTGCAGGATGGGCGTGACGAACAGCAGCGCGAAGTAGCCGTAGATGATGGTCGGCACGCCCGACAGCAGTTCGAGCGTCGGCTTCAGCGTCTCCCGCGTCTTGTGCCCTGCGAACTCCGACAGGTAGATCGCGATGATGGTGCCCAGCGGGATGGCGACCATCAGCGCCACCGCCGAGCTCGTGACCGTGCCGGCGAGCAGCACCATGATGCCGAAGTGGGCGTCGTCGAACAGCGGCGTCCACTGCGTGTCGGTGAGGAAGTCCCACACCGACACATGGGAGAAGAAGTCGAACGATTCCTTCAGCAGGATGTAGACGATGCCCAGTGTCGTGAACACCGAGACGCAGGCGGCCAGCAGCAGGATGGCCTCGATCGCCTTCTCGCGCCGCTTGCGCGCCGCCTTGGCCTGCGCCATCTGGGCCAAGCGCGCTTCCCCCGTCAGCGGCATCTCTGGCACGGTGGCTCCTCTCGTTGTTGTGGTGCTGCTGGTCATTCTAGGAACCTCCACCGACCGACCCCGGACAGGCCGCTGAAAAGCGGCCCCGCGCCTTCAGGGCTGCGGGGCCGCGACGCAATGACGTTCTGGGCGATCAGAGCTTCGCTTCGCGCGCCAACAGGTCGTCAATGCGCACGCCGACCTCGTTCTTGCCGCCGAACACGGTGCCCTTCTTGCCCTTGGCCAGGTGCTCCAGGCCGATCGTGTAGGCCTTGGCCGGCAGCGGCACGTACTTCACTTCCTTGGCGATCTTCGGCGCCATCTTCATCATGTACTCGGCGAACTCGCGCACTTCGGGCTTGGCGAGCGACTTGACGTTGACGTAGACGAAGATCGGGCGCGACAGCGGCTGGTACGTGCCGTCGAGCACGCTGGCCTCGCTCGGCAGCACGGCCGACTTGCCGGCCTTCTCGATGATGGGCAGGGCCTTCAGGCGGCTCTGGTTCTCGGCGTAGTAGGCATAGCCGAAGAAGCCGAGCGCGTTCACGTCCTGCGACACGCCCTGCACGAGCACGTTGTCGTCCTCGGAGGCGGTGAAGTCACCGCGGCTGCTCTTGCTCTTGCCGACGATGGCTTCAGTGAAATAGTCGAAAGTGCCGCTGTCGGCGCCGGCGCCGAAGAGCTTCACCGGCGCGTCGGGCCAAGCCGGATTGACCTGGTTCCAGCGCGTGATCTTGCCCTGCGCGCCCGGCTCCCAAAGCTTCTTCAGCTCTTCCACCGTGGCTTGCTTGAGCCAAGCGTTCTTCGGGTTGATCACGACCGTCAGCGCGTCGAACGCCACCGGCAGCTCGATGTACTCGACGCCGGCCGCCTTGCAGTCGTCCATCTCCTTCTGCAGGATCGGGCGCGAGGCGTTGCTGATGTCGGTTTCGCCGCGGCAGAACTTCTTGAAGCCGCCGCCGGTGCCGCTGATGCCCACCGTCACCTTGACGGCGTTCTTCTTCATCTTCTGGAAGTCCTCGGCCACGCCCTCGGTGATGGGGTAGACGGTGGACGAGCCGTCGATCTTGACGACTTGCGCCGAGGCGGCAGCGGCCGCGGCCAGCGCGGCAATGGTGAACAGGGACGCAACGGATTTGCGCATCATGGACTCCTGGGTTGGACGGTCTGATGACTCGTGATGGAAGTCACTCTAGGTCTGTCATGTGACAGGAAGGTGACGGTGGCGGCCGCCTTTGTGACAGCCCCGCGAGCGAATGGGGCCAGCTTGGCAGGCTCGGATGACGGCTGGATGACGGTTCAGACGGCCGCTTTGCAGGCCTTGCCCTGGCTCTTGCCGTCGTGTTCGAGCGCGACGCCGCCTTCGGCCTGCAGGTTCAGCATGTAACCGTCGCCGGAATAGCGGCCCTCGCCGCGCTGTTCCAGTTCGGCGGAACCATGGTGGCCGCGCACGCGAACGGTGCGCCCATCGTCACTCATGCGCGCCTGGAACGACTTGTTGTCAGCGCACTGGAGGGTGACGAACTTGCCAGCGGGAAGGCCGGCCGGCGAAGTGGCGCAGGCGCCCAACGTCATGGCAAAGGCGAAGGCGACGAGCGAGCGTTTCATTTCCTGGGGCTCCTTGAATCGGGTGAACCGCAGTTTTTTCCGAGCCGATGACAGGCCGATGACGGCACCATGGCCCTTCGGCAGTTGCGGTCGTTGCCGCAGACGCGGAGGAGGGAACCCGCAGCGGACGCCGGGTCCTGGACCGGGCGCTGGCGACCCCACCCATCGCATTCATGCGGCCGTCATGCTCGCGGGCGATGATGCCCGTCCATGCATGACGAACCTTCGCTGCCGGAGCCTGGTGAAGTCGCGGCGCGCCTGCGTGTGCGCACGGTCTTCATTTCCGACCTGCACCTGGGAACCGCAGGGTGCCAGGCGGGCGCCCTGCTCGACTTCCTTCGCGAGGTGGAGTGCGAGACGATCTACCTCGTCGGCGACATCGTCGATGGTTGGCAGCTGCGGCGCACCTGGTATTGGCCGCAATCGCACAACGACGTCGTGCAGAAGCTCATGCGCAAGGCACGCAAGGGCACACGCGTGGTCTTCGTGCCCGGCAACCACGACGAGTTCGCGCGCCGCTACGTGGCACACAACTTCGGCGGCATCGACGTCGTCGAGGACGCGATGCACGTCACCGCCGACGGGCGGCGCCTGTGGATCACCCACGGCGACTACTTCGACGGCGTCATCCAGTGCGCCCGCTGGCTCGCGTACCTGGGCGACCAGGCCTACGAGTTCGTGCTCAAGATCAACCGCTTCCTGAACCTGGCGCGCGGCCGTCTCGGCCTGCCCTACTGGAGCCTCTCGCGCTACCTGAAGTTCAAGGTCAAGCGCGCCGTGAGCTACGTCAACGACTTTGAGGTCGCGGTGGCGCGCGAGGCACGCAAGCGCGGCGCCGACGGCGTCGTGTGCGGGCACATCCACCACGCAGAGATCCGGCTCGTGGAGGGGGTGCTGTACTGCAACGACGGCGACTGGGTCGAGAGCCTCACGGCCATCGTCGAGCACCACGACGGGCGGCTGGAGATCATCGACCGCGGCGTGCACGCCACGCCGCCGGCCTTCGTGTCCATGGCAACGGCGGGCGCACGCAACGGGGTTCGCGAGCCCGCGCTCGTCGACTGAAGTCAGTCCGGCTGCACGGGCTGGCAGGCGTGGGGCCCGTCGCATCGCCGGTGCCTCATCCCAGGCGCTCAGGCCCCTGGCGGCCCGGGCGAACTTGTGAGCCGCTCTCCGCGGCCGAGGTCATCGCGCTGCCACGGTCCTGACATGGCACCTTCATATGACACCCGAAGACTCGCAGGCTGTTCAAACAGGAGCGAGCACAGTGAACAAGCCCCAGGACCTGCCCCTTCAACCGGCCCACGACTTCAACGACGAGGACTCGAACACCTCGTCCAACCCCACGTTCGACTCGATCGTCAGCGCCCGCCTGAGCCGCCGCAGCCTGCTGCGCGGCGGTGTGGGCTCAGCGGCCACAGCGGTGCTCGGCGGCCTGACGGGCCTCGGTGTTGCGGCCTGCGGCGGCGGCGACGACGATCCGGCACCTGTACCTGCACCCGCGCCGGCGGAAGCGCTCCTTGCCTTCGGCGCAGTGGCCAAGTCGCTCGAAGACAAGATGACGGTGCCGGCCGGCTACACCGCCACCGTGCTGCTGGCCGTGGGCGACCCTCTGGCCGCGGGCGTGGCGGCCTACAAGAACGACGGCACCGACAGCGGCTTCGACCAGCGCGTGGGCGACAACCACGACGGAATGGAGTACTTCGGCCTTTCCGCCGCGGGCGCCCCGGATGCCAACGGCAGCGACCGCGCGCTGCTCGGCATCAACAACGAGTACATCAACCAGGTCTTCCTGCACCGCAACGGCCCGACGCCCAATCCGCGCCCGGCCGCCGAGACCGACATCGAGGTCGACTGCCACGGCGTCACCATCGTCGAGATCGCCAAGACCGCAGGCAAGTTCGCGGTGGTGCAGAACTCGCCCTTCAACCGCCGCGTCACCGCGGCGACACCCATCGAGTTCTCCGGCCCCCTGCGCGGCCACCCGCTGCTGGTGACCAAGTTCTCCACCGACGGCACGCGCGTGCGCGGCACCAACAACAACTGCGGCACCGGCAAGACGCCCTGGGGCACGCTGCTCACCGGCGAGGAGAACTGGGTCGGCTACTACTTCCGCGCCGCCGGCGACCAGGCCTTGCGCACGGCAAAGGCGAACGTGGCCCTCGCCCGCTATGGCCTGAACGCCACCGCCACCGCGGCGGCCGCCAGCCGCTACGGCTGGGAAACCTCGGGCGCCGACGACAAGTACGCCCGCTGGAACACCAGTGTCACCGGCGCCACCGCGGCCGACGACTACCGGCACGAGGTCAACGGCCAGGGCTACATGACCGAGATCGACGCCTACAGCGCCACCTCGGTGGTGAAGAAGCGCACCGCGCTCGGCCGCTTCGCGCACGAGAACGCCGCCTTCGGCAAGCCGGTGGTGGGCAAGCCGCTCGCCGTGTACCTGGGCGACGACGCGCGCAACGAGTACATCTACAAGTTCGTGTCGACCCAGAACTGGGTGGCCGCCGACGCCACTGCCGCCAATCGCGTCGCCACCGGCGACAAATACCTCGACAGCGGCAAGCTCCACGTCGCGAAGTTCAATGCCGACGGCACCGGCCAATGGATCGAGCTCTCGCTCGCCAACCCCACCGTCGCCGGTTTCGCGGGCTACGCCTTCGCCGACGAAGGCGACGTGCTGATGCACGCCCGCCTCGCTGGCGACGCCGTCGGGGCGACCAAGATGGACCGCCCCGAGTGGTGCGCCGTGCCCGGCAGCGGCGAGGTCTACTTCACGCTGACGAACAACAGCAACCGGCGTTTCGGCGCGGTGACTGGCGCGCAGCTGAACCCGGATGCGGCGAACCCGCGCGTCTACACCGACATCCGCGGCGCGGCCACGGTGCAAAGCGGCAACCCGAACGGCCACGTCATCCGCATGAAGGAAAACGGCGGCGAGCCCGGCGCGACCGCCTTCACCTGGGACATCTACCTCTTCGGGGCCGAGGCCGGCGCGCCGGGCAACGTCATCAACCTGTCGGCCCTGACCGCCGACAACGACCTCTCCAGCCCCGATGGCTTGGTCTACACGCCCGGCACTGGCTTGCTGTGGGTGCAAACCGACGATGGCGCCTACACCGACGTCACCAACTGCATGCTGCTGGCGGCGGTGCCTGGCACGGTGGGTGACGGCGGGCCGCAGACCCTCGACTTTGGCGGCGGCAACACCGTGGCCACGCGCATGGGCAAGAAGCAGACAGCAACGACGCTGAAGCGCTTCGCCGTCGGGCCCTTCGACCAGGAGATCACCGGTCTTTGCGAGACGCCGGACGGCAAGGTGCTGTTCTTCAACGTTCAGCACCCGGGTGAAGGAACCACCTTCGCCAACATCGGCGACCCGACCAAGTTCACGAGCCATTTCCCGGGCAACGCAGGCTATGGCGCCGGTGGTGCCACTGCCCGCCCGCGTGCCTGCACGGTGATGGTGACCAAGAACGACGGCGGGCGTGTCGGCACGTGACGGCCACGCCACGGGCACCTGAGCGCATCCGAGGCCGGAGTCACTCGTGGCCGCTGTGACTGTCGCGGGGCTGCACAAGTCGTTCGGCAGCACGCCGGTGCTGCGCGACGTCAGCCTCTCCGTGCGCGACGGCGAGTTCCTCACGCTGGTGGGGCCTTCGGGCTGCGGCAAGACCACGCTGCTGCGCATCGTGGCGGGGCTCGACCACGCCGATGCCGGCAGCGTGCTCATCGACGGCCACGCCGTCGACGAGCTGCCGCCCAAGCGGCGCGACGTGGCCATGGTCTTCCAGAGCTACGCGCTGTACCCGTACATGACGGTGCATGAGAACCTCGCGCTGCCGCTGGCGATGCGCCGGCTGTCGGCGACGCAGCGG
>JAEUPE010000016.1 GCA_016790435.1 Rubrivivax sp. | reverse complement strand
GCCCCCTTGCAGCAGCCCCTGGCGCCGCCTCAACCCAGACCGGGCCAGGTGGTGCCGCTGCCTTCGGTTCCGGGGTCGATGCAGCCGCAGATCCGCTGATTCGTTGGTTCGCTGACGCGAATCAACCCGGCTCTCGCGCTGGTCGACGATCTTCGGCCAATGGTGGTGCCCCCTCACTCCTCCGACCTTCCCAGCCCGCCGGCTGCGGCATTCAGCCCCGCCGAGCAGTTGCTGACCCAGCTCGCCGCCGAGCTACGTGCGCACGCACCTTTTGCGCAGATGGCAACGGCCGACGTGGCCCGATTCATCTCCGCCGCGAGGCAGACCTACTACGCACCGGGCGAGGTCGTGGCCTCGCCCGCTGACGGGCCGGCGCCACGCCTGCTGTTCATCCGGCGCGGCGCGGTCAGCGCCCGCGGCGGCGTGGCCGATGTCTCCGAAGGCGGCATCCACTACGACGCGGGCGACCTATTCCCGGCCGCGGCTGTGGCCGCTGCGCGGCCGGTGAGCGCCACCTATGAGGCGGCGGAAGACCTGTTCTGCCTGGAGATCGACGCCGCGTCGGCGCGCGCCCTGGCCACGCGCAGTGCTGCCTGGGCCGACTTCCTGGCGCGACGGGCGCAGCGCCTGCTCGAGTTGTGGCGCTCGGCGCTGCAGGCCGAGCAGGGGGCGGAGGCGCTGGCGGAGCACTCGCTGGAGTCGCCTCTGTCGGTGCTGCCACGGAAGGCGCCGGTCGCCTGCGCCTCGGGCTCGCCCCTCATCGAGGCCTTGCGCCTGATGCAGGCGCGACGCGTGGGCTCGGTGCTGGTGCTCGACGGCCAAGGCGCGGCCGCTGGCATCCTGACGCGGCACGACGTGCTCGAACGCGTGGCGCTGGCGCGCCCGCCGGAGGACACGCCGATCGAGCGCATCATGTCCGCCCCCGTGCACACGCTGCCGCTGCAGGCGACGGCGCAGCAGGCGGCGCTGGCCATGTCCCGCCACGGCGTGCGGCACCTGCCGCTCACCGACGAGACGGGCCGCGTGGTGAGCATCGTCTCCGAGCGCGACCTCTTTGCACTGCAGCGGCTCTCCCTCAAGCACGTGGGCGGGATGATCCGTGCAGCGGCCGACCACGCCGCCCTGGCTGCCTGCGGCGATGCCATCCGTCGCCTCGCACGGCACCTGCTCACACAAGGCCTGTCGGCACGCTCGCTGACCGAGATGCTCTCGCACCTGAACGACCTGCTCACCGAACGCATCGTCACGCTGGCCGCGCGGGAACACGGTCTCGACCTGGCGCGAGCCGCCTGGGTGGCCTTCGGCTCCGAAGGCCGCTCCGAACAGACCATCGCCACCGACCAGGACAACGGCCTCGTCCTGGCCGATGAAGTGGACGACAGCGAGCGCGACGCCTGGCTGCGCATGGCGCAGGAGGTCAATCAGACGCTCGACGCCTGCGGCTACCCGCTGTGCAAGGGCAACATCATGGCGGGCAACCCGGCCTGCTGCCTGCGCCAGGCCGGCTGGCTGGCTCGCTTCGAGCACTGGATGGAACAGGGCGCGCCCGAAGACCTTCTCAACGCGAGCATCTACTTCGACGTGCGCGCGCTGGCAGGTGCCGCCGCGCTCGTGCTGCCGCTGCGCGAACGCATCACGCAACGCGCGCGCGAGTTGCCACGCTTTCGCAAGCAGCTGGCCGACAACGCCTTGCGCATGAAGCCGGCGCTGAACTGGCGCGGCGCGCTCGACGCCACCGCGGAAGGCGACGTCGCCTGGATCGACCTCAAGATGGGCGGCACGGCCGTCTTCGTCGATGCCGCCCGCCTGTTCGCACTGGCCAGCGGCGTGGCCGTCACCGGCACGCGCGAGCGCCTGCTGCAAAGCGCCGCGGCTCGCCAGCAACAGGCGGGACAGGCCGCCGGGCAGACTGAAGAGGCCGAGTCGCAGGCGGGCGCATTCGAGGTGCTGCAGATGCTGCGCTTGCGACAACAGGTGCGCGCGGACGCGGACACGCACGAGCCCAACCGCGTCGACATCCGATGCCTGACCGCCATCGACCGCCGGCTGCTGAAGGAAGCGCTGCGCGTCGCGCGCGAGCTGCAGCAGCGCATCGAGTTGGACTACCCCGGGTGAGCCTGATCGCTTCGTTCGCTGGCCGCTGGGCCGAGCTGCGGCAACGCGTGTCCGGTGCCGCGCGTCCGGCCGACGGGGCGGCCCCGGCCACGCGCTGGATCGTGCTCGACGTGGAGAGCACCGGGCTCGACCCGACGAGTGACCGGCTGCTGGCGATCGCGGCCATTGCCTTGCAGGTGTCGGGCCATCGCCCCCAGGTGGACCTGGCGGACAGCTTCGACGCGGTGTTGCGGCACGAGAGCCCGCAGGCGGCGGGCACCGACAAGGCCAACATCCTCGTGCATGGCATCGGCGTCGGCGCGATGCGCGCCGGGTCCGAGCCGGGGCAGGTGCTGCGCCGCTTTGCCGAATGGGCCGGCGAGGCGCCAAGGCTCGGGTTCCACGTCGAATTCGACCGCGCGATGATCGAACGCGCCGAGCGCGAGCACCTCGGCCGCGCCTCGCCAGCACGCTGGCTCGACATCGAACCGCTGGCCGCCGTCGCGCACCCGGAGGTCAAGGCGCGCGCCCTCGACGAATGGCTGGCGCACTTCGCCATCCCGTGCCTGAAGCGACACCAGGCCATCGCCGACACGCTGGCAACGGCCGAACTGCTGTTGCGCCTTTGGCCCCGCCTACAGCGAGAAGCCGGGGGTGATGCACCGACGCCGGCGGTTCTAGCGCGGTTGGCCGCCGCGCGGCGCTGGGTCTGAAGCAACTCGCGCCGCGAACCCCGACGATCGGGTGCCCAAGCCGCGGCCGGCCTTGCCCGACCTAGTAGAGCTTGGGGCCGAAGATCGCCGACATCTCGATCTCCTCTTGCGACTCCGGCGTGAACGGCTCGGGTTCGCCGTCGAGGGCATCGGGCTTGGACGGCCCGGCGTCCTCGCCTTCGGCCACCTCGGTGAGCAGGGCCGCGGCGCTGCGCACGAGGGGCCAGGCCAAGGTGGCGCCGGTACCGTCGGTGGCCTCCATGCCGATCTCCAGCAGTGCCGAGGCGCTGAACAGGTTGAGCGCCTGGTCCAGCCCGCGGTGGTGGTGGCTGCGGCAGAACACGCAGTAGTCGGTGACGGCCGGCGCGATGCGCGAGGCCACCATGAGCGCCGCACAGGCCGGCACCCCGTCGATCATGAGCAGGTGACGCTTGCTCGCCGCCATCAGCATGACGCCCACCATCACGGCGACCTCGAAGCCGCCGAAGGCGGCCAGCACCTCCACCGGCTCGCTGATGTCGCGGTGGCGGGCCATCGCGCCCATCACCACGGCCATCAGGTGCGTCAGGCGGCCCGTGTCCATGTCGGGTCCGCTGATGATGAGGTCGCGGATGGGGCTGTCGGTGAGCCTCGAAAGCACGAGCGAAGCGCTCTCGTGCGCACCGACGCCGACACCCGCCAGCACGGTGGCGTTGCCGCGCAGCTTGTCGCCGATCTCCATGCCGGCGCGCATGGCTGCGTGCGCCTGCTCGAGCGTCATGGCCATGGCGACGCGCGTGTTGCGCGTGCCATGCGCGATCTTGCGCATGAGCAGGCGGTCGTGCACCGGCGACTCGTCGGCCATGCCGCAGTCGACCACCGTCACGCTCATCTGCTGCGCGCGCGCGAACACGGTCAGCGGCAGCTGGTTCGTGAGCAGCTTGCGCACCGTCTCGCTGGTGCCGCGGTTGCGCACCGTGCTCGTGTCCACGCCGTCGACCGCGACGCCGTGGTCGGCCGCGAACAGCATCAGCTGTGGCTCGCGCAGCTTCGGCTTGAGCGTGTTCTGCATCAGGCCGATGCGCACGGCCAGCGGCTCGAGTTCGCCGAGCGCGCCGCCGGCCTCCTGGCGGCGAACGAGCTTCTCTCGCAACGCACGCTCGAGCGCGGGGTTGGAGGTGGGGGTGACGAGGGAACGGGCGCCTGCCATGGGCAGCGAGTCTAGCGAGGCCGGGCGCCGATGTCCGCTATCGCAGGAAGAGGCGGTACACCGGGTTGCGGGTCTCTTCGACGAAGGGATAGGCCAAGGAGCGCAGGAAGGCGGCGAAATCGCGCTCGTCGGCGGCGGGCACCTGCAGGCCCACGAGCACGCGCCCGGAGTCCGCGCCCTGGTTGCGGTAGTGGAAGAGGCTGATGTTCCAGCCCGGATGCATGGCCGCCAGGAAGCGCATCAAGGCCCCGGGCCGCTCGGGGAATTCGAAGCGGAAGAGGCGCTCGTCGCGCGCCAACTCGCTGCGCCCGCCGACCATGTGGCGCACGTGCTCCTTGGCCAGCTCGTCGTCGGTGAGGTTGACGGTGTCGAAGCCGTGCCGCGCGAAGTGCCGGGCGATGCGATCGGCCTCGTCGCGCCGGCTGATCGACAGGCCGACGAAGAGGTGCGCGACACGCTCGTCGCTGATGCGGTAGTTGAACTCGGTCACCGAGCGCGGGCCGATGAGCTCGCAGAAGCGCCGGAACGAGCCGCGTTCCTCGGGCACGGTGATGGCGAACAAGGCCTCGCGGTGCTCACCGACGTCGGCCCTCTCGGCGACGAAGCGCAGGCGGTCGAAGTTCATGTTCGCGCCGCAGGTGATGGCGGCAAACGTGCGGCCCTTCAGCTTGTGCGTCTCGACGTACTGCTTGATCGCGGCCACCGGCAGCGCGCCGGCCGGCTCGAGCACGCTGCGCGTGTCCTGGAAGACGTCCTTGATGGCGGCGCAGACGGCATCGGTGTCGACGCAGACGTAGTCGTCGACGAGCTCGCGCACGATGCGAAAGGTCTCCGCCCCCACCTGCTTGACGGCCGTGCCGTCGGAGAAGAGGCCGACGTCGGAGAGCATGACGCGCTTGCCGGCCTTCACCGAGCGCAGCATGGCGTCCGAGTCCACCGTCTGCACGCCGATGACGCGCACCTCGGGGCGCAGGGCCTTGATGTAGGCGGCGACGCCGGCGGCCAGACCGCCACCGCCGATGGCGACGAAGACGGCGTCGAGCGGGCCCTGGTGCTGACGCAGGATCTCCATCGCCACCGTGCCCTGGCCGGCGATGACATCGGGGTCGTCGAACGGGTGCACGAAGCTCAGTCCCTCACGTGCCTGCAGTTCGAGCGCATGCGTGTAGGCATCGGAGTAGCTGTCGCCATGCAGCACGACCTCGCCGCCGAGCGCGTGCACGGCGTCGATCTTGAGCTTGGGCGTGGTCACCGGCATCACGACGACCGCGCGGCTGCCCAGGCGGCGGGCCGCCAGCGCCACGCCTTGGGCATGGTTGCCCGCCGAGGCGCAGATGACACCGCGCGCCAGCGTCTGCGCGTCGAGCCGCGCCATCTTGTTGTAGGCGCCGCGCAGCTTGAAGCTGAAGACCGGTTGCTGGTCCTCGCGCTTGAGCAGCACGTGGTTGCCGATGCGGCGCGAAAGGGCGCGCGCAGGCTCCAGGGGTGTCTCGCGCGCCACGTCGTACACGCGCGCCGTGAGGATGCGCTGCAGGTACTCGGCCGCGATGCGGCGCCCCTTGCTCGAAAGCGCCGGTGGCAGTGCTGCTTCTGGCGGCGCCGATTCCTTGGCTCTTGGGGTCCTGGGTTTGGGCTTGGGCGACACAGTCGATTCGCGGGAAGGCGCTGGGCGCTCGTGGGCCGAGCGGGTGCGCGGTCGTCCAGTTGCTTGGTACTGAAAGATCACCTGATCAGCGGGCGCGGATCATAAGCGCGCCCTAGAAGGCGGCGGCCGATTCCAGCGCACCGATGCCGGCCGAAAAAAGAGGGCCCGGACCTTGCGGACCGGGCCCAATCCACCATTGGAGGTGGAGGAGACAATCGGCGGGTTCCGTTGTGCGGCAACCCATGCAGCGCAGTCTAACACCCGTTTGCTGCAGTGCAATATGGGCGCATGACGTTTCCCACAAAGTCCAGTTTCCGCCGCGGCGTGGGGACTTGGCATTGAGGTGAGTCAATCCCTGGCAGCACGAGACGCAGGAGCGCAACGATGGAATGCACGGTGCATTGGGCCGCGGGCCTGGGCATGGGCTTCGTGGCCGAGACGGGCAGTGGTCACCTGCTCACGATGGACGGCGCCCCCGACGGCGGCGGCCGCAACCTGGCACCCAGGCCGATGGAGACGCTGCTCGCCGGGGCCGGCGGTTGCACGGCCTACGACGTGATGCTGATCCTCAAGCGCGGCCGGCACGACATCCGCGCCTGCCAGGTCAAGCTCGACGCCGAGCGCGCGAGCGAGGACCCGAAGGTGTTCACGCGCATCCGCATGCACTTCATCGTCAGCGGGCGAGGCGTACCGGCCGCCGCGGTGGAGCGCGCCATCGCGCTGTCGCATGACAAGTACTGCTCGGCCACCATCATGCTGGGCAAGACGGCGGCCATTGAAACCAGCTTCGAGCTCGTCGAAGCCTGAACGGCACCTGCGCCACGTCGAGCGCCCGGGGCGCCCTTCCTGAGTCAGAGGTGATGCGCGGTGCGCGTCATCACCTTGGCGGCCAGGCGCATGAGGCCACGCACGGGCAGCGGCAACGGCTGCGCCCCGGCGGCCTGGGCATCGTCGGCATGCCGACGCTCGTCGTCCTTCATCTGCGCGACGATGGCGCGCGACCGGTGATCGGCTTCGGGCAGGCGCTCGAGGTGACCCGCCAGGTGCTGCTCGACCTGCCGCTCGGTCTCGACGACGAAGCCCAGGCTCAAGGCATCGCCGACGCGCCCTGCCACGAGGCCGATGCCGAAGGCGCCGGCGTACCACAGCGGGTTGAGCAGGCTGACGCGGTCGCCGAGCTCGCGCAGCCGCTGCTCGGTCCACGCGAGATGGTCCGTTTCCTCGCGTGCCGCCTGTTCCATCTGACGCCGCAAGGGCTCGTTGCGGGCCGTCAGCGCCTGCGCCTGGTAGAGCGCCTGCGCGCAGACCTCGCCGACATGGTTGACGCGCATGAGCGCGCCGCTGAGGCGCCGGGCCGATACGTCCAGCGCATCGTCGGCTGCAGAAGAAGCCATCGCCACGGCCGGGTAAGGCCTCGCGCTGTGTGCATTGCCGGCCACGGTGCGCAGGGCCGAGTCGACGCTGGCGAGCAGGCGATCCATGGGGCTCATGTCAATCGAGAATAGCCCAGAAGAAGCGACAAAGCGCTCCGATCGAGGCCCTTCGGGTTCTCACGGATGAGGTCTTGTTTCCCGTTGTTGCCAGACAACATCCCATCGGCTTTTCTGGCCCGCTTGTTGGCAAGCGTCACGGCGCTCTGGTGCAATAGCTTCAACTTCCGCTGAGGAGGTTGGCCTGATCAACCCAGTGGCCCGTCGGTTCTTCCATCGGACCCCATCCGATTCCACGAATCCCGATATGCCCGGGTGACCTCCCCGATCGGGACCTCTTGTTCAACCTAGGAGATCTCTGCAATGAAAAAATCTCTGCTCGCCCTGGCTGCGCTGACGGCGTTCGCTGGCGTGGCTTCTGCCCAGTCGTCGGTCACCCTGTTCGGTATCGTTGACCTCGGCCTGCGCAACACCAAGAACGGCAGCACCTCGCTGAAGACGATGAGCCAGGACGGCATCGCCTCCAGCCGCCTCGGTTTCCGCGGCGTCGAAGACCTGGGTGGCGGCCTGCGTGCCGGCTTCTGGATCGAAGGCGCGATCAACCCCGACGTGGGCACTTCCGCTGGCCAGACCTGGCAGCGTCGCAGCACCGTGAGCCTGATGGGCAACTTCGGTGAGCTGCGCCTCGGCCGCGACTACACCCCGAGCTTCTGGAACCACACCGTGTTCGATCCGTTCGGCACGAACGGCGTGGGCGCGCAGACCAACCTGCAGACGCAGCTGGGCCAGACGAGCATGTTCGGTGCCGGCGCCACGACGCTGGTGCGCGCCAACAACTCGATCGGCTACTTCCTGCCGGCGATGGGTGGCCTGTATGGCCAGGCGATGGTCGCCCACTCGGACGGCTCGCCCAACGGCAACGGCTACAAGGGCTTGCGCATCGGCTTCGCCGGCGGCCCGGTGAACGTGGCCTTCGGCTACGGCCAGACCGAGATCACCCCGACGAACGACCAGACCGGCATGAACCTCGGCGCGTCGTTCAAGATGGGCAACTTCACGCTGTTCGGCCAATGGCACAAGTATGAAGTCGACGTGCCTGCCAACACCGACCAGACCAACCTGATGATCGGCGGCGCGCTCGCGATGGGCGCCGGCACGCTGAAGTTCAGCTACGGCAAGGCCAGCTCGGACGCGACGAGCCGCGAAGCGACGCAACTCGCGGTGGGCTACGTGCATGACCTGAGCAAGCGCACGTCGCTGTACGGCACGTTCGCGAAGATCAGCAACGAAGCCGGCGCCCGTTTCGCGGTGTCTGGTGCCCCGGCCTTCGGCGGCACGGACAACAAGCCGAGCTCTTCGGGCTACGAAGTCGGCCTGCGCCACGCCTTCTGAAGCAGCGCCCCTTCGGGGGTGCTTCTGCAGCAAAGGGCCGCCGTCTGGCGGCCCTTTTTCATTGAGGAAGGGAGTGCGGCAACGGGAGCCGCCTCGAAGGTGCCTATGCCCACGCCAACGACCGCCTTCCGACTCCTTGCCGCCGGTGCGGGCCTTGCGCTGGCAATCGGGCTCGGCGCATGCGCGTCACCAGATCTCGCCCCCGAACCGATTGCCGACGCACCGGTCCTCCCCGGGGGTTGGCACGCGGTCGCCTTGCCGGGCAAGCTGCGCACACACTACAGCCAAGCTCGCAAGGACGGCCGAGATGCCGTCGCGGCGCGCTCCGAGCGCTCCGCCAGCATGCTGCGCAAGCGGATGCAGATCGCGCCGGAGAAGCTCGGCCCGGTGAGCTTCTCGTGGTGGGTCGATGACCTGGTCGCAGGCGCCGACGTGGCCGACATCGACCGCGAAGACGCGCCCGCACGGGTCATGTTCGGCTTCGACGGCGACACCTCCAAGCTCCCGCGCCGCACGCGCATGATGTTCGACCTCGCCGAGGCCCTGAGCGGCGAGCGCCCGCCCTATGCGACCCTGATGTACGTGTGGGACGCGTCCGCACCCGTGGGCACGGTCATCGTCAACCCACGCAGCGACCGCATCCGCAAGATCGTCGTCGACTCGGGGCCGTTGAACCTGAAGCGCTGGCGCGACCACCGGCGCGACCTGCGCGCCGACTTCCGACTGGCCTTCGGTGAAGACCCGGGTACCCTGCAGTCCATCGCGGTGATGACCGACAGCGACAATACGCGGTCGAGCGCGCTGTCCTGGTACGGGGCGGTCACGTTCCACTGAGCCGCGGGGCCGCGCCCGCGGTTCGACTGCCTACCGATGCTCGCCTTCATCCTCCGCCGCCTGCTGCAAGCCATCGTCGTGATGCTGACGGTGGCGTTCCTCGCCTTCATGCTCTTCCAGTACGTGGGCGATCCGGTCACGAGCCTGCTCGGCCAGGACGCGACCCAGGAGCAACGCGAGCAACTGCGCCGCGATCTCGGCCTGGACCAGCCCTTTCCGGTGCAGTTCGCCAAGTTCGTCGGCAATGCCGTGCAGGGTGAGTTCGGATTGAGCCTGCGCCAGGGCCGCAAGGTCTCGACGCTCATCGCCGAGCGTTTCCCGGCCACGCTCGAGCTCGCCATTGCGGCCGCCGTCATCGCGCTCGTCGTCGGCGTGCCGCTGGGTGTGTACTCCGCGCTACGGCGCGGCCGCTTCGGTTCACAGGTCGTGATGACCCTGTCGCTGCTCGGCGTGTCGCTGCCGACGTTCCTCATCGGCATCCTGCTCATCCTCTTCTTCGCCGTCATCCTCAAGTGGCTGCCGAGCTTCGGGCGCGGCGACACCGTGGCCTTGTTCGGCTCCAGCTCGTGGACGACGGGGCTCCTCACGTGGGACGGCTGGAAACACCTGGTACTGCCGGCCATCACGCTCAGCGTCTTCCAGCTGGCACTCATCCTGCGGCTGGTGCGCGCCGAGATGCTGGAGGTGCTGCGCACCGACTACGTGAAGTTCGCGCGCGCCCGCGGGCTCGAGGACCGTGCCGTCTACTTCGGCCATGCGCTGAAGAACACGCTCGTGCCCGTCATCACCATCACCGGCCTGCAACTCGGCTCACTGATCGCCTTTGCCATCATCACCGAGACGGTGTTCCAGTGGCCCGGGATGGGCTTCCTCTTCATCCAGGCGGTGCAATTCGCCGACGTGCCGGTGATGGCGGCCTACCTGTGCCTGATCGCCCTCATCTTCGTGCTCGTGAACCTGGTGGTGGACCTGCTGTACTTCGCCGTCGACCCGCGCCTGCGCATCGAGCGGCCGGCGACCGGGCACTGAACCGGACACTGAAGAACCGCCTCCTCCCGTGAACACTCCGACCACCTCGCCCACGCCCGCCGCGCCCTCGGCGCTGCAGCGCTTCTTCGACGGCGACGTCTGGTACAGCTTCAAGACCTCGCCAATGGCCATGGTCGCCGCGGCGATCGCCTTCGTCTGTGTCTTCTGCGCCGCCTTCGCGCCCTGGGTGGCGCCGCACAACCCCTTCGACCTCGCGTCGCTCAATCTCGCCGATGCGCGCCTGCCCCCGGCCTGGGCCGAAGAGGGCCAGATGCGCTACCTGCTCGGCACCGACGACCAAGGGCGCGACATCCTCTCCGCCCTCTTCTACGGCGCCCGCATCTCGCTGGCGGTGGGCGTGGCGTCGGTGCTGCTCTCGGTCTTCGTCGGCGTCGGGCTCGGCCTGCTGGCCGGCTTCGCGGGCGGCAAGATCGACGCCTTCATCATGCGCGTGTGCGACGTGATGCTCAGCTTCCCGTCGATCCTGATCGCGCTCCTGATTGACGGTGTCGGGCGCGCGATGTTCCCCAACGCGCACGACACGCTCGCCTTCGGCGTGCTGATCTTCGCCATCTCGCTGGGTGGCTGGGTGCAGTACGCGCGCACGGTGCGCGGCTCGACGATGGTGGAGCGCAACAAGGAATACGTGCAGGCCGCGCGCGTCATCGGTGTCGCGCCGCTGCGCATCATGTTCAGGCACGTGCTGCCCAACGTGCTGGGGCCGGTGCTCGTGCTGGCCACGATCCAGGTCGCCGCCGCCATCCTCACCGAGGCGACGCTGTCGTTCCTCGGCGTGGGCGTGCCCCCGACCTCGCCGTCGCTCGGCACGCTCATCCGCATCGGCAACGACTTCCTCTTCTCCGGAGAGTGGTGGATCACCATCTTCCCAGGCGTGATGCTGGTGCTGATCGCACTCTCCGTGAACCTGCTCGGCGATTGGTTGCGCGACGCGCTCAATCCGCGCCTGCGCTGACGCGTCCGGAATCACCCGACATGGCCACATCGCCCTTGCTCGAAGTGAAAAACCTGCGCGTGGAGTTCCCCACGCGCCGCGGCACGCTGCTGGCGCTCGACGACATCTCGTTCTCGATCGAGCCCGGTGAAGTGCTCGGCGTCGTCGGCGAATCGGGCGCCGGCAAGTCACTCACCGGCGCCGCCATCATCGGCCTGCTCGAGCCGCCGGGCCGCATCGCCGCCGGCGAGATCCGCCTCGAAGGCCAGCGCATCGACCACCTGCCTTACGAGCAGATGCGCGCCATCCGCGGCCGCAGGATCGGCGCCATCTTCCAGGACCCGCTGACCTCGCTGAACCCTCTTTACACGATCGGCCGCCAGCTCACCGAGACCATCCAGACGCACCTGCCGGTGAGCGGCGACGAGGCTCGCCGGCGCGCCATCCGCCTGCTGCAGGAAACGGGCATCCCGGCCGCCGAGCAGCGCATCGACCAGTACCCGCACCAGTTCAGCGGCGGCATGCGCCAGCGCGTGGTCATCGCGTTGGCGCTGGCCGCCGAGCCCAAGCTCATCGTCGCCGACGAGCCGACGACGGCACTCGACGTCTCGATCCAGGCGCAGATCATTTCGTTGCTCAAGCGCCTGTGCAAGGACCACGGTGCCGCGGTGATGCTGGTGACGCACGACATGGGCGTCATCGCCGAGACGTGCGACCGCGTGGCCGTGATGTACGCCGGCCGCATCGCCGAGATCGGGCCCGTGCACGACGTCATCAACGCGCCGTCGCATCCCTACACCGTCGGCCTGATGGGCTCGATTCCGGCCATGGACGAAGACCGCGAGCGCTTGGCGCAGATCGAGGGCTCGATGCCGCGGCTCACATCCATTCCGCGCGGCTGCGCCTTCAACCCGCGCTGCCCGCAGGCGATGGACCGCTGCCGCAGCGAGCGGCCCGACCTGATGCAGGCCGCCGTCACGCGCGCCGCCTGCTGGCTGGTGCAAGAAGGCCAGGTGGCGGCATGACGGCGCCGCTCGTCGAGGTGCGTGATCTGGCGAAGACCTTCGATGTCTCCGAGCCCTGGCTCAACCGCGTCGTCGAGCGCAAGGCGCGCCAGTTCGTGCACGCCGTCGACGGCGTTTCGTTCACCATCGCCCAGGGCAAGACACTGGCACTGGTGGGCGAGTCGGGCTGCGGCAAGAGCACGGTGGCGCGGCTGCTCGTGGGCCTCTATGCGCCCACGCGTGGCGAGGTCGTGTTCGGCGGCCAGCGCACGGCCGACATTGCTGGCGCCGAATTGCGCACCCTGCGGCGGCGCATGCAGATGATCTTCCAGGACCCCTACGCGAGCCTCAACCCGCGCTGGAAGGTGCTGAAGATCGTCGGCGAACCCCTCACCGAGCACGGCCTGGTCGGCGGCGAGGATGCGCTGCGCGCCAAGGTCGGCGAACTGCTGATGAGCGTCGGGTTGGCGGCGGCCGATTGCGAGAAGTTCCCGCACCAGTTCAGTGGCGGTCAGCGACAGCGCATCAGCATCGCGCGCGCCCTCGCCACGCAGCCGGAGTTCCTTGTCTGCGACGAGCCCACCTCGGCGCTCGACGTGTCGGTGCAGGCGCAGGTCCTCAACATCATGAAGGACCTGCAGCGCAGCCGCGGCCTGACCTATCTCTTCATCTCGCACAACCTGGCCGTCGTCCGGCACGTCGCCGACGAGGTGGGAGTGATGTACCTCGGCCGCCTCGTCGAACTGGCCGACAAGCGCGAGCTCTTCGCGCGGCCGCGGCATCCGTACACGCGCATGCTGCTCGACGCGATCCCGGACATCCACATGACCGGCCGCGCGCGTACGCCGGTGCAGGGCGAGGTGCCGAACCCGCTGAACCCGCCCGACGGTTGTGCTTTCCACCCACGCTGCCCGCATGCCAATGCGCGCTGCTCGGCCGAGCGGCCGGCGCTGACGGAGTTCCAGGGCGTGCGCGTGGCCTGCCACGCGGTGCAGGAAGGCCGGATCTAGGCCGCCGCGAAACGGCCTTGGGCTGAGCCTCTCCCCGCGCAGGACAACGACGGCGGCCAAGCCAAACAACGCCGCTGCGTCCGCGTGACGTCAGTGCGGGATCAGGCGCTCCCCGGCGTAGAGGTCGCGCGGCTTCTCGCGCTCGCGAATCAGGTGCACGACGGGTCCGTCGACCATCACCTCGGCGGCTCGCGGCCGCGTGTTGTAGTTGCTGGCCATGGCCATGCCGTAGGCCCCGGCCGACAGGATGGCGAGCTTGTCGCCCACGGCCACCGCCAGGTCGCGCTGGCGGCCGAGCCAGTCGCCCGACTCGCACACCGGCCCCACCACGTCCCACCGCTGGCGCACGGCATCACCGCGCATGCGGCAGGGCTCGATGCCCATGTAGGCGTCGTAGAGGGCTGGCCTCGTGAGGTCGTTCATCGCCGCGTCGACGATGCAGAAGTTGGTCACCTCGCCGAGCTTGAGGTAGAGCACTTCGGTCACCAGCACACCGGCGTTGCCGACGAGTGAGCGGCCCGGCTCGAGCAGCACCTCGCGATGGCCGTGCCCGCGCGCGTCCATGCGCGAGAGCAGGCGGCCGACCAGCACGTCGGCCGCCGGCGGCGACTCGTCGGTGTAGGTGATCCCGAGGCCACCGCCGACATCGACGTGGTGCAGGGGAATGCCCAGAGCCTCGACCGATTCGACCAGGTCGAGCAGGCGGTCGAGCGCGTCGAGGTAGGGTTCGATCTGCGTGATCTGCGAGCCGATGTGGCAGTCGATGCCTTCGATCCGAAGCCCGGGCAGCGACGCGGCGAGGCGGTAGGCGGCAAGCGCCTCACCGTGCGCGACGCCGAACTTGTTGCTCTTGAGCCCGGTGGAGATGTAGGGGTGCGTGCCCGCGTCGACGTCGGGGTTGACGCGCAGGCTCATCGGCGCGCGCACGCCGTGGGCACGCGCCACTTCGTCGAGCACGCGCAGCTCGCCCTGGCTCTCGACATTGAAGCAGCGCACGCCGGCCTCGAGCGCGAGCGCCATCTCGTCGCGCCGCTTGCCGACGCCGGAGAACACGATGCGCTCCGCCCGGCCGCCAGCGGCCTGCACGCGAGCCAGTTCGCCTGCCGAGACGATGTCGAAACCACATCCCGCCTCGGCAAAGGTTTGCAGCACGGCCAGATTCGAGTTGGCCTTCATCGCGTAGCAGATGAGGTGCGGCCGACCCATCAGCGCCCGCTGATAGGCGGCCAGCGCTGCCCGCATCGCGCCACGCGAGTAGGCATAGAGAGGCGTGCCATGCTGCCGCGCCAGTTCGGCCAGCGCGTGCCCCTCGAGTTGCAGTTCGCCGTCGCGGCGGGCCAAGTGCGGCGCGCCGGGCAAGGCGGCGCTGTCGCCTGCGGCACTCATCGGGAGGCGCCGGTGGCCGGCCCGGTGGCCGCGGGCGCCGAGGCGGCGGGCGCGGCGGCCGTTCCCGGCAGCGTCAGCGGTCCTTTCTGGCCACAAGCCGCGAGCGCGCCCAAGACCATGGCCGCAGCGAACACCCTCGCCACCGATACACTGCCCCAGCGGTTCCCGTTGCGATTCATGCGAGGCATTCTAGTGAGCACCCCGGCGCCAACCCCCGGCACGCACCCAGCGGCGCGCGTCTCGCTGAGCGACGCCGACTACCTGCGCGAGACGAACGCGCTGCTCGCACGCATCGAGGCCACGTGCGACCGCTGGCTCGACGAAGACGTGATCGACATCGACACGCACCGCACCGGCGGGCTGCTCGAACTGGTCTTTCCCGATCGCAGCAAGATCGTGATCAACACGCAGCCGCCCCTGCAGGAGATGTGGCTGGCGGCGCGCTCGGGCGGCTACCACTACCATTGGGACGGTAGGGGCTGGCGCGACACACGCGACGGCCATGAGTTGCTGAAGATGCTCTCGCGGCAGGCCAGCGCGCAGAGCGGGCGCGAACTCGGCTTCTAGCGCTTGAAGAGGTCGAGGATGCTGCTGCGCTCGTCGGTCGACGGGGGTTTGGGCGGCAGCGGGTCGTCCAGGCCGAGGCCAGTGACGCCCCGGCCCCCGGTGAACTCCTCGTACATCCAGTAGCCGCCCTCGCCGGCCACGCCGGGCGGCGGCGTCAGCGTCGCCGTCGGCACGCCCTTCAGCGCGTGCTGCATGTACTCGATCCACACCGGCAGCGCGAGGCC
Source organism: Rubrivivax sp. (assembly GCA_016790435.1). Lineage (GTDB taxonomy): Bacteria > Pseudomonadota > Gammaproteobacteria > Burkholderiales > Burkholderiaceae_C > Rubrivivax. Next base: position 13,462 of record JAEUPE010000016.1, on the reverse strand, counting down.
ACCGCCGGTTTCGTTGGAGCCCAGCTTCTTCGGCGTGTCATGGCCAATCCACACGACGGCGGTCAACGTCGGGTGGAAACCGGCGAACCATGCGTCCATGGAATCGTTGGTGGTCCCGGTCTTGCCGAAGATGTCCTGGCGCTTGAGCGTGGCGCTGGCGCGAGCCGCAGTGCCCGAACGAGTCACCTCCTGCAGGAGGCTGGTCATCACGAAGGCGTTGCGCGCCGGCAGCGAACGCATGCTCTCGTCCAGTTCGGGCGGCTTCACCTCCAGCAGCAACTTGCCCTTGTGGTCGGTGATGCGCTGGATGAGCATCGGTTGGACGAGATGCCCGCCGTTGGCGAACACGCTGAACGCCACGCCCATCTGCATCGGCGTCACCGCACCGGCACCCAGCGCCATCGTCAGGTAGGGCGGATGCCTGTCGGGCGGCAGACCGAAGGCGCTGAGCCATTGCTGCGCGCGCAGCGGCGTGATGTACTGCAGGACGCGGATTGACACCATGTTCTTCGACCGCGCCAGTGCCGTTTGCAGTGGCAGCGGGCCCGCGAACTCGTTGTCGAAGTTCTTCGGCTCCCAGGGCTGGCTGCCGGTCTCCGCCGCGTCGAAGAAGAGCGGTGCGTCGTTGACCACCGTCGCCGGCGTGAAGCCCCGTTCCAGCGCCGCCGAGTAGATGAAGGGCTTGAAGGCCGAGCCCGGCTGACGCCAGGCCTGGGTGACCCGGTTGAACTTGTTCTTGCCGAAGTCGAAGCCACCGACCATGGCACGCATGGCGCCTGTGCGCGGATCGAGCGCCACGAACGCGCCCTGCACTTCAGGCAACTGGGTCAGGGACCAAGCCCCCTTGGCCCCCTCGACGACGCGCACCACCGCACCGCGACGGATGCGCTTGTTGGGGCTGGCGCGCTCGGCCAATCCCGAGGTCACCGGGCGCAGGCCCTCGCCGGTGACGGTGACCGACTCGCCGTCCTGCAGCATCGCCACCACCTTCTTTGGCGAAGCTTCCAGGACGACCGCGGATCGCAGCTCGCCGTTGTCGGGGTACTCGGCGAGGGCCTCCGCAACGCGCGCGTCGAGCTTTGCCTGGTCGGCCGGCAGATCGACAAAGGCCTCGGGTCCGCGGTAGACCTGCCGCAATTCGTAGTCGATCAGGCCGCGCCGCAATGCGCGCCAAGCCACGGCCTGCTCGGCGGAGTTCACCGTCACGTAGACGTTGAGCCCGCGCGTGTACGCCTCTTCGCCGTACTGGGCGTAGACAAGCTGGCGCGCGGTCTCGGCCACGAACTCCGAGTGCGAAAGCGTATCGCCTGCGATGCGGTAGCGCAGCGGCTCGGCGAGCGCCTGCTCGTGCTGGGCCTCGGTGATGAAGCCGGACTCGAACATGCGGTCGATGATGTAGCGCTGACGCGCTGTCGCGCGGCGCTCGTTGCTCACCGGGTTGTAGGCGGATGGCGCCTTCGGCAGCCCGGCCAGCATCGCCGCCTCGGCGATCGTGACGTCCTTCAACTTCTTGCCGAAGTAGATCTCCGCGGCCGCGGCGAATCCGTTCGCTCGCTGGCCGAGGAAGATCTGGTTCATGTAGAGCTCGAGGATCTGGTCCTTGCTGAGCAGGCTCTCGATCTTGGTGGCCAGCAGGATCTCGTAGATCTTGCGAGTGAACGTCTTCTCCGTGGAGAGGTAGAAGTTGCGCGCCACCTGCATGGTGATGGTCGAGGCGCCCTGGCTGCGCGCGTCGCGCAGGTTCTCCAGCGCCGCTCGCGCCACGCCCTTGTAGTCGACGCCGCCGTGCTGGTAGAAGCGCGTGTCTTCGGCGGCGAGCACGGCGTCCTTCATCACCTGGGGCATCTGGCCGATCGGCGTGAAGTTCCGGCGTTCCTCGCCAAACTCACCCAGTTGCACGCCGTCGGCGGAGATCACGCGCATCGGCAGCTTCGGCCGGTAGTCGGTCAACGCCGAGATTCCGGGGAGGTTCGGGTAGGCGACGGCCAGCGCAATACCCACCAACAGGAGGATCGTCAGCAGCCCCGCGCCCAAACCCATCAAGGCCCAGCCCGCAGCCCTCGCGCTAGCCTGGAGCCAGGTCGGCCATGAAGCCATCCAGGCGGTTCGACGGCCGGCTCCGGTGGCGGCTCCCGATTTGACGGGTGTGGAAGGGTGCTCGGGCTCGGCTTGGGCCATGGGGATCCCGTGCAGCGGGAGCCGCGATTATGGAACGAGCCTCATCCAACCATGCCGAGACCGCCCCCAGGCGCCTGTTCGCGGCCTTGGATTGGGCGGCGGGGCGGGCTCACGCGAGCATGGAGCACCCCTCCGTCTGCCCGCGGCGAGGGGTGCCGTGACTTCCTCCACGTGGCCCTGGCTCGCGCCCGCCACGGCCGGGTGCCAGCCAGGGTCCGAGTTGTTTCAATCCACCCGGCGCGCGTCGGACTTCAGCAACGACCCCTTACCGGTGCCCGCCCGTTTTTCTTTGGTACACAAGGGGTTTACTGCTAGCATTGAAGTAACTTCTTAACAAGCCGTGACCGGAATGGACAGCGCGGCGGGCATCGGCGACGGTGCATTCCAAGCGGCTGAGGAGTGATCGAGTTGAGCTTTCTGGACACGTTGCTGGGTCGCAAGCACCCCCCGATGATCGGCCTGGACATCAGCTCCTCCAGCGTCAAGCTGGTCGAGTTGGGCCAGACCAAGTCTGGCGACTTCGTGCTCGAGCGATTCGCCTCGGAGCCGTTCGAGAAGGGCTGGATCACCGACGGCCAGATCGAGAAGTTCGACGATGTCGCCGCCGCCGTGAAGCGAGTGGTGCAGAAGAGCGGCACTCGCACCAAGCACGTGGTGATGGCCATGCCCCAGTCGGCGGTCATCACGAAGAAGATCATGTTGCCCGCCGGCCTGCGCGAAGAAGAGATGGAACTGCAGGTCGAGAGCGAAGCCAACCAGTACATCCCGTTCTCTCTGGACGAGGTGAGTCTTGATTTCTGCGTCATCGGCCCGAGCCCGACCTCCGCCGGCGACGTCGAGGTGCTCATTGCCGCCAGCCGCAAGGACCGCGTGCAGGATCGCCAAGGCCTGGCCGAGGCGGCCGGCCTGAAACCGGTCGTGCTGGACATCGAGTCGCATGCTTCCCGGCTGGCCATGAGCCGGGTCGTTTCGAGCCTGCCCAACGAAGGGCGCGACGCGCTGGTGGCGCTTTTCGAGATCGGTGCCGACACCACCAGCCTCAAGGTCCTGCGCGACGACGACCTGCTGTACGACCGCGACCAGGCCTTCGGCGGTGCGCAGTTGACGCAGCTCATCAGCCGCCAATACGGCTTCTCCTTCGAGGAAGCTGAGCTGAAGAAGCTCTCCGGCGACCTGCCCGAAGACTACGAGGCGGCCATCCTCGGCCCCTTCGTCGACAGCCTGTCCCAGGAGATCGGCCGCGCCCTGCAGTACTTCTTCACCAGCACGCCGCACCACAAGGTGCACTACGTGATGCTGGGGGGCGGCACGGCCACGCTGCCGGGCCTGAAGGACCGCGTCACCGACCTCACCGGCTTCGCCTCGAACGTGGTCAATCCATTCGAGCACATGCAACTTGGCTCCAGCGTGCGCGAAGGTCGTCTGCGCCGCGAGGCGCCTTCCTATCTCACGGCCTGCGGGCTGGCGATGCGGAGGTTCATGCAGTGATCCTGATCAACCTGCTGCCGCACCGCGAGGAGAGGCGCCAGCAACGCAAGCGAGCCTTCTTCGTCGGCATCGCGGCCGCCGCCCTGGGCGGTGTCATCGTCGTGGGGCTGTGGTACTCGGTGCTGCAGCAGATGACCTCGGCGCAACAGTCGCGCAACGATTTCCTCAAGGCCGAGATCGCGCGCCTGGATGCGCAGATCCGCGACATCGCGAACCTGCGCGCCGAGATCGACGCCCTCAAGGCGCGTCAGGCGGCAGTCGAGAACCTGCAGACGGATCGCAATCTGCCTGTCTACCTGATGGACGAACTTGTGCGGCAGACACCCGAGGGCGTCTACCTAACCGCCATCCGCCAGAACAACCAGGTCATCGGGATCACCGGTGTCGCGCAGACGAACGAGCGGGTGTCGGAGTTCCTCCGCAACACCCTGTACAACTCCCCTTGGCTCGAGCGGCCTGAGCTGGTCGAGATCAAGGCCATCACCGTCTCCGGCCCCAACAAGGAACAGCGACGACTGTTCGAGTTCTCGATGCGCGTGACGCTGAAGCGTCCGCAAGCCCAGGCGCCGACGGGCGCGGCCTCGGCCCCGGCCACCCCCGCATCGGCGGCGGCGACCAAGTCTTCGTGAGGCGGGCATGGCGACCAGCAAATCCTCGACTCTAGGCTTCGAACTGACGAGCCTCTTCGACCAGGCGGCGGGGCAGTTCCGCAACCTGAACGTCAACGAGCCCGGCCAATGGCCGACGTTGCCCAAGCTGACGCTGTGGATCTTCACAGTCGTCGTGGTGGTCGTCCTCGGCTGGTTCGGCCTGCTGTCCTCGGCACAGGAAGAACTCGATGCGGCGCGCGCGCAGGAGCCGCAGCTCAAGGCCACTTACCGCAACCGACTCGCTCAGGCGGTCAATCTGGCCGAGTTGCGCAAGCAGAAGCAGCAAGTGCAGGAGTACGTGACGCAGCTCGAGAAACAGCTCCCGGGCAAGGCGGAAATGGACGCGTTGCTGTCCGACATCAACCAAGCCGGCCTCGGCCGCGGCCTGCTGTTCGAGTTGTTCCGGCCGGGTCAGGTTCAGGTGAAGGACTACTACGCCGAACTGCCGATCGCCATCCGCGTGAGCGGCCGATACCATGACGTCGGTGCCTTCACCGCCGACGTCGCGAACCTGTCCCGGATCGTGACGCTGCACAACCTCAACATCGTGCCTGGCAAGGATGGTGTGCTGGCCATGGACGCGACCGCCCGAACCTACCGCTATCTGGACTCGGCCGAGGTTGCCGAGCAGCGCAAGGCGCAGCAGGCAGCGGCGGCCAAGCCGGGAGGTGCCAAGCCATGACGCAAGTCGACGCCTTCCGGCCCCGCCACAGGCTCGTAGTCCTGGGGCTCGTATCCGCGGCCCTGCTGATCGGTTGCGGAGCCGAGCACGAAGAGCTTCAGCAGTGGATGGAGCAGCAGAAGCGCGAGGTCAAGCCGAGCGTCACGCCGCTTGCCCCGCCCAAGAAGTTCAATCCGCAGCCCTACGCCAGCGCGCAGGCGGTCGACCCGTTCAGCCAGCAGAAGCTGAGCGTGGCGCTCAAGCAGGAAGCCCGACAGCCGAATTCGCTGCTGGCCGCCGAACTGAACCGCCGGCGCGAGCCGCTGGAGGCGTTCCCGCTCGATTCGATGAGCATGGTCGGCAGCGTCAACAAGCAGGGACGCCCCTACGGCCTGCTGCGTGTCGACAACCTGCTCTATCAGGTCAAGGTGGGCGACTACCTCGGCCAGAACTACGGCCGCATCACGCGCATCGGAGAGACCGAGATCGCGTTGCGTGAGATCGTGCAAGACGCGGCGGGCGAGTGGATCGAGCGACCCGCGACCTTGCAGCTTCAGGAGAGGGGACGATGAAAGCCGGCCACCCGACACGCACGGAGAATCCCCAGGAGACCCGCACCATGACTTTCCGCTGGCGAGCCGCCCATGCCGCCCTGGCCACCGCCTTGGCCGCCGCTCTCCTCGCCCTGACCCCAGCGGCCTGGGCTCAGAACGCAATCCAGTCGATCACGAGTGCTCAACAGGCGGGCACCGAGGTCGTGCGCATCGAGCTGAGCGAAGCACTTCCAGCCGTGCCCAACGGGTTCTCGATCCAGCAGCCGCCGCGCATTGCCATCGACCTGCCGGGTGTGGGCAACGCGATGGGCCGCAACAGCGTCGACATCAACGTCGGCAACCTGCGCTCGGTCAGCGTGGCTCAGGCCGGCGATCGAACGCGTCTCGTGCTGAATCTGAAGCAGGCGTCGGGCTACCGTGCGCAGGTGCAAGGCAAGACCCTGCTCTTGGTGCTGGACACGGCCGGTGGCGGCGCGCCAGCCGTCGCATCGGCAGGCGAGCAAAGCGTGCAGTTCGCGCCGTCGCAGAACACGACACCGCAAGGCCTGCGCGACATCGACTTCCGGCGTGGCAACGACGGCGCCGGACGCGTCATCGTGAACCTGCCCAGCAACCAGGTTGGTGTGGACATCCGCCAGCAGGGGCAGAACCTCGTCGTCGAGTTCCTCCGTTCGACGCTGCCGGACAACCTCCGCCGCCGACTCGACGTCACCGACTTCGGCACGCCCGTGCGCACGGTGTCCACCTTCCAAAGCGGCGACCGCGTGCGCATGGTCGTCGAGCCCACCGGCGCCTGGGAGCACAGCGCCTACCAGACCGACACGCAGTTCGTGCTCGAGGTGCGGCCAATGAAGGTCGACCCGAACAAGCTCACGCAAGGCCCGGGGTTCCAGGGCGAGAAGCTGTCGCTGAACTTCCAGAACATCGAAGTGCGCGCCTTGCTGCAGGTGATCGCGGACTTCACCAATTTCAACGTCGTCACCAGCGACACGGTCACAGGCAGCGTCACGCTTCGCCTGAAGGATGTGCCCTGGGACCAGGCACTGGACATCATCCTGCAGAGCAAGGGCCTGGGGGTGCGCAAGAGCGGCAACGTCCTTTGGATCGCACCCAAAGACGAACTCGCCGCCAAGGAACAGGCTGATCTCGAGGCGCGCCGCAAGGTGACCGAGTTGGAGCCGCTGCGCACACAAGCCTTCCAGCTCAACTACACGAAGGCCGAGGAAGTGGCCCGCGGGTTGTTGGGAACCACCTCGGCTCAAAGCGGTGGCGGTGCCGGAAGCGCGACGACGCGGATCCTGTCCCCGCGCGGTTCGCTCATCTTCGAATCGAGGACCAACCAGCTCTTCGTGAGCGACATCCCCTCCAAGCTCGAGGAGATCCAGTCGCTGATCACCAAGATCGACATTCCGGTCCGGCAGGTGCTGATCGAGGCGCGGATCGTCGAGGCCGACGACACATTCGGGCGAGCGCTCGGTGTCAAGTTCGGCGCCAACGACGTTCGCGGTATTCGCGGCGGCACGGCGGGATATCCGTTGCTTGGCAGTGACCGCGTCGCCGTGGGCGGCAACTATGCCGCCATCGGCACGCAGACTCTGCAGCCTGGCGCCACAGGGAGCTACAACGATACTCAGTTCGTCAGTCTGCCTGCCAACGTCTCATCGAGCAATTTCGGCGGAGCCACGGCGGCGAACTTCGCCCTTTCACTGTTCTCCTCTTCCGCCAACCGTTTCCTGAACCTGGAACTGTCCGCGCTCGAGTCCGAGGGGAGGGGCAAGATCGTCTCCAGCCCGCGCGTGATCACTGCGGACCAGGTAAAGGCATTGATCGAGCAGGGTACTGAACTGCCATTCCAACAGGCCACGTCAAGCGGCGCGACTTCAATCGCCTTCCGCAAGGCGAGCCTGAAGCTCGAGGTCACGCCGCAGATCACTCCGGAAGGTAACGTGATTCTTGACGTCGACGTCACCAAGGACAGCGTCGGCATCCCCACCACGGCGGGTTTTGCCATTGACACCAAGCATGTAAAGACGCAGGTGCTGGTCGAAAACGGCGGCACGGTGGTGATTGGCGGCATCTTCACGCAGAATGAGCGCGACACCGTCAACAAGGTGCCGCTGCTTGGCGACATCCCCATCATCGGCTACCTGTTCCAAAACCGGGTGCGGTCGACGAACAAGACTGAACTGCTGGTGTTCATCACGCCAAAGATCGTGACCGACCGAACCGCGGCGCGCTAGCCACCCATTCTTCGAAGATGAAGTCGACTGCCATGAAGCTCAACAACCACTCCATCACGGCCCTGCTGCTTACCGCCGCGGCCCTCCTGGGCAGTTGCGGCGTCGGGAACGACAAGGATGAAGCCGGCAGCCTGACGGCATTCAATCTCCAAGGCGGCACGTACACATTGAACGGCGCGGTGGGCGTATGTCCGGCCGGGGCGGGCACCAACCTGGGCCGCGTCTGGGTGTTCGGGGGAACAGCCCCCTATGACGTGTACAGCACGATCCCGGATGTCGTGACTACTTCCAAGGCACGGGTGGAGCACCCGGAGGAGTCCTTCGACTTGCTCGTGGTGGCGAACGGCTGCTTCACTGTGACGATCGTCGTGGTGGACAAGTTGGGCCGCCAGGCCACCTTGACCGCCACCGGCGTCAAAGGCTCGTAGCGCGCGGATCTCAGCGCGTTGCGATCTCTCCGAACAGCCCGCGGCTGCGGCGCCCGGGCGTGGCTGTTTCCGACCTGTTCTCCCTCTCGCTCGTCGGCATGCCCGGCTGCGGCAAGTCGACCGTCGGCAGGCACCTCGCGCGGCATCTTGGACTGCGCTACGTCGACAGCGATCACGAGATCGAGCGACGGCTCGGCATGCCGATTCGCGAGTACTTTGCGGCATACGGCGAGCCGGCGTTCCGTGACGCTGAAGCGCAGGCGATCGAGGAACTGACCCACATCCGAGGCTGCGTGCTCGCCACTGGCGGCGGCGCGGTCCTGCGCGAATCCAATCGCGACGCCTTGCACGGGCGCACCCAGGTGTTCTACCTGCGTTCCACGGCAGAGGACCTGCACCGGCGCCTGCGACACGACACGCAACGCCCGCTGCTGCAAGTGGCCGACCCGTTGCGGCGGCTGCGCGACCTCTACCGTGAGCGCGACCCGCTCTATCGCAAGACCGCCCACTTCGTGATCGAGGCTGCTCGTCCCTCCGTCAGCGCGCTGGTCGGCATGGTGCTGATGCAGCTCGAACTGGCCGGCCTCGTCAACCCGGAGCAGGTTCCGTCGCCCATCGACCAGCTTCGGCAGCCTCGCTGAACCGGCGCCCTACACTCGTGCGGCCAAGCGCGCGACCGAGAACGCCATGCCCGCCCCCACCCCCGCCGTCGAGCCTGTGTCGACCGACGCCCGCGCCACGCCAGTCCAGGTCGACACGCCGGGCGGGCGCTACGAGATCCGCATCGGCAGCGGCTTGATCGGTACCGCCGAGTCCTGGTCTGGCCTTCCGCGGGCGGCCGATGCGGTCATCGTCAGCAACCCGGCCATCTGGTCGCTCTACGGGCCCGCGCTCGCCGCCGCCATCGCGCCCCAGCATCGCCGCGTCACACAGGTGCTGCTGCCCGATGGCGAGCAGCACAAAGACTGGCCGTCGTTGCAGCGCATCTATGACCACCTGCTCGGTGCCGGCTGTGACCGCAAGACGCTGCTCTACGCGCTGGGCGGCGGCGTCGTGGGCGACATCACCGGCTTTGCCGCCGCGACCTACATGCGCGGCGTGCCGTTCGTGCAGGTTCCGACGACGCTGCTGGCGCAGGTGGACAGCTCGGTCGGCGGCAAGACCGCGATCAATCACCCGCTGGGCAAGAACATGATCGGCGCCTTCTACCAGCCGGTGCGTGTGGTCTGCGACAGCGACACACTCTCCAGCCTGCCGCGTCGCGAGCTCGTGGCCGGCCTCGCCGAGGTCATCAAATACGGGCCCATCTACGACGACGGCTTCCTCGGCTGGATCGAGGCGCACCTCGATGCCCTGCTCGCCGGCGAGCCGGGGGCGCTGGCGCATGCTGTGCAGCGCTCGTGCGAAATCAAGGCGGCCGTCGTTGGTGCCGACGAACGCGAGAGCGGGCTGCGCGCCATCCTCAACTTCGGCCACACCTTCGGTCATGCCATCGAGGCGGGACTCGGCTTTGGCACTTGGCTGCATGGCGAGGCCGTTGGGTGCGGCATGGTGCTGGCCTCGCGCCTCTCGGCGGAACTCGGCCTTGCTTCAGCCTCCTACGCGGAACGCATCGAGCGAGTGGTCGCGCGTGCCGGCCTCCCGACAAGGGCGCCCGCATTCGCGGGAGAGCGCTGGCTGGAACTGATGCGCCACGACAAGAAGGCGGAAGCCGGCGAGATCCGCTTCGTGCTCGTCGAAGCACCTGGGCGCGCAACGGTGCGTCCGGCGCCGGACGCGCTCGTGCTCGACGTCATCCGGCGCCACAGCGAGGCCACGCCGGCCGGCGTCCCGGCCCGGCCGTGAGTGCGGGCCGCGATGCCCCCGGCCTCGCGCCATGGGCCTGCTGGCCGCAGCGCAGCCGAGGCCGGCGCTTCGAGGAGCCGCCAGCCACGACGCGCGACGAGCACCAGCGCGACCGCGACCGCATCGTGCACAGCACGGCGTTCCGGCGGCTCGTCTACAAGACGCAGGTCTTCGTCAATCACGAGGGCGACCTGTTCCGCACCCGGCTCACACACTCACTTGAAGTGGCGCAGGTGGCGCGCTCGGCCGCGCGCGAACTGCGGCTGAACGAAGACCTCGTCGAAGCCATCGCGCTCGCGCACGATCTCGGGCACACACCGTTCGGACACGCCGGCCAGGATGCGCTGCATGCCTGCATGACCGCGCACGGCGGCTTCGAGCACAACCTGCAGAGCCTGCGCGTCGTCGACCGCCTTGAGCAGCGGTACTTCGGCTTCGATGGCCTCAATCTCACCTTCGAGGCGCGCGAAGGAATCTTGAAGCACTGCTCGCGACGCCATGCGCTGCGCCTGTGTGTTGGTGAGCCCGAAGGGCCCGCCCGTCGCTTCGTTGAGGGCGGACAGCCAAGCCTCGAAGCCCAGCTGGTCAACCTCGCCGACGAGATCGCCTACTGCACTCACGACATCGACGACGGCCTCCGCTCGGGGCTTCTGGACCCCGCGCAACTGGAGGCCATGCCCCTGTTTGCCCGCTGGCACGAGGCTGCGCGGGCAAGCCTCGCTGGCGCCGATGGGCGCGGCGCGGCCCCGCAGCCCGGCCGACGCGTCGTCTTCGAGACCCTCCGGCGCCTGCTCTCGGCACTCATCGCCGATGTCGTCCAGGCGACCGGGTCGGCGCTGTCGGCCGCCCTCCCCGGCGATGTCGAGACGGTCCGCCGCGGGCCGGCACTGGTCGTCTTTTCACCCACCCAGCGTGGGGAAGTCGATGCGCTCAAGCACTTCCTCTTTGGAGCGCTCTACCGCCATCCCCAGGTCACGCAGACCACGGCGCTGGCCAAGCAGGTGGTGGCCGACCTTTTTGCAGCCTACCTGGCGCGCCCGCACGAGATGCCCGCCGACTTCGCGGCCAACGAAGACACGCCACGCGCTGTCGCGGACTACATCGCCGGCATGACGGACCGGTTCGCGCTGCGCGAGCACCATCGGCTCACCGGGCAGCGCATCTTCGGCGAGGCATGACCGTGGCGCGCCAGCACCGCCTGGTGTTGCCCGGGCTCCCGCATCTGTTGTCACTGCCGGCTCTCTCGGGCGTGCACCCGTTCCCCCACCCGGAAGATCGCGCGCGCTTTCTCGCGATCCTTCGCGACGCGAGCGCCTCCGAACGTGTGCAGGTGCACGCCTATGCGCTGCTACCCGGCGAGTTGCGAGCACTCGCCACGCCGCCGAACGGATCGGCGCTGTCGCGCTGGGTACAGTCGATCGGGCGGCGATATGTGAGTACCTACAACCGGTTCCATGGCCGCTCCGGGACGCTCTGGGCCGGTCGATTCCGCAGCGCCGCGATCGAACCCGGGGCCTGGACCTTGCGCGCGTTGCGGTTCGTCGACAGTGGCTCGATGGATATGGGTGTCACCAGCGCCGCTCACCGCTGCGGAGGACCGCGAGACGTGCACCTCATTGACCCGCAGGAGTACTGGTCGCTGGGCAACACCCCTTTCGAACGCGAAAGCGAGTACACACGGCTGCTCGCTGAGCCCTCTCCTGACTCAGACGTGGCGCGCCTGCGACGCTGCCTCACCGGAGGCTGGGTCTGCGGCGAGGACGCCTACGTCCGCAGCTTGGCGGCGCAAAGCGGCCCCCGCGTCAGCCCACGCCCCCGCGGCAGGCCTGCCCGGCGAGCCTGAACGGATCCGTTGGCGCGCCGGCGAGCCCAAATCGGTGCGGCAGGCGGCCCGATGCCCCACTAGAGCGCCTTGCTATGTCCCCATTTAAACTCAGTGCACCTTGATCCGACGCTCATACATGCTCTGACCCCATTTCATATTCGTTGCCCACTTTGTTGCGCTGCGATAGCCTCGACCGATCGCACCGCAACGACCGCCCGGGGAGCACCACATGTCCGACCGCCAGCCATCCTCGCCAGCCACTGCGGCCACCGCGACCGACGCCGAGCTGTCGTGCGCCACCCAATCAGGTCTCTATGACCCCACTCGAGAGCACGACGCCTGCGGCGTCGGCTTCGTCGCCCACATCAAGGGCCAGCGCGCGCACGGCATCGTCGAGCAGGGCCTGAAAATCCTCGAGAACCTCGACCACCGTGGCGCGGTGGGTGCCGACAAGCTCATGGGCGACGGCGCGGGCATCCTCATCCAGATCCCGGACGATTTCTACCGCGCCGAGATGGCGCAGAGCGGCATCGCACCCGATGGCTCGATCGGCGTGAAACTGCCCCCACCCGGCGAGTACGGCGTGGGCATGATTTTCCTGCCCAAGGAGCACGCGTCGCGCTTGGCCTGCGTGCAGGAGCTCGAGCGCGCCGTGAAGGTGGAAGGTCAGGTGCTGCTCGGCTGGCGCGACGTGCCGGTCGACCGCGAGATGCCGATGAGCCCCGCCGTGCGCGCCAAGGAGCCGGTCATCCGCCAGATCTTCATCGGCCGCGGTGCCGATGTCATCGTGCCCGACGCCCTCGAGCGCAAGCTCTACGTCATCCGAAAGACGGCGAGCGCGGCGATCCAGCGGCTCAAGCTCACGCACAGCCGCGAGTACTACGTGCCCAGCATGAGCTGCCGCACGGTCATCTACAAGGGCCTGCTGCTCGCAGACCAGGTCGGTCAGTACTACCGCGACCTGCTGGACACGCGTGTCGTCTCGGCCTTCGCACTCGTGCACCAGCGCTTCAGCACCAACACCTTCCCGGAGTGGCCGCTCGCGCACCCCTACCGCTTCGTCGCGCACAACGGCGAGATCAACACCGTCAAGGGCAACTTCAACTGGATGCGCGCCCGCGAAGGCGTGATGAAGTCGCCCGTGCTCGGCGACGATCTGAAGAAGCTCTACCCCATCAGCTTCGAGGGCCAGAGCGACACGGCCACCTTCGACAATGCGCTCGAGCTGCTGGTGATGGCGGGCTACCCGCTCGCACACGCGGCGATGATGATGATCCCCGAGGCCTGGGAGCAGCACGAGCTGATGGACGAGCGCCGGCGCGCCTTCTACGAGTACCACGCCGCGATGCTGGAACCGTGGGACGGCCCCGCGGCGATGGTCTTCACCGACGGCAAGCAGATCGGCGCCACGCTCGACCGCAACGGCCTACGCCCGGCCCGCTACATCGTCACCGATGACGACCTCGTCGTCATGGCCTCCGAGAGCGGCGTGCTTCCAATTCCCGAGAGCCGCATCGTCAAGAAGTGGCGCCTGCAGCCGGGCAAGATGTTCCTCATCGACATCGAGCAAGGCCGCATCGTCGACGACGAGGA
>JAEUPE010000008.1 GCA_016790435.1 Rubrivivax sp. | reverse complement strand
TGGCCAACGGTGGCCTCAAGCCGATGTCGCGCGCCGTGGAAGAGGCGCTCGAAGGCGTGCTGGACGAGGTGCTGTACGGCGAGACCCCGGTGCCGACGGTCGTGCGTGCACCCACCGACCGGCGCCTGGTTGCCAGCGTCGAGGCCTTCAGCGCCCCGCTGGAGCTGCCGCAGCTGCTGGCTTTCACGGGCCATGAGTTCTGGCGCGGGTCGCGAGAGCACCGATGCCTGTGGCGCAGCGGCGCGGGTATCGGCGACCCGGGATCGGACGCTTCGTTCGACGACCTGGAGTCGGTGGCCGCGGACTACGAGCGCTACGTGAAGATGGAGCGCCGCGAGCGGCTGGATGCGGATCGCATCAAGCTCGGCCAGATCCGGTCGCTGAGGGGCGAAGCGGGCTCCGCACTGGCCAACGCCCTGCAACGCTGGAACCGTACGGTCCGCGAGACGGTGCGCTCGATGATTCAGGGGGCCCGAGGCACCTGGGTTGCGCAGCTGCTCGACGCCGAGAACCTGGACACGCCCGAGCTGCACCGGGCCTTTGCCGACCTCGTGGCGCTTGGCGGCGACATCACGCATCACGCCCAGGAGGCGCAGCGGGTACTGCGCCGCGTGGAGCAGAAGGGCCAACTCCACGACGACGACGCGCAGAGGCTGCTCGGGGCTTTCGACACGACGCTGGCCGCGGCCGCACAGCATCTCGGCGCGCATGCGCACATGGGCAGCAAGGAGCAGTCTGCCCTCTTCGGCGCCGCCATCGGGTTGCTGCGCCAGGCGGAGCTGGCACTTCAGCACCCGGGCGAGAACCGTGTCGTCAAGCCGTTGGGCAACCGACTCGAGGCGGCCGCCGCCGCCAGGGTTCTCGACGCGTTGGATCGCCATCCGCCGTGGGCTGCCGCGGTCAGCGAAGTCTGGATGAAGGTGAGCGTCGCCGCGTCGCGCCGCCCGGAGCATGCGGCTGCCGAGTACGACGTGCTGCTGGTGTTGAAGAACGCCCTGCTGCTCAACATCGAGTGCAAGGCAGGCACGATCGACAACAAGGACCTGGACGCGCGAACGGCCGTGCAGGGGCGAGCCGTGTCCGCGCTGGCCGAGATGTGGGTGTGCAGCCTGCTTCCCACGGCGAAGGCGGATGCGCCCTGGTTCGAAACTGCCCACCAGACGCGGCAGAAGGTGCTGGCGCAGAACCGCAACCACCTGCCTTTCACCTGGTCGGGGCAGCCGCGGCGCTATACGTACCAGGACGAGGTCTTCGAGTGCCCGAGCTTCGAAGAGACGCTGGAGTCGCTTATGCGGCGCTTCGCGCCACCGGAGGATGCGAAGGCTGGCTTGGAGGCCACGGCCCAGGCGGATGACTGACGGCCTGTTGCTCACCGGCGATCACGGGCGCGCGGCTGGCCGCATCACGCCTGATTGCCTTCGGTCCACGGGCAGGCACTGACCTCATAGCGCGTCAGGCGGGCGCCGAGGCGGTCGAGCGTGCACGCGTCCAGTTCCTGGCCGCGCAGCGCCTCGGGCACGTCGACATCGATGCAGATCACGACCACGCCATGCCGGCACAGCGTTGCCGCCAGGCTGAGCGGCAGCACGCCGCACACCATGTCGCCGGGGCGGATCTCGTCGAGGTCATCGAGGTGGGTCTTGAGGATCGGCTGCAGCCCGCGCAGCCGCAGGCGAAGCCAGTCCTGCGCGCCGTGGTGTCGCGTGACCAGGAAGACGCGGGTGTCGAGGGTGCGCATGGGGAGCCCCTCGCTACTGCTGCAGCCGGGCGCCGGGGTTGGCGTCGGTGACCGCTCGCCCGAACGACGATGCCAGCGCCATGAGGGCAAGCACGCTGGCTGCCGTCTTCTCCGGGTCCCGGGCCTGGCCGAAGTGACGCTCGCTCCACTCCCGCAGGTCGAACTCGCGAGCCAGCCACTGCACCTTCTGCCCGATGTAGTCGCGCGCCTCTTCCGGTTCGGCCGGGCAGCCGTGGGCGAACACGGTCATCGCCAGGCGCAGCCGCGCGTCCATCAGCGCCGGCCAGTCGCGCGAGGGCGCAGGCGTCTGCGGCGTCTCTTCTTCATGCGCTGCTTGCGGGGGCGTGCCAAGGGCTTCCATGGAGGTCTCCTGTCCTTGATCGTCGAGAGACCGTCACTGTGTGCCGGCAGGCAGCGCGAGACCGTCACATCCCAACGTTGCGGTCCGGCGCGGGCCCGCCAACGATGACAACCCGGGGCGCGGCGCATGTTCCGAGGCGAGAGTCCCCTTCCCCAACGAAAGGAACCTCGCCATGAGCCAGCAGCCTCTCTTCATGACCCACCATGCGCGTGCCCGAGTGGAGCAACGCCGCATCGGGCAGGCCGGCCTGCGCGCCGCAACCTTGTACGGCGACCGCTTCGTGCAGGTCGACGGCAGCGTGCTGCACCTGGTGACGCGGCGCGCCGCGCAACGCCTGCAGGACGAACTCGGCCTCCGCCCGGGCTACGTCGACGACCACTACCGCGGCGTGTACGTCGTCGTGAGCCGCAGTGGCGCGGTGGTCACGGCCGGGCGGCGCTGGCAGGGTGCCGGCGGGCGCATCCGGCGTTCGTAAACGGCGCGTGACGCGGCGTGGCCGCCCGCACAGCCGCGGGGCGGGAATCGAGTGCTGTCGATTCGGTGGCGCAAGCGCTCGCGCGCGGGCCATAGACTCTGCGGAAGTGACGGAGGGGGCCATGTCCAACACCGAACCAACGGAGTTCTCACGCCGCGCCCTCGTGTGCGTGCTGGGCCGCAACCCGCAGATCCTGACGGAGACGCTGTTCGCGCTGGCCGTTCGTGCCAAGCCGCGCTGGGTGCCGACGGAGATCCATGTCATCACCACGGCACTGGGCGCGGAGGACGCCCGCGCAAAGCTGCTCGACCCCGTGCGCGGCCACTTCCATCGCCTGGTGGCCGAGTACCTGCCGGGGGCGTCGATCGCCTTCGATGGCACCTCGGTCGATGCCGAAGGGCGCCCGAGGTGGATCCACGTCATCTGCAGGGCAGACGACCCCGGGCAACCGCTGGACGACATCGACGACCCCGAGGACAGTGCCGCCACGGGCAACGCCATCCTGAGGGTGATCGCGCCGCTGGTGAACGACCCCCATTGCGCCATCCATGCCTCCATCGCCGGGGGGCGGAAGACGATGGGCGCGCTGCTGTGCTCGGCCATCTCGCTGCTGGGCCGCCCGCAGGACCAGATCTCGCACGTGCTCGTGCCGAGCGAGCTGGAAGGGCACCCCGAGTTCTTTTATCCGCCGCGCCAACCGACCGAGCTGACGCTGCGCGATGGCCGCAAGTACGCAGCTCACGACGCGTTGGTCCGGCTTGCCCGGGTGCCGCTGCTGCGCTTTGCGGCGGGCATGCGCAGCAAGATCCTCGAATCGCGGCTGAGCTACGAGCAGCTTGTGGCGCAGGCCGAGCAGGACCTGCTGCCCCAACCGGTGGTGCTGTCGATGGCCACGCGCACGGTGCGCGTCGGCAGCGCCGTGGTGACGCTGGAGCCCATGGAGATGGCGTGGTACGCCTACCTCGCGGAACGGCGCCAGCGGCATCTGGCCGAGCCCGGCCTGGTGGCGCCGGGCTTCGTGCGCGTCGACAAGGACCCCACGCGCAACATCGGCATCCACGAGGCGGACCTGCGCCGGGTGTTCGCCCGCCTGACCGATGTGCAGTACAAGCCGCCATCGCGCCGGCTCGACGAGTTCAAGGACGAGTTCAAGTCGCGCGTTTCCTACATCAATGCCAAGCTGCGCAGCGCCCTGGGTGAGGCGACCGCCCAGCGCCTGCTGATCGCTGGGCCCAGTGCGCGTGGCACGCGCGACGGGCAGTATGGGTTGATGAATCTGGACGCGGGGTTGATCCGGTTCGTGTAGGGCGAGTCTGTGGGCAGTTGAGTCCCGACGGTGGCGGACACCATGGAACCGAGTACCAGGGTCTGGATGAGCTCGCTCATTTCCCTGCTTCGATCGATCGAATGCTGCAACCCAGCTCGCGGTGTTTCACGACGCGCGTCCACTGAGGGAATGCGAGGGACTTCTGGAACGGCGAAGCGCGGTCGTCGAAGACGCGTGCGAACCATGGCGCGGAAGTGGTGTCCCGAACCGCGACAGTGCGTGAAGGGCTGCGCGGCGCGATCCAGTGGAAGGTGACCGTCGGCGCGTTGGTCCTGGTCTGCGGACGCTGAAGCGTGGGGCGCGTCACGTCGTGCCGACCGGCGGCTATGCCGCCGCTCGTCCAGGCCTGCGAGGCCACCGTGACCCCAGCGGCCAGACCCTGTGCCGATCCGAAGAACTGGATGCGCTGGCCGACGACCGCCTTTAGGGGTGACGCGTCGTTGTGGGTGATGTCGGGTCCCATCAGGCAGCCTGATCCTGACCGGCGCCGCGAGGAACACAAGCCAGCGGGTGTCGGCCGAGGCGCCGCACTTTCGCCCCCTCCGCCGCAGGCACCAGGTCCGGTGTGGAGACAGATTGCCGGCGCAAGCATGGGCTTCGTCAACCGGCCAGCAGTCTTCGGAACTCCGCAGATCTGCGGTCCACCCCGGACGAGCGCACCAGCGCCAGAGTGCAGTCCATCGCAGGAGCCCCCAAGATGCACGACAAGCACCGTGACTGGTCCGCCGGGAGATGGACGTTCCGGCTCGGTTCTCCTATGCTGGCCCCGAGAGAGGACCGCGGCCAGCAATGGGGGGCAGGGGGCATGGCACCGCGCAGAGATACTCGGCAGGTGGACGGGGTCGCCTTCGACAAGGTGCGGGCCGAGCGCAACGACGCGCCGCTCGTCATTCGCCTCATCGAGCCGGCGGGCGGTCCGATGCGGCGCGACGTGCTGCTGCGTGTCGACTACGTCAACGGCACGGTCGAGGCCAAGGCGAGGCGCGTCGCGTCCTGCCTGTTCGCCACCTCCGATGGAGCGCGGTTGAACACGGCTGACAGGGACCTGCTGGAAAAGCAGCTGTGCGACTGGCTGGCCGCGAACGCCACCGCGCTGCTGGCCGGCGGAACGATACCCAGGGGGCCACTCGACGACACCTCCGAATTCCTGTTCGCCTACCAGCAGCTCGCGCCGCTGCAGACAGTGAGGGCCGCCCCAGGCCCTCGACCCCGGCCCGGCACGGCGACGGGGCCGGCTCCGGAGCCGGCGCCTGCGGAGACCACCGAGGTCGACCCGATCACGGAGCCACTTGGCGTCAGACGCCAAGGGGAGGCGGCTGCGGCCGCGGCGAAGAGCGACGCCCCCTCCGGCGAGGTGCCCGACATCGCCGTGCCGCGCAGCTTGAGGAAGGGAAGGCGTTGACATGAGCCAGGACTTCGCATCGTTCCTCAGGGAAAGCCTGGGTGCCGGCAGCCCGCTGATCTACTGCGAGTCATCCGAGGACGAGCGCGTGCGCGACGAGGCCTTCGACCTCGTCGACTCGCTGCCGGACGTCACCTACTTCTCGTGGACCTGCACGACCGGGCTCGTGAAGTTCGAGGGCGGTCGCGGATCGCAGGTGTTCAGCGCGCAGGACGTGCCCACCTTCGAGCAGATGCTCGTGCGCCTGCGCGAACCGGCGAACCGGCGCCAGTTCGACTGCAACCTGCTGCTCGTGGCGCGCGATGCCGTGGGTGCCGGCCAGGGGCACGAGGGGTCGCCGGACGCGACGCTGCGCTTCATCCGGCTGTTGAAGGACCTGCACGAGACCTGGGTGCCGGGGCCGGGCAACGCGTTGCGGCGATGCCTGTTGATGACCGGGTTCGGCTGGTCGCCGCCGGCGGGCCTGGGCGGCTATGTGCAATCCACCGTGCTGCAGCCGCCCAACCAGCAGACGCTGATCGGGGCACTTCAGGACGAGCCGGGGTTGGAGCCTGCGCTGCGCCGCAGCGGCATGGACACCGGCTCGTTTGCCGGCCGCGTGGCAGGGCTGCCCCTGCTTGCGGTGCGCGACATCGTGCGGCGGCTGGAGCTTCCCCCGTCGTTCGGCCAGCAGTCTGAAGACCCGCGCGTGATGATTGACCGCATCAAGAAGGAAGAGATCCGCAAGACCGGGGTCCTGGAGATCCTGTCCACCGACGAGCCCCTGGATCTTGGCGGGTTCGGCGCCTTCCAGCGCTGGTTCGACGAGCGCCGGCCGTTCTTCGAGACGACCGAGCGCCCGGAGCTTCGGCCTCGGGGGGTGCTGTTCCTCGGCTTCCCGGGGTGCGGCAAGTCGTACACGGCGCGCTGGATCGCGCAGCGGCTGGGCATGCCGCTGATCGGCCTGAACCTCGGGCAGGTGCAGGAGCGTTGGGTCGGTGCCTCCGAGGCCAACTTCCGCATGGCGCTGGCCACGCTCGAGGCGGCCGCACCCGTGGTGGTGCTGATGGACGAGGTGGAAAAGGACATCGCGGGCGGCCAGGGCGGCGACAGCTCCGGCGTGATGACCCGGCTGGTGGGCCAGCTGCTGCGCTGGCTGGCGGACCGCAAGGCCCCGGTCTTCGTTGTCGCCACCTGCAACAAGGCCGACGCCATCCCGCCCGAGCTCACGCGCTCGGGTCGCTTCGACGCGAACTACATCGTGTCGTTGCCCACAGAGGGCGAGCGAGGGGAGATCGTGGACGCGCTGGCGAAGAAGCTGAAGCTGGAGATCCTTGCCGAGGTGCGGGCGCTCATCGTGCGCGAGACCCACGAGTTCACCGGCGCGGAGCTGCACCAGTTGCTCGTCGAGGCGGCCTACAAGGTGGGCGTCAGGGCCCGCACGCTGACGCCGGACAGCATCCTCGCCGCCAAGCCTTGCGTCGTGCCGCTGAAGCAGCGCGAGGAAGGACGGAACCTCTGGGCGATGTACGAAGAGAAGATGAAGAGTGGTGGCTACCGTTTGGTGAGCGACACAGCTGAAGAGACAGCGCGATGAGCGGAAGACAAGACGGAAACCTGCAGGACAACGTGGAAGCCATGGCCGAGGCGCTGCGGCGCGCGGCCGTGGCGGCGCGCCTGGCCGAGGAACGGCGTCGGGAGCAACTGCGCCTGGCCGCAGAGAAGCGCTTCCTGGAGAGCGCGGCGGCACTGGAGAAGCAGTGGAAGGCGCTGTGCGATGCGGGCTTCGAGGCCGTCGCCGGGTACGCCCTGGCAGAACTGGGGCGCCAGCGCGGCGGGCTGGCGCAGCTCCAGGCCAGCGACATCGACGGCCTGCGCCAGGCGGCTGAAGAGCGCGACGCCCTGCTCGCGCATGCCGTGCAGACCCTGAGGTCCCTCGGTGAGCGCGGGCGGGCCGGTGCCGTGGCGGCGATGCCGAGAGTGCAGTCCGACGAGGACCTGCGTGCGGCCCTGGCGCAATCACTGTCTGCCGGGTCGGCCGTCGAGAGCTATTTGGCGGTGTTGAAGCGTGCCCGCGATGGCATGGCGTTCCTGGAGGCCTGCGAGGCCGCACAGGTTTCGTGGGGCGACGACGTCGAGCGTGCCCGGACCGAGGTCGGGCGGTTTCTCGCCCGGCCGACGCTGGAAGCGGCCACGCGTACCGAGCGTGCGATCGCCGACCTTCGACCGGCCTCGCTCGAGGAGCGGTTGCACGTGCGCCGGCAGGCGCTGATGCGCGGGCTGGACACCTGGAACAAGCCGGACCGCCGGCCGTTGCTGGAGGCCTGGCGCCCCGGCTTTGCCGAATCGCTGAGCGCCCTGCGGCAAGCTCTCACGCGGGGAGACTGGCTGTCGGCCGCCCCCGCGCTGCGCGAGCTGGAACGCTTCGTGGACGCCCGTGCCGAGCAGCGGGTGCGCCTGGTGATGGCTGCCGCGCGCGCCCGGGGCTTCGAGGTGGTGGAGCCCGAGAGGCAGGCCTCGCATTGGGTCACCAGCATCTCCGACGAGCATGGCGAGAAGTTCGCCCTCAGCGAGGCGATTGCGCAATCGCTAGAACAGGGTGACGTCGACACCACACTCGAGTTCCTGGGACCGCAGAACTTCGACGGGCCGGCCTGCATGGACGGCGGCTTGCACCAGATCGCAGAGCAATTGCGCACGCAGGGCGTGGAGTTACGCATCTTCGACGAGGGCAGGGAACTGACCTTGGCTCGTGCGCCACGCGAGGCGTCGGGCCGGACCCCCGCCGCCACGCTCGGCCCCACCGCAGCGCCTGTGCGGCCAAGGCCCAAGCTCCAGCAATGAGCCTGCTCCTCAACCTCGCTGCCACGGCTGGGCACTCCCTGGCCAACGGGCCCGGGGCGCGGGCCGTGCTGTGGGTGCAGGGCTGTTCGCTGCATTGCAAGGGCTGCCACAACGCCCGCACCTGGGCGCCGGAGCCGCGGCGCCTGGCCACGGTGGACAGCGTGCTGGCCTGGTTCAAGAGCAAGCCGGGCCTGCGCGGCCTGACGCTCAGCGGCGGCGAGCCGTTCGAGCAGGCACTGGCGCTCGCGGCGATCAGCCGCGAGGTACGTGCGTTGGGCGCCGACGTCATCACGTTCTCCGGCTTCACGCTCGAGGAGATCGAGCGCGGCGCCCGACCCCACGCCGAGGCGCTGCTGCGCGAGACGGACCTGCTGGTCGACGGCCGATTTCTGCGGGACCAGCCCACGACGCTGCCGCTGCGCGGGTCGGCCAATCAGAGGCTGCATTTCCTGTCCGCCCGAATCCGGCCCGACGAGATCGAGGGCTTGCCGCGCGGTGAGTGGCTCGGCGACGGCGCCGGCGGCGTGGTCTCCGGCTTCGCGCTCAAGGACATTGCACGCCTGCTTCAACCTTGCGCGGCCGGTGCGAATGAGGGCCGCACGTGACGCTGGCGCTTTCTTCTGCCGAAGTGGCCGCGCTTCCGGCCATCCTGCTGCTGGGGGCGCGCCAGTCCGGCAAGTCGCAGACGCTCGCATCGTGGGCGGCGCAGTTCAGGCTCTGGCGGCGGGGCGACGGCAGCGAGTTCGTGTCCGTCGTCCACCAAGGCGTGCTGGCCTTTCGCAGCCACGAACTCACCGAGTACCTCGTGGAGATCGACCAGGCGCGGTTTCGCGTGTTCGACGTGCCGGGCGAGATCCTGGAGCAACGACTCGTCAGCGATCCGAACGAGACCACGGGTGCGGGACGCATGCGCGAGCAACTGCTGGCGATCAGGCCGCGCGTGGCAGGCGTCATCGCCTTTGCCGTGCCACCCACCGATGAAGACGAGTTTGGTTGCATCGAGGACCGCAGGCAGCTGGTCGCCGACCGTGGCCGGGAGCTCGGCGAAGGCCAGGCCGTGGAACAGCTGCGCCAGGTGCTCGAGCTGGTGCAAGGCTTCGTCCGGCAACGGCTGCTTGATGCCGACACGCCTGCCCCGGTGGTGGTCGTGCAGATCGGGTTCGTGGACCTGGTGCGCTGGCGAGACGCGGACCTGCCCCGCCTTCGCGAGCTGCACGTCGCGCTGAGCTCGGGCAGCTCGTCGTCGATGCGTGGCAACGCGTTGAACTCGCGCGAGCGCATCTACGCCGGCCTGGACCAACTGGCGAACTCGACCTTCACCTGGCTCGACCGCGTGCGCGACGCCGCGCCCGGGGCCGAGTTCCGATGCGTGCCCGTCAGCAACCAGGGCGCGCGCCCGCCGAGCCGCCTGCCCGGATCCAACACGGGGGCCGGGTTGTTGTGGGTGGCCGATCAGATCGAGGGCGCACGCCAGCGCGTGGCCGATCGGATCGAAAGTGAGCGTCAGCGCGTTGCCCGCGACCAGCGGCTGCTGCACATGGCAGTCGCCACGCTGGCAGCCCTCTTGGTGGTCGGTCTCGGCCTGTTCATGACCGTATCGAGATATGCCCCGGGCTGGCTGCCCGCGCCCTGGGCCGTGAGCGCCTGCTCGAACCTGAGCCAGCCCGATGAGCGCTGCGATTGCGTGGAGGTGATCGCCCGCAATGCGACGACGGTGCCGTTCCGGCAGCGGCTGGACCTCATCGCGCCGCTGGTCGCCGCCTGTGGCCGCGCCATGCTGGACGCGATGCCGCCCCGGCGGCCGCAGTTGATGGGCCTGGCGGCGCAAGTGGAGCTGGCACGTGGTGCCGCCGCGCCGGCCGAGTTCAGCGCCGCGCGCTACGAAGCGGCGGCACGTTCCGGCGGGCGCCCCGGAACCTTCCCGGGGCCCATGCCGTGGTTCCCCGCCGATGGCGCCGGCGAGGTGCAGGCCCTGAAGGCCGTGCAGGCCTTGGCCGAGGGGCAGCCGATGGCCGAGGTGGCCAAGCTGGCCGAAGGCATCACGGGCAGCGAGCGGCAAGAGTTCATCGACCTGTTGCGGCTGCTGAACGGCGCGAGAGGAGCCTCCGCCTGCCTCAACGAGTGGGCGCGAGCGCGCGAGGCCGGTGGCTGGAGGGCCCCGGCGGCGCCATGCGGCCGCGAGGGCGAGCGGCTGCCGCCCGAACTGCAGCTGTGCTACCGGGCCGATGCCGCGCTGGGCTTCCCGGAGGGCCTGCCGCAGGGCCTGCCGCAGCCGCCAACCTCTCCGTGCGCCGAGGAGGTGGCCTGCAGCCGTGGCAGGGGTCTCGAGGCGCAACTGCTGCGCGCGCCCAGGCCCGATGCCCACACCTTCGCCAACCTGGCCGCGCGGGCCGCGACGCCGGAGGAGTTCTCGCAGTGCCTGGGCAAGGCCGTCCGCGCCAACCCGGCACACCTGCTCATGCTGCGCTTGCTGGGCCCCGGTTCGTTCGAAGACCGCTTGACCGCATTGCGCAACGCGGGCGACGGCGCGTGGCCGGAGGTGAGCGAGTGGGTGCGCCGCGAGTGGGTGGTTGCCGAGTGGGGGCGGCGCGTCGGCATGCCCAAACCGCGCACGCTGCCGCAGCGCCTGCCGGTGCTGCCGCTGAAGCGGGTGGCGGAAGCGGCCTGTGCCCTGATGGAGGCGCCGGCGATGTATGCGCCCCCGGCCGTGGCCGTGCCCTGGCGCGAGCCGATGGAGACCGACCCGCTGCAAACCGACACCGCGGCAACACACCGGGCGAGGGTGGCGCTGACGCTGTTGATGGCCGCGGGCGAGGTGAGGACGCCCCAGAGCGCAGGGTGCGAGGTGGCCGCGGCGGTGACCCTGCTGCGCCTGCCGCAGGGCCCGGACCATCCGGCGCTGCTGCGCCGGCTCAATGCGGCGTTCGGGGTGTTCGAAGCGGCGCACGATGCGCCGGAGGCCGCCACCACCCGCGTTGCGGCAGCGAAGTTGCGCTGCCGCCTGGGCCCGGCCTTCGCGCCATCTCCCGAGGTGGCGCGCAACTTCGAGGCAACCTACGGTTGCGCGGCAGCCGCCGAGGCGGGCTCGGCGCCTCAGGGCAACCCGGTGGCGACGCGCTAGGAAGATCCCGGCGTCGCCCTCCGCCCTCCCGCCCGCCGCCTCGCCACGCAACCGGCAGCCGAACCCGGCATCCACCGTGCACCGCTTCCTCTGGGGTTACGGCCCGGCCGGCTACGACATCCTATTCCGCGAGGGTGAAAGGCGCGCGCTGGAGTCTCCCTGCCTCGACGAAGTGGGCCGCTGGAAACTGGCCGTCGATCGCGAGGCGCAGGTGGTAACGCCCGTTCATGCCGAGGGGCAGCCGTTGGCGTTACTCGCGTTCCGCAGCCGCGTCTCCGTGCGCCCGGCGGGCGACCGGTTTCGCGAGACCGCCTGCGCCGTGGTGCCCTGGGCCGAGGCCCTGGAGCCGGGCGCCCACGAGCACCTGCTCGACCTGGTGCCGCCCTTCCCCGAAGCCGGCGACCGTGAGGCCAGCGCGCGGCGATCGACCGAACGCTGGCCTCGGACCGGCGCGTTCGCGCATGGTGCGGCCCCTGCCTGGGTGGCCCGCGCCTGGGCCCGGCTGCTGGACGACCAAGCAACGGTGGCGATGGCCGAGGGGGAAGCGTCGTGGGCCGAAGCCCTCGGCCTCGTCGCGCTGCTGCCCCCAGCGGTGGCACGCCGCACCGCGGTGGGCGCCGGCCTGCTGCCTGGCTCGCGGCCCGGTCGCCCGGGCCTGTTCATCGCCAGCACCGGGGCAGCCCTTCAGGCTGCCGCGAGCGAACCGCAGTCCAGGCCCGCGCCCGCGGGGGCGGCCGTGCCCGGGGCGCTCGATGGGCTGGCCGCGGCGTGGTTCCGACGCACCGCGCTGCCGCATGCGCTGGGCGCCGACCTGGCTGCTCGTGGGTTGTGGGAACGTTGCGCTGCCGAGGCGGAGTGCGACATCTCGCAGTTCGAGCACGCGCTGTTGCTGCGCACCATGCTCAGCGACGCGGCCTGCGACTGGTTGTGCCCGGGCTCGCTGCCGATGGGGCGCGAGAACCTCGCACGATGGTTTGAGCCGGGCCTTTCGGCCGGCGTGGCGCCCAGCCCGCCGCGGCTGGCGCGCCTCATCGACGCCCTGCCGCCGCCCGCGCGCCGCGAGGCTGCGACGCGGCTGCCGCATCTTGCTGCGCGGCTCGACCGTGCCGAGGAGCCACTCGCCGTGGTGCTCGTAGCGGCGGCGCTTGCCGAGGCACTGCGCGCGATGCCGGTGCGAGAGGCCGCGCACGGCTCGCTGTTCGACCCGCAGACATGGTTGGGCGCGCTTTGGGGCAGTCCACAGCCGAAGGCGCCTCGCACCCGGTTCGCGGCCGTGGCCTGGGCGCTGCTGGGTGAGCTGCTGGCCGTATGGGCGGCCAGGCACCCCGATGTGCTGGCGCGGGCGCTGGCCCGCCCGGCGCGCCAGCCGGCCGCGGGGTCAGCGGGCTGGCTGCGAGGCCAAGTGCAGAAGCTCGCGCGCCAGCGCACCGTGGCGGACGTGCTGCGCCAGACGGCACAGCGGTCACGAACGACCGCCACGACCGTGCCCGTGCCCCTGCCCGAGCGGCTGCTTCCGGAGGTCTTGCACACCGGCGAGAGGATGTGCACGCTGCAGTTCCCCGACGACTTGCTCGAGGAGGCCTTCGCCGACGCCGTGCTTGCCGCGTCGAAGGCTGGCTCGGACTCGCCCGCCGCTCATGCGGCCGCGGCGCGGCTTCTGGTGCACCGCCAACTTCCGACGAGAGACTGAACCCGCCTTGAGGCGGGCGGGGCCGGCCGGGCGAGGCGAGCGCCTGGGCCGAGCCTAGAGCTTGCCCCCGCCCCCGCACACGTTGCAGCGGACCTTGCCGTGGCCGCCGCAGTGCTTGCAGGGCTTGGAGCCACCGAGGGGACCATAGACGACGCCGCGTCCATGACACTTGGGGCAGGGCGCGCCGCCCGTTCCCTTGCACTCCTTGCAGTCCTTGCGCTGGGACATGGGCTTACCTCCCGTGAAGCGGCTTCCTTGAATGCTCGGTCCGGCCGGCCTGGCGGCACGTGAAGTGGCCGGAAGAAACGCGGCCCGGCTTCCCGCACTGCGTCAAGGAGGTCGGGCGAATGGCGAAAGGCCCGAGGGCCAGACGTGCCGCGGCACCATACATGCAGATCGGCTGGTGTGTCGCCGTCGCAAGGCCCGAAGGCCTGAGGTGCCGCGGCACCCATATCACTCTGAACCGCGCCAGCACTCGCTTTCCGGGGCGAAATCGGCGCGGGCCTGGTTTGTCACCCGGCATCTCGCCTTGGCGACCCCGGATCGGCCGGAAAGGCGCGCCAATGCTGTGTCGGCGCCGAACGCACCGGATTGGCCCGGGCGACAATCTCCGACAGGGTCGTACAGTGGCTCGGTGGGCGAGGCGCCAGTGCAGTTCTGCGAGTTGGGCCCGGTGCAGGCCCCTCGTGCGAAGCTTGCGCCCGCGCCGATGGCGATCGTCATGCCCCAAGGAGTGCACAACCATGCCCCGCCGCATCCTGCTCTGCGCCACCGGCCTTTCGCCGCAGGTGGTGACGGAGACGCTCTTCAGCCTGGCCACTTCCGGCGCTGGAGAGCGATTCGTTCCCGACGAAGTGCACGTGGTCACCACCACGCGCGGTGCCGAGGCGGTGCGTCTGATGTTCATCGACGAACGTGCCAACCAGCTGGCACGCCTGTGCGAGCAACATGCCTTGCCGATGCCGAAGGTGCGGTTGCACCTGATCCAAGGCCCCGAGGGCCCCCTGGACGACCTGCGCACGGCGGCACACAACGACGCGGCCGCCGACAGCATCCTGCAGGTGGTGCGCGAGCTGACCGCGAAAGACGATGCCGCCATCCACTTCTCCATTGCCGGCGGCCGCAAAACCATGGGCTACTACCTGGGCACCTGCGCATCGCTGCTGGGTCGGCCGCAAGACCGCATGTCGCACGTGCTGGTGAACGAGCCTTTCGAGTCCGCGCCCGAGTTCTTCTTTCCACCGCGCCCCCCCCAGATTCTGCAACTGCGCGGCGGGCCGGCGGACACGGCGCGCGCGCGCATCGACCTGGCGCCGGTGAGCTTCATCCGCCTGCGCTCGCTGCTGCCGGCGCCGTTGATCTCCAAGGGTTCCTTCACCGAGCTCGTGGCGGTCGTCGACGGCATGCTGGTCAGCCCGAGCGTGGTGCTGCGCATCGCCCCGCGGCCCCCCGGCCGCAACATGTGCCCCGTGGAGGTGGAGATCGCAGGCGGCCTCAAGTTCGACCTGGCAGCCAAGTCGTTCGCGCTGTATTGGCTGCTCGCGCAGCAGGCCATGCGCGGCGAACCGTGGATTCGCCCGGCCATGGATGCACAAATCATTCGGCGCGACTTCCTGGAGATCTACCGGCTGGTGGCGGGTGTCGGGACGAAGTACGACGCCGAGGCCGCGTACCTTGGCGCCAATGAGGGCCAGTTCACGCCGAAGGCATACCAGGACGCCATCAACCGATTGAGCAACGAGCTCAAGAAGAAGCTCGGCGGACCCGCCACGCGAATCTACGGGCCGCAAGGTCGAGGCCGCTCGAAGGCGCTCGAGCATGCGCTGATGCTGCCGGCCGAGGCCATTAGGCTCGAGCGCGCAACCACCGCCCGCTGACACACTGGCTCGGCCCCCTTTCGCAGTTCTGCCACACCCCACCGGCTGCCCTCGGCCGGACACAGTGCGCTCGCCGCTTCAGCGGTGCGACACGGTCCAACGGCACGGGAGGCCAGCACATGCGCAAAACCCTCGAGAAGGCGGTAGCCGGCGGCTGCGGCACGGGCGAGGCTCGCCTGCTTGAAGGCAAGCCGACGACGATCGCATTGCAAGGGACGGAGGCCGTCGTGGCCCCTGCCGCGCCGCTGTGCCGGCACGAGCAGTTTGCCGGGAGCTCGGACCCGTTCGGCGCCCCGCCGGCGGGCATCCATGTTCGCAGCTTCCGGCTGGCCCTGCAGACCGTGGCCGCGGCTGCCATCACGCCCGACGAGAGGCGGCTGCAGCACAACGAGGCCATCGCCGCAGGCGACGCGGCGCGCCAACGGGCGCTCTCCGCTCTGCTGGGCACCATTGGCCCGGGGCAGCGCCTGGCCGTCGTGCACGCCATGGAGCGCGACGAGCTGGGCCGGCCCTGCTACCGCGTCGGCGTGGAGGGCACGTCGGCCGCGAGTTCAAAGGCAAGTGCCCTCGCGCTCGCCGGGCGATTGCGCGCAGAGGTGGTGACAGCCCTTGCCGTGGGCTGCCCGCAGTACGGATTTCGGGCTGCGGATGACGAACACACGGGCTCTGGCAAACGGAGTCGGAACCATGCCATCGAGCGAGCGTTTGCAGTGCGGGTGGTGCCCGCGCACCTGGAGGTCGGCGCCGGCGCCAACGGCCAGGCGGGCTTCATGGCCGTGGCTGGCGACCACGACCGGGCGTTGCTGCCCATGGCACCCACGGCGCAGCAGACCTTCCTCGACAGCGTGGTGGCAGGGCTCATGGCCGCACCGCATGAGATGGAGCTGCGCATCGAGTGGATCGGCCGGGCGCTCGGCCCGGAGCAGGAACGCACGCTGGCCGGCCTCCTCGACCGTCTGTCCAACCTCGATCTCGCACGTGTGCGAGTCGTTGGCGCCGGCGTGAAGCCCACCTTGCCGTCCATGCAGGATCTGGCCGCCGTTCACGCCTGGATGCGCCAGTGGCTGGCCCGCCCTGTCGGCGTGGACATGCAGGTCTCGGTACGGAGCGCCGGGCCTCTGCCCGAGACGCTGCTGCGACCGGTCGCGGCCGAGATCATGCAAGGGCGCGCCTTCTCGCTCTGCCAGGGCGCGCAGGGCACGCGGATCGAAGACCTGGACTTCTCGAGCTACCTGCCCGCGGACGGACCGCTGCCTCCACTCCTTCCAAGCCCGGCCAGCCTGGGACGCCTGGGGCTGCGACGGCACTTCGGCGAGGTGCGCCTGCGCACGCCGGCCACCGGCACGCTGCTGGGAAGCATTCCCACCACATTCGCGGACGAGCCCGTTCGCCTGGGCGCGGCCGACCGTGCGCAACACTGTTATGTGATCGGTGCCACGGGCACCGGCAAGTCCACGCTGCTGCTGAACATGATCGGCCAGGACATCGAGGCCGGCCACGGCGTGGCGCTACTCGACCCGCACGGCGACCTGCATCGCGAAGTGCTGGCCCGCGTGCCGGCGGAGCGCCGGGAGGACGTCGTGCTCATGGACTTCACGGACTTCGACCATCCCCCGGGGCTGAACCTGCTGGAGCTGAAGACACAGAGGCCGGACCTTGAACGCAACTTCATCATCCAGCACCTGACGAAGATCCAGCAACGCCTGTACGGATCGGTGCCCGAGTCCATGGGACCGATGTTCTTCATGTACCAGCGCAACGCGGTCGCTCTCACCCTGGCCGACCCGCACAGGTGCCCCACCCTGCTGGACGTGCCGCGCGTGTTCTCGGACTCCGCCTACCGCGCCTACCTGCTTCAGAACTGCACCGACGAGAGCGTGCGGGAGTTCTGGCGCGGCATCGCCGGGCCCGCCACGGGCGACTCGAGCCTGCAGTCGATCGCCCCCTACATCGTCAACAAGTTCACCGAGTTCACGCAGAACGCACTGGTACGCAGTGTGGTGGGACAGCCGCGAACCACCGTCGACCTGCGCGCCGCGATGGACCAGAAGAAGATCCTGCTCGTCAACCTCTCCAAGGGTCTCCTGAGCGAGCTGGACACGCACTTCCTCGGCATGCTGCTCACCGGTCAGCTCTTCGCCGCCGCAACCTCGCGCGCCGACATGCCGGCTGCGAGCCGCACGCCGTTCCACGTCTACATCGACGAGTTCCAGAACTTCACCAACGACTCGATCGGAGCCATGCTGGCCGAGGCCCGGAAGTACGGCGTGGCATTGACGGTGGCACACCAGGAACTCGGTCAGGTCCCGCGCGAGTTGCGCGACTCGCTGCTGGCCAATACAGGCTCCAAGGTGATGTTCCGCGTGTCTTGCGCCGACGCCGAGGCACTGGCGCAGTACATCGCGCCGCACTACACCCCGCAGGACCTGATGACGCTGCCTGACCACACCGCCATGGCGAGGATCAAGATCGGCAATGTGCCTTCACCGGCGTTCGTGATGCAGACGCGGCTGCCGGCGGATGCACCCGCGGCGCCCCTCGAGCCGATCGGCATGGCTGCACCGAGCGCCGGCGGCCCAGAGGAACCATCCAACGAGGCTGCGCAGCGCGGCGCTTTCCTTCCACATCTGCGATTCGACGACAACCTGCTGGAGGCCTCGACCTGCCGCCGTCTGGCCGCCGAAGGCGCTCAAAGCCTGCGCGAACTGGGTGCGATGGGCGCCGCCTTGCGCGACGAGCTGATCGGCAAGGTCGACAGCCTCTCCGACCGTCGGACGCTGCGTGCGCTGGTGCGGCGAATTGCGGCGGACGTGTAGCCACGCACTGGCAACACTGACAGAGAGGTCGTCTGTCAGCGCCCCGGCGACAAGTTCCGTTCGAAACGGCTCGGGTCAGCCGTCCGGCAGACCGTCCACCACCTTACACCTGCCGGCCGCGTGGCCCGAGGCCTATCGAATCTCGCTGCAACTCACCAAGGTTCAAGTACACCAGCCGGTTCGCGCGAACCTGCCGCGCATTGGACCGATCGCACAAGCTTAGGGGCTACTGAATGCGCAACACGACCCGCTGAGCCGGACCCGTCCCGATGGCACCTCTCAGTCGCTCCATCGCCTCCCTGCTTCCCGTGATCGAGCAGGCCGCGTCCGAGCTTTCACCCGTGCCTGGCAGGATGCAGCCCAAGGTTTCCGAGGTCCGGTTGCCCACGTGGACCTGAACGTTGTTTCGAGGCGCCGTTCCCTTGAGCTCTAGCCTCCAACCCCTGGGCCCATCCGTCCGAACAAAGCCTTCGTAGTCGCCGACAGGTATAGAGCTGATCTCGTTGAGGTTGTTGCGATAAGCCAGTTCAAGAGCGTTCGACAACTTGGTGCCCAAGTCTGCGATCGGGAAGCTTGGATCACTCCGATAGAGGTCACCGATGACGCATCGATTCCGACCCATCATCTGTTGCCAACCGACCCGGCGCACGAGGCGCAGACCGACCCGCGCAACCTGCGCTCGACTTCGCTCCATCAGGGGAGCGCCGACAACCCCGACCAGCCAGACACGACGACTTCGATCCATCTCGCGCCTCCATCTCCACCGCGATGGTTGCCACTCTAGGTCGATCCACCCCCGGCCAACGCCCTGGCGTCGACACTCTGAGGGACGCCTTCGCGAATCCCTGGGTTGCGCCCGCTTGAGCGGGCCCTGGCAGGGTCACAGAATCCTGCGGCCAGCGCCGCCTCGATGCGGCGGTACCCAGGGGAGTCGAACCATGGCGCGTGCACAAACAACAACCCGAAGACTACGCGTGGTGGCCCTTGGCGCTCTGCTGACGCTCACCGCCTATTGCCACTTGGCACTAGCACAAGCTCCAAGCACAACCACGGCACAAGAACGAGCGGCCTGTGCCAAGGGCCGCGGCCAAGAGGCAGCAACGGCATGCCTCAGGGCCCGAGTCTGGTTCGAGTACGGCCTGGCCACGGTCGCCACCGGACTAAACGAGCGCAACGAGCACGTCGGCCGACGCCTGACCCTCGTGGTTGTTGGCCCCGGCGAGGAGGCCATGACCGACACCGCCGAGGCCGCCATACGAGCGAGGCATCACGCGGTCGTCAAGCAGGTCGAGGCGACGCTCCGACAGGGCTTGGACTTCTCGATCGTCGCCGGTGACGATCAGTTCGCTGCGGCGGTGAGGAAGCCAGGAGCCGAGCCCAAGAAGATCCTGCAGGCAGTTGCATCGGCAATCGCGGACGATGTCCAGACCCGTCTCCTGGAAGCCAGTCTGGCCTACGAGCGCCTGATGGCGTCTACGTGGCGCACCCACGGCGTCGATGGCTCACGATTCCGCCTCGCCATCGTCGACTTGCCCTGCGAGCCAAGGACAGGCTGCCAGATTCCAAACTACGCGCACAGGCCCGACAACCTGTCGTTTGACCGCTACTCGAAGTACCGCGACTGGCTCCGCAGGTCCAACGCCATGGCCGTCTCCACTCCCCAGGTACTTCAGGTCGGGCGCACTGGCGCCGGCGCGGTTCAGCTGACGGCCCAGTCTGACAAGATGGTCCGGCCGTCGCCGGGCGGATGGCCGAAGGAGCCCAGCGTCGAGGAGGCGACACGCAGGTTCGAGCGCTTGGTCGAGCAGGCCCGCAGGACCGGCTTCGAGGTCAGCACGACAGTCCCTGAGTTGATCGAGTTGTCGCAGCGTAGCGCGCTGGCGATCGCCGACGTCATCAAGAGCCCCCCATTCGCCATCAGTCGCCTGCCTCAGGAC
This sequence comes from Rubrivivax sp., assembly GCA_016790435.1. GTDB lineage: Bacteria > Pseudomonadota > Gammaproteobacteria > Burkholderiales > Burkholderiaceae_C > Rubrivivax. The sequence goes on along the minus strand of JAEUPE010000008.1, from coordinate 24,665 downwards.
GGTAAGGGCGTCCTGAAGTCCGTTTCAGACGAGATCGCGCGAACGCGACTTCATGAGTGCGCGCGCCTGCGTGGTGCGATCTCCGCGGAACAGGTCGGGGCATGCGCCGGATACCAGGTGACTGCGCCCGAGCTGGCCGCCTGCTTGACCGATGGTCGTTGTTGGCCGTCGAGCGGCAAGACGATGTTGATGGACATCCTGGCGATCGGTTCGCCGCAGGCGATGTCGAAGCTCGCGGAGGTCAACGCGTTCGCGCGAATGCGACTTGGCTCGATCGAGCAGGTTGAAGCTGCCGTCAAGGAGTGCGCAGGCGACCGGCAAATGCCCTCGCACGACGTCACGGCCATGTGCGTAATGAAGAAGCGGCTCGGGCAACGAGAGCGGTCGACGCTCGAGTGCATCGAGAGACTTAGAAGGCCCCCATACAAGCCGGATGGCGCTGTGTTCGAACAGTGCCTGGCTGTGGCCAGTCTAGGAGACCTGGCGGCGGCGCAAGCGCGATGCCTTAAGACTCACTCCGCAGATTCCAAGGCGCTGGCCCTGTGCGCGACAGCGGCAAGCCTGCCACCAGCGTCCCGCCGACTGGTCGAGTGCGCGAACGGCGGTTCGGGGCGACCAGCATCCCGCGAGGCAGTCTCGGACTGCCTGCTGAAGCAGGCGGCGCCCGAGGTGGCAACGGCGGTGGCGTGCATGAAGAAGGAGTCCGATTGGCGGAGCGCTGCGCTCTGCGCAGCCGGCAACAAGCTGCCCCCTGACGCCCAGAAGGCGATCGGCTGCGCCGAGAAGAGTCAGGGAAACGCCACGAAACTGGGTGTCTGCATGGTGGGCGACAAGATCCCAGGAGATGGCGGCAAGGTCGCCATGTGCATGGTCCAGTCCGGCGGCGATCCCTTCGGCACGGCGGTCTGCTCTGCTGGTGATAAGTTGTCCCCCGAGCAGCGCATCGCTCTCCAGTGCGCAGCATCCACTGGCGGTGAGCCAACTAGCTTTGCCATCTGCGCAGGCGGCCAGTTGGCCATCAAGGAGTTCATGGGCTGTCGAGGGAAGAAGTTCGGTGACTCGCACTGCTTCGGGCCAAACAACGAGTTCCGGAAGCTGGCCAAGAACCTGGGGGTAGAAATCGGTCCCAACAGCGTCGTCGCGGACGTTGTCAACGTGCATCTGCAAGTCCTGGATGCGCAAGTTCGCTTGGTCGAGGGTGCCTTGAAGGAAGCGCAGAAGGTAGCCAAAGCCCTCGAACAGGCTGGGCAGGCGCTCGGCAAGGGAGCCGAACACATTGCGCGCGAAGGCGGGAAGGCCGCCTGTCGCGTCGTCACGCTTGGGATGGCTCGGTGCTAGCAGCGGCCGTTGCCATAGCGCGAGCGTGCACCCTCCCTGGCGGCAGGCATGCGCACCTTCGTCTGCGCCTCAGTCTTCGGGGATCTCGCCAGACTCGGAGCGCTGCTTCAAGCGATCCGCAGTCTCCGAGACAGCGCGGTTCGCACCGCCCACCAGGTCGTCGATCAGCTCACCCAGGTCTCGGACACCGACCACCGGCTCACCGCTCTCGACAAACCTCTCGACGATGCTGCGGATCGCGTCCGGTTCCGGCTCCGTCCAGTTGAACCACAGCGCCAGCTTCTGCCCAGCGCTCAAGCCATCGACAACGTGCCGCACTGTCGGCACGACGTGGTCCCAGGGCTCGTGGCCCAGCAGCCGCATGGTGCCCAACTGTTCGAGTCCGTCTCTCGGCCGGTACTCGCCGTCCTCGACGCCGAACCTCTCAAGCCGCAGCGCGCCCAGAATCTGGGTTTCGCAGGTGCTGTGGGCCTCACGGCCGAGCCCACGAACCGTCTTTGCGAAGAGCGCCGCCAGCGAGTTGAAGCGCTCGGCTTCACGCTCCACGTCATCCCTGGCGTGCTCCAACTGACGCTCCTGGCTCGGCCCCAGAGAACCGTTGACCCGCAGGATGACTTCAGTCTCGACGACGAGGTCGCCTCGGTCGGACAGAAGGCGCCTCCGACACATCTCGCTCACCGCCAGTCGGTCGATCTCGTCCGCGGACATCATCTCCGCGGCCCGCCCGAACTCCGTGCGGTCCAGGACCTCCTCCCACTCCGCCACCGGGAACCGCTGCCCAACGGCAGGCAGATCGAAGGGAGCGTTCGTCAACAAATCGAGAAGCGTTGCCCCGTACTCCGACCCTTCCTCGTCGACAGACAAGGCAATCGACACCATTGTGCGAAAGAGCACTTCGCGCACATCGTGCCGTGAAGCCCCATCAGTGCCGTGAGTACGCATACCTGTTCCTCCCTCTCAACCCGCCACCCACTCCGCCGACAACGTCTCCGCCTGCCGCAGCACCGTCTCCGTCGCCTCTTCCTGCTTGTCCGGCGGGTACTTGTAGCGTCGGAGCAGGGTCTTCACCATCACCCGCAGCTTGGCGCGCACCGTGTCGCGCTTGGCCCAGTCCACGGTGACGCTCTTGCGCAGGCTCACCGTCAGCTCGACGGCGATCTTCTTCAGCGTCGCATCGCCCAGCTCGCGCACCGCCGCCTCGTTGGTGGCCAAGGCGTCGTAGAAGGCCAGCTCGTCGTGTCTCAGGCCCAGGCTCTCGCCGCGCTCAGCGGCCTCCTGGAACTTCTTGGCCATCTCGATCAGCTCTTCGATGACCTGGGCCGTCTCGATGGCGCGGTTGCGGTAGCGCGTCAGGCTCTGCTGGAGCAGCTCGGAGAACTTGGCCGTCTGCACCACGTTGGTCTTGAAGCGTGACTTGATCTCGCCCTTCAGCAGCCGCTCCAGCAGCTCGACAGCGAGGTTGCGCTCCTTCATGTGGCGCACGTCTTCGAGGAACTCGTCGGAAAGCACGCCGATGTCCGGCCGCTTGAGGCCCGCGGCCGAGAAGATGTCGATGACCTCGTCGCTCACCACGGCGCGGCTGATGATCTGCCTGAGCGCGTGCTCCTTCTGCTCGTCGGTGAGCTTCTTGTCGGTGCCTGCGTGCTTGGTGAGCGCCGCCCTCACGGCCTGCAGGAAGGCCAGCTCGTCCCGATGCGCCAGCGCCTCGTCCAGGGTGCAGCACAGCGCGAATGCCTTGCTTGCAGCCAGCACCGTGTCGGCAAAGCGCTTCTTGCCTTCGTCCAGGCCCAGCACGTGGTTGGCCACGGCCGGCAGAAGCTGCCACGCCTTGGCTCGGAACTCGGTGTAGTCCACGCCGTGCAGCATGTCGTGCAGCACGTCCATCCGCTCCAGCAGCACGGCCAGCGCCTCGTGCGCGTCGATGGTCGGCTTGCCGCGGCCATGGGCCTGGGTGTAGTCGGCCAGCGCCGCCTTCAGCTCGTTGGCGATGCCGATGTAGTCCACCACCAGGCCACCGGGCTTGTCCTTGAAGACCCGGTTCACGCGCGCGATGGCTTGCATCAGGTTGTGGCCGCGCATGGGCTTGTCCACGTACATCGTGTGCAGGCACGGCGCGTCGAAGCCGGTGAGCCACATGTCGCGCACGATGACCAGCTTGAACGGGTCGTTCGGGTCCTTGAACCGCGTCTCCAGGCGCTTGCGCACCTCCTTCGGGTAGATGTGCGGCTTGAGCAGCACCTTGTCGGAGGCCGAGCCCGTCATCACGACCTTGATGGCGCCCTGCGCGGGGTCTTCGCTGTGCCAGTCGGGGCGCAGCGCGACGATGGCGTTGTAGAGGTGCACGCAGATCTCGCGACTCATCGCCACCACCATCGCCTTGCCGTCCATGGCCGAGAGCCGGTTCTCGAAGTGCGACACGATGTCGGCCGCCACCTTCTGGATGCGCGGCGGCGCGCCGACGATCTGCTCCAGCGCGGCCCAGCGGCGCAGCCGGGCCACTTTGGCCGCATCGCCCTCCTCGTCTTCGGTCAGCTCTTCGACCTCGCTGTCGAGCAGGCCGATGTCGGCGTCCTTCAGCTCCAGCTTGGCCAGCCGGCTCTCGTAGTAGATGGGCACGGTGGCGCCGTCGCGCACCGCCTGCTCGATGTCGTAGATATGCACGTAGTCGCCGAACACTGCGCGCGTGTCGCGGTCGTCCAGGCTCACCGGCGTGCCTGTGAAGGCCACGAACGTGGCACCGGGCAGCGCGTCGCGCAGGTGCTGGGCATAGCCGTAGCGCACATCGCGCAGCTTGGCCACCGGGCTGCCTGTCGCCGGCGGCTCCGCCACCGCCAGGGCCTGCGGCTCGTTGGCCGCGGCCGTTCCACGCGCTGCCCGCATCTGCTTTTGCAGCTTGGGCATCGTGGCCTCGAAGCCGTACTGGCTGCGGTGCGCTTCGTCGCAGATGACGACGATGTTGCGCCGGTCGGAGAGTGTGGGAAACGTGTCCTCGTCCTCGCCCGGCGTGAACTTCTGGATCGTCGTGAAGATGATGCCACCCGAGGGCCGGTTGGCCAGCAGCCGGCGCAGCTCCGGCCGGGTGTCGGCCCGCGCTGGCGTCTCGCGCAGCATCTCGCTGGCGCCGGCAAACACACCGAAGAGCTGGTTGTCCAGGTCGTTGCGGTCTGTCACCACCACCAACGTCGGGTTGCCCATGCCCGGGTGCGCCATCAGCGCGCCGGCCAGGCAGGTCATCTCGATGCTTTTGCCGGCCCCCTGGGTGTGCCACACCACGCCACCCTTGCGCGATCCACCGGGCGCCGACGCCTTGAGCACGCTCTGCACCACTGCGCGCACGGCGTGGAACTGGTGGTAGCCCGCCACCTTCTTGATGAGCCGGCCATCGTCCTCGAACAAGATGTAGTGGCGCAGATACTCCAGCAGTAGCCCGCGCTGGAAGAGCCCGAGCGTCAGCGTCTCCAGCTCGCGCATCGCGCCCAGCGGGTCGGTGGCTACGCCGTCGATGGTGCGCCAGGCCATGAAGCGCTCGCGGTCGCTGGCGAGCGAGCCCAAGCGCGCCTGGATGCCGTCGCTGATGACCAGTAGCGCGTTGGCCTGGAAGAGGTCTGGGATGTCCTGCTGGTAAGCCTGGAGCTGGTTCCAGGCCGACCAAATGTCGGCCTCTTCCTGTCCCGGGTTCTTGAGCTCCACCACCACCAGCGGCAGGCCGTTGATGAACAGCACCAGGTCGGGCCGCCGCGTGAGCTTCGGGCCCTGCACGGTGAACTGGTTGACGGCAAGCCAATCGTTTGCGGCCACGTCGGCGAAATCGATCAACCGAACGCGGTCGCCGCGCGTCTCGCTGCCCTTCTGGAACTCCACCGGCACCCCGTCCACCAGCCAGCGGTGCAACTGACGGTTGGCGTTGACGAGCCCGGGCACGTTGGGGTTCACCACGCGGCGCAGCGCGTCATCGCGCGCGGCGGTGGGCACCTGCGGGTTCAGCCGTGCGATCGCCTCGCGCAGGCGGCCAGCGAGTGCCACTTCGCGGTGAGTGCCCCTATCTGTGCCGGGCGTCTTGGCGTCAGCCGGCGAGATTTCGGGGCCGTAGGCGGTGGCCCAGCCCAGACCAGTCAGCCACTGAAGCGCCGCCTGCTCGACGTCGTCTTCAGAGATCCCCTTGCCGGCCATGGAGCACTCAGGCAGCTGTTGCGATTGCCGGCGAATGATTGCTCTGGGAATTGGGGAACACCTGCTCCAGAGTCGGCAGTCGCCCATCCGCCAGATGCTCGGCAGCCGCTGCAACGATGACCGCGCGCTTCTCCAGGAAGGATTCGAAGTCGGCCCGCAGTCGTACCTTCAAGGCCTCGCCCTCCAAAGGCTTGCCGCTCTCCTCGTAGGTCGCCTTCGACAGGGCTTCGTAGTCCAAGAGATGCGTGCGCAGGCGCTGCCGGACCGTCTGCTCGTCGCTCCACTCCACACGGTCCTTGAGGTAGGCGAGCGGGTCCTTCCTTCCGATGCTGCGGTTGGTTCGCCAAGTCACCAACGCGCAGTTCAACGCTAGGAAGCTTTCAATCTCCGCCTCCTGCAACAGCGCATCCGGGAATACATGGTGGTACTCCCTCCGTCTCAACGAGTCGTAGGAAACCGGGTGGCCGTCGGCGAAGTCCAATGCCCCGAAGTGCAGGTTCACCGCGAGCACCGCGCGTGCGAGCCGATCCATGCCCTTCGGCCATCCGGCGCGGATCAACTGCTCCGCGGTGGGCAGCGGGTAGTCCACGCGGTCGAGCCCCGGCACGTGCACGTAGTCGATCGGCGACAACTGAGGGCGCTCCAGCAGTTCGACGAGCGCCTTGAAGTCCTGGTACGCGCGGGTGGCCGCCGCACCCTCGTATCGTGTCGTGAAGAACGCGGACCACATGTAGGCCCGCAGCAACTGCTCCGCCCGCCCGAGCGCGTCCCCGTCCTCCGGCACCTTGTCCAGGCAAGCCGCGATGACAGCTACGACAGGCGCCGACGGCAGGCGCTCTTCGTCATAGATGTGCTGCCGGGCCATGAAGTTCGCGGCGCGCACCAGCCCACGCTCCACGCGAGGCCATGCGTTCACAAGGGCGGTCATGTCCATCGCGGCGACACCCCCCTGGTTCGGCATCCTGTTCTGCAGTAGCGCCGCCGTATTCAGCAGCGTCAGCGAGAGGTCACCATAGTGGCTCAGTTCGACGTGCGCGGCCTCCGTCTTCTCCTGCAAAGCATGCAGCGACGCACCGGCCACACCTTCCACCTTGGCCACCGTCAGGTCGTACATCGACAGCGGCTTGCTGTTGGTGTTCATGTTGACGAACACGCGCAACGCAACGTCGGCCGTCGTGCCGACCGGGAGCGATAGGAACGGCAAGTTGAAGTGCGTGACTCGTTCGCGCAGCGCGGTGATCGTGCTTCGCAAGTCCTGCCGCCGCCTCTCCAGTTCCCGATAGTGCTTCAACGCGTCTGGCGCGCCCTCTTCGGGCTCCTGTGCGGCCGTCGCATCGGCAATCCACTTCTCAACCCGCGGGCCGTGGTCACCCGGGCACAGGAGATCCACTGGCACCAGACCGCGCTCAAGGCAGCGCGCGGGCGTGTCGGCCCACACCGGATAGCGCACGGTCGGGTCCTTCTTCTTGACCCAGCGCGGCTGGCAGTGAACCGTCATCTCGTCGTACTCGATGCCGTCATCGGCATGTGTGTCGAACTCGGGCAGGTAGATGAAGTAGGTTTCGCTCTCGTAGTTGTTGTGCACGGCACGCCAGAAGGCCGTCAGGCGCTGCTGGCCGTCGAGCAGATGCTCGGTGACGCGAGCGTTCGACTCGGGTGCGGTGGCGATGTACCGCGAGATGAACTGTTCCTTGTCCCCGACCTGCAGCAACAGGGTGATGCCGACCGGGAGGTTGCGGATGACCGTGTTGAGGAAGCCTACGACGCGCCAGCGGTCCCACGCCTCGAAGCGCTGGAATCTCGGCAGCTTCAGCGTGCCGGCCTGAATTTGGACGTACCAAGTGCCCAAGTTGCGGTCTTGGGCCCTGCTGGACTGCTGGAGGATGGTCACGCGGCGGCTCCCTCAACGTCGTTAGTCAGGCTCAGAACAACACAGCTTGCCGCAATTCAGAAGGCCCGGTACCCGGGGGCGCACTCCGGCAAACAAGGGCTTGAGTCGATGTTCACGAATCTCCGGTCCGCCAAAGGAGTAGCTCGGAGACTAAGGGGCACTTCATAGGATCGGCCGTGTGAGGTGGACGGTCAGGCGTGTGCTGCCTGAGAGGCAAACCCCTCGGCCTCGGAGAGGCGGAGCTTGCCTGAGATGAGGCGAGGCAAGAGCACATCCCTCAGATCCCGCAACGAGTCGGCGCAGATCTCGTTGCCCTGTTCGCGCCTCAGCATCGCAGTGCCAACTTTGGTGTACGCGATCACCAGGCCGACAGGAGGAATGACGGCTGGCTGCGCATGCACATGGTTTCTGTTGAGAGTCGGTACGGCAGATCCTGCGTTCAGTCGCCGGAGATCCAGTGTGCGCAAGAACTGATAGGCCCACTCTGGCGATGCCACCTTGAACTCCTTGACCCACAGCGACGTGTTCAAGGGCCAGTAGTCACCGTGAACGAAGTGGACACCACCGATGACGCCGCTTCTCCCCGTCGTGACCCCAGGGCCTCTGACCATCGCCTCGTCGTGGGTGCCACTAGGGCCGCTGGCCGCAAGCACAGGGTACGCACCTTCGCGCCGCTTGGTAGCGGGAAGATCGAAGCCCCGTTGCAGCAGAAGCAAGTCCTCCACAAGCCCGACACGCCACCCCTTCGGAATCAACCCCAGTGCCGACTCCTGAAACTCGGCGGGGAACAGCGCCGCGGTGGCGGCGTCCATGCCTTCGGGCTCGCGGCCCTCGGCCTTGGCGCGCACCGGGTCGAAGTCAATGAACCAGCTCTTGAACAGGGCTTGGGCGATGGATTCGAGCGTGGCGTTGGTTTGGCGAAGGAGATCGATGCGTCGCTCAAGCGTCTCCAGAAGCGCCACCAGTTCGAGACGGTTTGCGGTCGCCGCAGGCAGTTCGAAGGCCAAGAAGTCATCTCGTGAGAGCGAGAGGTTCGTCGTACCGATTGCCCTCTCGCGGCAATAGGCTCGGTACTCGGGGCTCCGCAGCGTCCAGTACAGCAGATCGGGTGGGTACTTCGCAAAGTCGAACTGCAGCTTGACCGTGTCTTGAGTGAGCCGCCCGAGAGGCACAGATAACGGAACCCTTGCGACTGCACCAAGCAGGTCGCCGGATTGTGTTACGTCCTTGAGCGACACGTACAGGTCTCCGGGTCGCATAAGCAACTTCTCAGCGGACTCACCCCCATAGGTCCTGAGGGAGTCGCCCCTGAACCCGCCGTCTCTCTGGATGGAAGCCAAGCCTAGCAACACCGGACCTGGATTCCCCAGGAGGGCGCTCTTGTAGGTGTTGCCTCGAACGAGTGTGACCAGTTGGCCGAGAGCCAAGTCGGCGTCATCACACGGCATAGCCAATGGCCCCCAACCTCTGCCGAATCGCCGTATCCAGCTCCGCCCCCTTCGCCATCTGCTCCGCCAGCAGCGCCGTCAGCCGTTCCATCTTCTCGTTGAAGACCTCGTCGTCGTCCTCGGCCGCCTCGGCGCCCACGTAGCGCCCGGGCGTCAGCACGTGGCCGTGCTCGGCGATCTCGGCCAGCTTCACGGCGCGGCAGAAACCGGGCACGTCGGCATAGGGTCCGCCGGCGCCGGCCTCGCCGTCACCGCGCCAGCGGTGCACGGTGGTGGCCACGCGGGCCACGTCCTCGTCATCGAAGACGCGGTTCACGCGCGTGTCCATGCGGCCGAGCTTGCGCGCGTCGATGAAGAGCACCTCGCCGCGCCGGTCGCGCCCCTTGCCGCCGCCCGCCGCGCCGCGCTTGTCCTTGGCCAGGAACCACAGGCACGCCGGGATCTGCGTGTTGATGAAGAGCTGCGGCGGCAGCGCCACCATCACGTCCACCACGTCAGCGTCCACCATGGCCTTGCGGATGGTGCCTTCGTTGTTCTGGTTGCTGCTCATGCTGCCGTTGGCCAGCACCACGCCAGCTTGGCCGCGCGGGCTCATGTGATGCAGGATGTGTTGCAGCCAGGCGTAATTGGCGTTGCCAGACGGTGGCGCACCGTGCATCCAGCGCTTGTCTTCGGCCAGGCGCTCGCCGCCCCAGTCGCTGATGTTGAAGGGCGGGTTGGCCAGCACATAGTCGGCGCGCAGGTCGGGGTGCTGGTCGCGGTGGAAGGTGTCGGCCGGCTCCTTGCCCAGGTCGGCAGCGAAGCCGCGGATGGCCAGGTTCATCGCCACCAGACGCCAGGTGGTGGGGTTGGCCTCCTGGCCGTAGATGCTGATGTCTTCGACCTTGCCGCCGTGCGCCTCGATGAACTTCTCGCTCTGCACGAACATGCCGCCGCTGCCGCAGCAGGGGTCGTAGACGCGACCGTGGTGCGGCGCCAGCACCTCCACCAGCACCTTCACCACGCTGGCCGGCGTGTAGAACTGGCCGCCCTTCTTCCCCTCGGCGCTGGCGAACTGGCCGAGGAAGTACTCGTAGACCTCGCCGAGCAGGTCCTTGGCACGGTGGCCGCCCTGGCCGCCATGCCCATCGCCACCGGCGAAGCCAATGGTGGCGACCAAGTCCACCAGCTCGCCGAGCTTGCCGGGCTCGAGCTGGGTGCGGCCGAAGCGCTTGTCGAGGATGCCCTTCAGGCGAGGGTTGTCGGCCTCGATGGCCTCCAGCGCAGCGTCGATGCGCACGCCGATGTCGGCCTGCTTGGCCAGGGCGCGGATGGCCTCCCAGCGCGCCGGCGCCGGCACCCAGAAGACGCTGGCCATCGTGTAGTAGTCGCGTTCCTCCAGCGCGCCGGCGTGGTCGGCCGCGTCGGGCAGGTGGAGGTCGCCCGCCTCGTCCTTGAACGCGGCAAGGAGCTGCACCCGGCGCTCGTCGAAGGCGTCGGAGATGTACTTGAGGAAGATGAGGCCGAGGACGATGTGCTTGTACTCGGCGGCGTCCATGCTGCTGCGCAGCTTGTCGGCGGCAGCCCAGAGGGTCTTCTTTAGGTCTTGGTTCATTCAGGTTCGTTGTCCTGCCTAGTGAGCCGTGGTTTGCAGGCGTTCGACCTTGAGGATGCGAAGCGTCCGTGCCGGCTGGCCCCGCACTCGAAGGGAACCCTCGTCGCCCTCACACAGCCCGAGCATCGCTTGTGCGACGGGCGTCTCGTGGTTCAGCAGTCCGAGCCTCGCGTTGCTGGGGCTATCCACGATGTGTACGGTGTGGCGCTCGGACGGGTCGTCCATCACCTGGTAGGTCACCCGGTCTCCGATGTCGATAAAGGCCACTGGCTTGGCGTCGCTGGCATGCGTCCTTTCGACCGCCGCACTGCCGTCGGCCGTCGCAGGTAGGCCGTTCGGAACGTCGCCAGGTACAGGGTCCAGCACCTCGGGCTCGTCATCGGACGAAGGATCGTCTTCGTACTGCTCGAACCCCTCAGCATTGTCCTGTTCCAGGCGCCTCTTCAGCAGGCCGACGAGCTTCTGCGTCTGACCCCGCGGATCGGCAAACCAGTCGGTCGACCACACACGGAAGATCCGGCCACGCCAACCCAAAGACTCGAGGATCTCCTGCCGAATCCGATCCCGATCGCGGGCCGACAAGCTGCTGTGATAGGTGGCGCCATCGCACTCGATGGCGGCCAGATAGTCGCCCTTGCGATGGGGATGGCGAACGCCCAGGTCGATGAAGTACCCCGCAACGCCGACCTGCGGTTCCACCTCGTAGTTGTGCTGCCGCAGTGCTTCGGCCACCGCGATCTCGAAGTCGCTGTCAGGCTCTCTCCCGGTGGAGATCGGGCCGGCTCCCGGCAGGACGCCCGATTTGGCGTACTCGAGGTACTCCTTTAACGCTCGGCGACCCAACGACGCTCGCTCATCGACAAGCACATCCGAAGGCAGCATCGACGTGAAGAGGTCCAGGCGGCGGCGTGCCCTGGTGAACAGGACGTTCAAGCGCCTCCACCCGTCCGGCCGATTGATCGGGCCGAAGGTTTGCCGAACCGCGCTGGACCCCGGCGGCTTGCCGAACGTGGTCGAGACGAAGATAACGTCGCGCTCATCGCCCTGAACGTTCTCAAGGTTCTTGACGAAGAACTTCCAGCCGGCCTTCTCGTGCTTCTCGAGGTAGGTGGCCACGCCGGCGATGTCGCGTGACGCCTTGTCCAGCAGGTCTTCGATCAACTCTCGCTGGGTCTGATTGAGGGTGACCACCCCCAGCGACTCGTCAGGGCATTCGCACATGTGCTCGACGACTGCGTTGACCACGCGCTGCGCTTCCGGAACGTTGCGTCGGTCCTGGTAGACACCTTCACCGACGTACCGGTAGTTCACGCCCAGCCGCTTGTTGCGCCGGTGGGGCGATGGGAAGACGACAAGCCGGCGGTCATAGAACCGCGTGTTCGAGAAGGCGATCAGCGATTCATGGCGGGACCGGTAGTGCCAGCGCAAGGTTCGAACCGGCCTGAACAAGTGCTCGCTGATGCCTAGGATGCTCTCCACGCCATCGACGACTGCCGGCGCATCGTCCGGATCTTCGTCGTCGCTCTCCATCAGGCGATCGAAGAAGTTCGTGGGTGGCAACTGCTTGGGGTCACCCACGACGACCAATTGCTTGCTGCGCGCCACCGCGCCGAGCGCATCCTCCGGGCGGAGCTGCGAGGCCTCGTCCATGACCAGGAGGTCGAACTCCAGATGACCTTGCTCGAGGTACTGGGCCACGGACAGCGGGCCCATCATGAAGCAGGGCTTTAGTTCCTGGATCGAGCGCCCAGCACGCTTGAGGAGCTGGCGGATGGGGATGTGCCGCTTCTGCTTGCTGGCCTCCTTCAGCAGCAGCGCCATCTCAGTCAAGTCTCCGACGCGGCCCGCGCCCACCCCTGGCAGCGGTTTCGCCTCCTTCTCCACCTGCGCTGCATACACGGCACCGTTGAGCTTGATGACCTGCCTGTCGATCTCGGCGAACTCGGCTCGCAGGCTTTCATGCCCGGCACCAGTGAAGCGGGCAAGGTCTCGATGCGCGGTGAGGATGCCTCGAGACAGCGTTCGAAACAGCACGTACTCGAAGGCCGTAGGCAGCACGTCGGAGCCCAGCCTGCCTTGTTCGGCCAACTCGACGATGCCGGACAACCCCAGGTCATGCGATTCCGCTTTGGCGGCAAGGTACTTGGACCAAGGAACCAGGGTGCTGGCAGCCTCTCGGGCTCGATGCAGGCGCTTCACCGCATCCGACGGCAGGGGGGTGTCTCGCCACACCCGCTGATCCAAAGGACCCCAACCTTCGAGCTTCTCAAGGGATTGCGCGTACTCGGCTGCCGCCTCGGAGGCAACCTTGAGCTCGCCTGCCATCTGCGACGCCACGGTCGACACATCGCGCTTGAGCAGTCTCTCGGCCGCCGAGCTTGGCAATCTGGCGGCCATTGCCTCCACGGCCTTTGCCCATTGCAGGCACGCATGCAACGCTGCTTCGTCCGTATCGGCACCCTTCAGATGGGAGCCGAAGCGCGCAACGAAGCTCTGGTCATTCTGAAGATTGGCTAGGAACGCAACCGCGTCCAGTGAGGCCTGGATCGCTGCAACGGCGGTTTGCACCGAGACGGACGGCTTGACTCGCGGCAGCAGATAGGCCGAGAGGGATTGCGAGTTCTTCAACTGCTCTGCACGTGCATCGAGAAGGCCGAGCAGCGAGCCTTGTATCGGCACATCGCTGCCGCTGAGAAACTGCTCGGTGATCTGGCGTAGGGCCACAAGGGCCTTCAGCACCGCGACACTCGCCTTCGGACTGATCTCGCTGCCCAGCCCGTTGGACAAACTCTCGACGAGTTTCTGCCTGGCGGCGGCGGCCTTCAACACTTCCGAGGTGGCTGAGCTGAGCTGCCGATAGGCCGATTCCGAGCGCGTCAGGCCAAGATCCGCGGCCGCCTCCGCCAACCGCGCCGGCGCCGCGATGAGCGCCTTGATGCTGTCGCCACGTTCGACGATGCCACGGTGCAGTTCAAGGACCTCGAGGGCACGTTGAACAGTGACCGAAGGTCGAACCAGGCCCCGGAGCTGCGCAGCGGCGTCCTCTAGTTCCTGCGCATGACCGGATGCAGCCGAGAACAAGTCCTCCACTCTGCGTTTGCCCGCCGGGTCTGGCTTGAGGCCGGGTAGCTTGTCGGCCATCGTCGTGAACTTCTGGATGTGCGCAATCCAGCCACGTACCCGGGGAACGTTGCTCGCCAGCAGATTCAACTGGGCCTCGGGGATCGAGGCCAGATTGACGTGTGGCCCGAGGTCCGTAGCGAGCAGGTTCGAAGCGGAAGTGCGCAGCCACGAATGGAGGCGGCGGACTTTGCGGAAGTCGGTGCGCGTGCCGTCGAACAGCGGACCGAAGGTCGAGCGGAACTGCTCGCTGCCACTGAACTCCGCAACGGCCTTCCTCCACGAAAGGACGGCGCTGAATCGATCGGCCATGGCACTGGCGGTGAACTTGGCCTTCTTTCGGCTGCACCCGTTGAACGCAGCTTTCGCTTGACGCCAGTCGGAGCGCAGGAAGTTGAAGGCACTGTCGCCGCGGCGGAAGACTCGCAGATGGGAGCGCAGGGCCTCGTCGTCGGGCATCGCGTCGAGGTCGAACGCCTCCGTGATCTTCGAGCTTCGGTAGTTGAGGTTCTTGAGCGTGTCCTCGGCCCGGATGGCAACGTCGGCAAAGTCAGCGCGCTCGAGACCCTGTGCACGCATGGCGAGGAGATCTCTCGGCGCGGCTTCGACCGCTGCGAGAAGCACCTCGAGCCCCTCCAGTCCGGACCGGCTGGTTGACACCGGGACTCCGAGTCGCGCGAAGAAGTCCCCCAACTCATCGGAGCTCGATCGCGCGACCGCTAGCGACTCACCGAGTTCGCGAGCGGTCGATGCGAATCGCTCGGCGCTCCAGTCGTGCAAGCCACCGTCAGCGAGGACACGCAGGCGCTGAATCGTTGCCACGGAAGGCGCGGCTCCAGACACCAGATCAGGAAATGCCCGCCCGTCGATCAATCCTCTGAGGTCATCGACGTGCCCGCCGAAGGGGACATTCCGGGAGCGCAGGAGGTCCTCGACTTCGGTGAGCCCCGCCTCGACTTCGCCCGCCGTAGTCAAGGTTCGGTTGATGGCGTCACGAAGATCGGTGCATGTCTGTCCAGCCCATGCCGGGCTGGCTGGGTCCTGGCAGGCAACCTCGAGCTCAGCGAGAAGTCCGCCAGCGTCGCGAGGAATCTTGGTGTCGTGATCGGCGATCGAACGACGAAGGTTGGCGAGTGCTTCGAGCGCACGAGATGTTCTCTCGCCGATCTCGGCCGGCGTCATCAACAAGCCGTCTTCGCTGAGGACGCGCCTTGCAGCCGATGCATGAGCCTGGAATGAAGCGGAGTCTTGCGGCCCAGGCTCGGCGAGCGAGTCTTGCGCCAGCGCTTGCAGACGCCGCACTTGCGCCAGCATGGACGTCAGCCGGGCCACGTCGCTGGCAGCTCCGCTGGTGTCGTTCAAGCCGCCCGCGAACATGCTCTCAAGCAGGTTGCCGTTGGCCGGTGTGCCAGCCTGCAGTGTTCCCACCAGATCGGCGGCGCCGGCCAGCTCTTTCACGGACCACGGAGCGGTGCCAAGCATGGCCTGCAGGTTGGCAGCGGCGCTTCCCAGTCGGCGGGCCTGGACGAGGGCCTGATCGATGATGCGCAGGACGGGCAGTTCGTCGTCGCCGATGAGCAGACTCGGCGCGAAGCCCAGCCACGGGCTGTCCTTGGGCAGGCCGCCCAGTTCCTTCATCGCCCCGGCGATGTCCGCAACCGTCCGGCGGCGACGCTCGACCTCTTCTGACGTCCACTCGGGCGCTCCTGAGGCGCCGAGCCCGGCCAGTTCACTCGCCAAGGGGCCGAGGGCCAGCCTGCGGCGCTCGGTGGTCCAGAACACCTGATGGACCGTCAGGTCCAGCCGATTGCCGATGCGGCTGCCCAGAAGCTCGGCGTAGCTGTTGAGCGCATTCCGCCTGTCCCGCAGCACCTGAAGCTGCTGCGCGTAGCCGGCTGGCCGCTGGTAGCGCCCGGCCATGCGCTGTGCGACGCCTTCCAGAAGCTGCTTCTTCTGCGTCTTGTGGCTGTGCACCTCCAGGCAGAAGTCACCGAGGCCGGCCTTCTCCAGCCGCTGCTTCACCACCTCGAGCGCGGCCAGCTTCTCCGAGACGAACAACACCTTCTTGCGAGCTGCGATCGCGGTGGCAATGATGTTCGTGATGGTCTGGGACTTGCCGGTCCCCGGCGGCCCGTTGATGACCAGGTTCTTGCCGGCCTTCACGTCGATGATGGCGCTGTGCTGCGACGAGTCGGCGTCGTAGATCAGCGGGAGTTCGCCATCGTCGTGACGATCGATGTCGTAGTCCTCGGCATGGAACGCCTCGGATGAACCGCTGCGGCCGCCCTCGATGATGTTGCGCAGCAACTCGCTCTTGAGAAGGTTCTCGGACTTCGCTGGATCGAGATCCGCCCAGATCGCGAGCTTTCCGAACGACAGGAAGCCAAGCGATAGCCGCCATCGGACCGCCCACTTCGGCTGCTTGGCAATGGCAGCCTTGATCTTGTTGAGGTAGAAGCGTGGCGAGTCCTCTTCGCTCAGGTCCGGCAGCACCAGATGGTGCTGCCGCAGCTTCTCTCGCAGGGTGAAGTTCTCGAGGATGTCTTCGCCCGAGTAGGTGACCTCGTAGGTGTACGTGCGCGACTCTGAGTCGAGCGGACCGCGAGCCAGGTTGATCGGCATCGAGAGCAGGGGCGCGAGCGCAGGGCTCTCGGAGTCCTCGCGGTCGTAGTACTCGAGGAAACCGAACATGAGGTAGAGCATGTTCGTGCCCGTCTCTTCGACAACGGTGCGTGCCTCAGAGGAGATCTTGCGGGCCATCCGCTCAAGGTCGGCGGGGTACTGCAGTACCTGCAAACCCCGAGCAAGTCCACCCGCGCCTGCTCCAATGTCCGCAGAGGTGCCGATGCCCCGTTCGGCAGCGAAGATCCGAGCTTCAGGCTTCTTGCCCTCTACGTACCGCTCCGCCGGCGGGTCTGGAACGTAGGCGAGACGGACCGCCTTGCCTTCGTCGAGGCGCTCATACAGGTCGTCGATGTCGGGGTTGTCCGTGAACTGAAGGGAGCGGCCCCGCGGGTGCCTGTAGTTCAGGAGTCGGTTGCGCATCGTCAGGTCCAGCAACCTGGTCCTGAGCTTCGCTAGCACCTCGGCAACAGTGAGGTTGCCGGCGAAGAGCTCGCCGGCAAGTGCGGCGGCATCGTCCGCCTGATACGGGGCTCCCCCTTCCGATGCTGCGTCGGCCATGTTCTATGCCCTGAAGCAACGTTCGTCTAAAGACGCCCCGCAGGACGAACGCGCCACGATGCACGACGCCGCAAGCAGCTTTCGAAGGCGGAGTACCGTGGTGGGCATGCAGTGTTCGGGTTAGCCCTAGTTCGCAGTGCAGGTCGCGGCTCGAGCTGGCCGCCTCTGGCGACGCAGATCGCGGCAATGGAGACTAACGCCGGCTTGGATCGCGGTGGGGCCTTGACTCAGCCGCTGCCACCAACTCTGACGCTTTCATCCCAAGGGCACGCGCCAACTTGTAGATGGTGCCAATGGTGGGCTGGTTCTGGCCTGTCTCGATGAGGGAGATGAAGTTGCGCTGCACGCCTGCCTCCAGGGCGAGTCTCTCCTGCGACATCCCTGCGGCCAACCGCACCCGACGCAAGGCAGCGCCGAAGGGCAGTTCGTAGTCGCCGGAGGTCCTTCCCACCATATGGTGCGGAATCTCCGAGGTTCGCGGTAGCTAGTCTTCCCGATATATTGGGCAGACCGATGTCGCGCAGGTCGCAGGGTCTGGAGTCTTGCCCCCGGGCCCCCTGCGAGGCGAACAGCCCAATAACCGCCGCTGGCTTGGGAGCGTTGATGGGTAATCCCAACCAATCGGACCGGCCGGATGACGGGCCGACCGGCGCACCGGATGCCCTGCCCTCGGAGGTCCCACCAGACTCCGACTTTGAGCAGCGGCGCGTGCGAACGAAGAGCGGCGGCAGACGGATGGAGCTGGCTGCGCGCATCGCTCACATCATGAGCGCGCCGCCGATGAAGCCTTCGCCTGGGGTGGAGACGCTGCCGCAGGAGATCGCGATGCTTGCCCTGCTGTACGCCGAAGCGTTCAGAGCCGCGCCGCAGCAGCGATTCCGCAGTGCAACCCGATGGGTGCTGGCGACATATGCCCGGCGAACCGAGAAGCAGGTGGGCGAGCAACTCAGCGTTGCCGTATTGCTGGGGCTGTATCAAAGCATCAGGCCTCGACCAGTGTCTAAGCCGACTTCGGGATCGCTGAACGGAGAGGCGGCATGCTAGGGATCGCGACCCGCTACTGGAACGAGGCGGCCCAGAACGCGGTTCATCCCGCGTGGAGGCGCCTGTTCGCCATGAGCACAGAAGAGATGGCGCTGGAGAGGGACCGACTGCGGGAGGGCATGATCTCCGAGGGCAGAACCGGCAAGGCCGTGCTGGCGTACCTCGAAACAGCGCCGCTTCACCATGAGTGCCTGGCCGTCGAGGTATTGCAGCAGCGGCACTGGCAACTGCGCGAGGGCCTGTGCGCGGTGCCCACCGCTCAGGAAGCGCTGCTGATCGCCCAAGGCGACTTCAGGCTGACGCGGCCGGAGGTCCAGGAACTCGCCCTGATGTTGGCCTGCGAGCCCGAGGATGTGCTGCTTCCGGTCCCAACCGATGTCCAGAGCGAAGCATGGACTGAGGAACTGGAGGCAGTCGAGTACTTCTCAGCTGGCGACTACTCGGTCGCCGACTCGGCTGAGGTGCCGGACGAGTTGCTCGTCCATGAGCCCGCCCTCGAAGCAGACCAGACCTTTGAGGAGTCGTTCGAGCGTTGGTTCTTCGAGATGTGCTCGTTCCCCCCGGCGGCCATCGTGCTCGAGCAATGCTGTGCGGACGGCTTGCTGGTCGATGCCGCACGGCGCGGGCGACGACTCGCGGGCGCGCCCGATGACCTCCGGTCCCAGGTCGAGGCATTCCTGGCCAAAGTTCCCACGCACGTTGCGGCTCACGTAGCGCACACCTGCTACTGGCTTGTGCGGTCCGAGCGAGGCAGGCGGTGCGGCCGACCAGATTGGTCCCCGTTGTTCCCGATGCCCACGAACCTGACGGCAAGGGAGCGCCCGCAATCGAATGCATGACAGACGGGGCTCGCGTGCCATGGATGGGCCGGACCGTGTCCATCCTCGGGCTCGGAGTCCTCGCCATCTCCTCCGCGTCCTGCGGCGAACCTATGGACCCACACCACTTCCTGGGACATTGACAAGTCGACGGGGCCCCTTGACCAGTCAGGGGGGCGCGGTCGATCTGCCCTCCCCCCCGGGGGGCCTGTGGGGCCCCACCCCGGGCCGGCAACAGGGCGGGCTTGCCAGATCTCGCAGCTCATTCGCGGCGCCGCCTGTGGCGGACTCGCAGTGGGGCTGGCCGCTGTGCAACGCCGTGATGCCCAGCGGGGGCTGGCGTTGGCGGAGGACCACTCCGCCAAACCCATACCCAGCGAGCTCGCGAGCAGGGCCCGCTCCAGTAGAGCTGCACGCCAGGCAAGGGCACGCATGGCAGCCAGCAACCCGTCGTCCTCCGCGCCCGTCGCGGGCATCGACGGCGATCGCCCGGTGCGCGCCAAGCCGTTCGACTGCAGCGCTGCCCGCGCACACGTGAACGCTACACGCTCATAGCACCGCTCTGCCACCAGCAAAGCTTGAGGTTCGGGAGCCTGCGCGCCCAGCCCGTTCGCGGAGGGCGCGGAAACAACTCCTTATCACCAAACACATTCTTCCCCCTTGCACATGAACGCAGTGGTACGTTTTCTTCGCCCGCACAGATGAGTTGAGGCGCGTACCACCAATGGGTTGTCTGCGCGCTGTCGCATTCGTGAGTGCCTGTCGGCGATGGACCGGTCCAGGCCCGCTCACGGCTCGCCATCGGTTCGGCCAGCGAGCCGTGAGGGCGAACGCATCACTCGAAGCCCTCGCAGTGCTGGGGCAACCCTGCCAGTGCGCGGCTGACTTCGGGCGATTGCAGCCGCGCACGGTGGTGGTTGCGGCAGAGCCCGGGCCTGAAGTGCCGGCACTCGCTGCATGTCCGGCGCGTGTCATCAACATCCCGGGCGGCCAAGCGGGCGGCTACCTCGGCCGCGCGTGCGGGCGGCCAACCCCACGCCAGCAGACGGTCGAACACGGCCGTTTCGCGTCGGCACATGTGAGTAGGGCTGCCCTTCGGTGGCTCTTGCGGCATTTCAGGCGTTGCTACCGCCGCTAAGTTGCTAATCTGCCCCCCTGCGCTTAGCAAGTTAGCAGCGCTAGCAGGCCTAGGGGCCAGTCGCGCGGCTGCGCGCGCCTTGATCGCGGCCAGGTCTAGTAGCGGGATCACGGCCGAACCTCCCACCGATCGCCGACGCGCCGGATCTGGCCGAGGTCGGCCAGCTCGTTCAACAGCCGGCCGATGCCCTCAGCCTTCAGTGTGCGCACCTGATTTGGGCTGCGCTGCAGCACGTCGGCGTGCCCTACCAGCAGGCCGCGGCCGCGCATCCATTCGAGCAGCAGGTGAAGCCGATTCGCGTGCTGCTGCCGCATCGATCCGCCCATCAGCCGCACATGCTCGCCGAGGTAGAACGCCGCGACCTCGATCGCACCGTTCATTGCTTCGCCGGTGACTTCCTGCGCGTCGGGTTGGCCGATGACCGTGACGATCCCGGCGATCCGGGCGGCGTGCTCGCCGAACTTGGATGCCCAGGCCCGAGCGCCCGCGAGTGATGCGCCTTCGGCCTGCTGGCGTTCGGTTTCGTCATAGAACTCGACCCACAAGGCCCTGGCTTCCGGCGCGAGCACGAGACGGCGCGGGTTCAGCTCGCTGCCGTCGCCCAACGCCTGCACCGGCATGCTCAACAGCTCGGCTAGGCGATCGTGATACCGCCGCACCTCGGGCCTTTCGGATACAAGGATCGCGTCATCGCGGAACAGGCGCCGGCCCGCGAGGGTGGCAGGAGCCGCGACAAGGCATCGCGCAATCAAGCCTTGCCCTTGAGCCAGCGGGTCGGCCAGGAGGCTGCGAAGGATGATCGGCTGCAGCAGCACATGCAAGCTGACGCGTCGGCCGATGAGCACCGAATGCCCATCACCGCGAGTGAGCGCATCCAGCGTCTCGGCGCCCCATGCCTTCAGCAGCCATGCAATGCCCGCCGAACGGCGCTCCTCCCGCATAGAGTGCCCGCCCACCAGCTCGGCCCCCTCGGTGCTGAACAGTCCGACGCTCGCTTGAGAACGAAGCAGATGATGCAGGCCTTCGATCGTGGCCCTCGACACGATCGGCGAACGGGCTGGCGGGAGCTCGTCCGCCTCGCCTTTGGGCCGGCCCTTGTGCTCCGCAACGACCAGCGCGTGGGCACGTGCCTCGCGGCGCCGCTGCGCTTCGATCGGGGCGCACGCCACCGCGTCGGTGGCGGACTTACGGTCGCCGCTTTCGGCGCTCGTGGCAATGAACAACGACAGCGGAGCAGCCTGTCCGTGCGGCATCATCACGTCAGCGTGCGGCTGCACCGCGGCTGCAGCTGCTGCCAATGTGCTGCCCGCAGCGAGGGCATCAGGCGCCTGAACCAAATCAGCGATTACCGCGGCGGCCGCGCCAAGGATCGGACCGAGCGCAGCGAACGGGAAGGCGTCGGGCTTGTCGGATGCCACCTCCGGCAGGTCGCGGGCCACTGGCCAATCCAGCGCTTCGTCGATGCGCGAGCGTGCAGCATCAGCAGCGCGGAAGTTTGGCGCCGCGCTCATTTGCGCGCCTCAGCTGCGATCGCTTCGATCCGGCCGGCAGCGTCAAGGAAACGTGTCCAGTCGCGTTCATTCGGAGCGATGCCACGGCGCGCGTCGTTGACCACCACGACGCAGACCCCGAGCTCGGGGCCGATCACCTCGAGCGCATCGCGGGCCGAGAATCTGCGCGGCCGGTCGCGAGGGGTGCTGGGCTTGCCGTCGTCTACATAGGCGCCCAGGGCCCGGGCGGCAGCCACGAAGTCCAGTCCGTAGCGCTGCATGTGATAGGCCAACACGTCGCCGCCCTTGACACCGCAGGCCATGCAAACCCATGCGCCGGTTCTGACGTTGGCACGCATGGAGTCGCTGCCGTCGTGGAACTCGCACTTGGTAGTTCGCCAGGCGCCGCGGCCTACAAGCCGCAGGCCAGCAGCCTCGAAGTACGACCCCGCGTCGGGCAGGTGGTCGCGGTTGAACATCACTTCGGCGCCTCGACGCGATCGACCCATGCAGCGCACGCGGCATCGTCGGGCAGCACTTCGGCGAAAGCCCAGCACGACGCGAGCCGGCGACCATCCGCAAGGCGCCGCAGCTCGTCCCCGGAGAGCGTTGCGCGCGCAACGCGGCCGAAGTCGGCCCTCGAGCCAGTGCGCGCCGGCACCTGAAGCGGCCCCACGGTCAAGATGGCGCCCCACACGCCTTCATGCGCTCGATGCGCGCACGCCTGGCCTCGCCCAGCGTTGCCGGCTCAGGAGTCGGCGCGCGGCGCGGCAGCCGCGCCACCGTTTCCAGGTAGTCCTCGTGCGTCCACCGGGCCACCCGCGGACCCAGCTCGAGTGGCTGCGGTATCACGCCCTGCGCGCGCAGCGCCTTGAACTTGCGCTCGGACATGCCACCGAGCGCGGCTCGAAAGTTCGCCTCTGTCAGCAGTGGGCGAGTCACGCCCGGGTTCGTCGCTTCACCACTCATCGCTGCCACCTGCTCGCCGCACGAAACGGCGGCTCAGTGACACCTTATGTGAGGAGCGACAAACAGCGTCGCTACTTGCGATTTCTCCTTGCCGGCCCTTTCAAGCCCTCCTCCACAAGGACTCGGGAAGCCGTTGTCGTACTTACGTTGGCACGTCGGGCAGTCTCCTTCAGAGCCCCATGTGCGCCGTCTTTCGCCGCGAAAGTCCGCTTGATGAGAGCTCGTTTCGCCTCGTCTACCTTCCTCGGCTTCGAGGCCGCCTCTGCCTTGCTCTTGCGCGTCCGCCTCACGAAACTCTCATTGGCGTCTGCACGTAGCACGAAGCCGCCGTGCAGCATGTCGCAAACAAGGAGCATTGCGACTGCCGCGGCCCGCTCCGCATCACGAGCTTCAATTGCGCGGCGCAACTGACGGATGTGCGCCAGTGCGCGACGGGAAGCGTCGATGATCTCCTCTTGGCGCACCACGGCCGCCTGCGCCTCTGCGGCACCAGGGGTGTCGTCGGCCGGCCACTCAGACGGCGTCGGGCGCGCAACCCGTGAACGCGAGCGCGCCTCCGTCTCGAACAACGTCACCAAGCGCTCTAGGCGATCACTGGACAAAGGCTCGGACTCGAACAACGCCACCAAGCGATTTGGGCGATCACTGGACGAAGGCGGCGGTGAAGGGTCACTGTCAAGGTAGGTCTCGATCTGCAGCGTATCGAGGTCAAAGAGTTTCGGGACCGGTCGGGCTGCCGTCTGCTGTTGAAGGTTGATCCTCTTCGCCATCTCCACACCTACCTCTCTTGCCCCAGCCGCGCTCAAGCCGCCTTCAGCGGTGCAAATTGGCTCGCTGAGTCCAGTCTCAGGTAGTCCGCCCATGCGGCAATCAGCGCTCGCCGCTCATCGTTAAACTGCGCGCGGTTGTACGCTGCTTTGACCTTGTCGCCTTCGCGATGCGCAAGGCACGCTTCGATGACGTCGGGCCGCGCCGCTGCGGTCTCGTAGGCCCAAGTACTGAAGGTTGCGCGGCAGAGCCCGTGCACGGTTGTTCGGTCGCGCACACCGAGCCGATCAAGCGCCGCGAGCATGGCCATGTTCGACTGCTGCGCGTCCTCCTTGATCGTCGATGGGAACACGAGCCGGTGATGCTGGCCGAGCTGCCCGCGCAACAAGTCCACCGCGCGCGACGACAGGTGCACGAGGTGGGCCTCGGCCTGCATCTTGCCGCTGGCCTTCATCCGATCGGCCGGCACGAGCCACGTGCGGGCCTCAAGGTCGATCTCGCCCCACTCAGCGCCGAGAGCCTCGCTCGTCCGCGCTGCCGTCAGCACGGCGAACTCGAGGCATCGCGCAGCCGTTCCCTGCGCTTCGCGCAGGCGTGCCAGCAGCGCCGGGGCTTCCTTGTAAGGGAGCGCGGCAAACTGTCCCGCTTCCTTGCGCGGCATCGTTTCGCGCATCTTGCGGCGCACCGCGGCGGCCGGGTTCTTCGTGCACCGGCGGTGGAAGATCGCATCCTCGAACACGGCATCAAGGCGCTGGCGGATTCGCGAGACGGTTTCTGCGACCTTGGCACCGCCCGCCAAGTTGCGGGCCCGCTCGTGCGGCTTGATGGCCAGGAGCGCCTGCAGCAGCTCAGGCGGCTCGATCTTGTCGATCGGATGCCGCCACAACGATGCAGGCATGTGGTTCTCAAGCGAGGCGATCCACTGCGCCGCATGCTTCGGCGTTCTCGTGGGCTCGATGACACGCTCGTGGAATTCACGCGCACAGCGACACAGCGTCCATCGCTGCCGACTGAGCTCGGCCTTGCGGGCTTGGTCGACCTCGGTGGCCGCAGCGCGGCGCGCGTCGCGCAGCTCGATCGGATCCTGCCCGCGCAACACGGCGTCGCGGGCCTCGTGCGCCTGACGCCGTGCGGCGATGATGCTCGCGCCGACGTGAGCAAGGCTGCCGCGCGTGCACGCGCCGAGGCCCATCTCACGCCGGCGTCCGCTCGGCGCCGTGAAGCGCAGCACCCAGGAGGCAGACTCAGCACGGACCCTGAGCACCAGGCCACCACCATCTGCGTGGTCGCCCTCGCCTGCTTGATGCACTTGCCTCGCTGTCAGCCGATGCAAATTCGCAGCGCTGCGCCGCGCGTTCTTCGCCATTCCCGATCCCCCGCTCTGTCCCCCAGCCATCCCCCGAAATCGAGGCGCGAGGCCGGCGCACGTTGATGCACTGTCAGTGCGCCTGAGCGAGTGTGCGAGGGGAAGAATCCGTCGTCAATTCAACGACTTGGGCCACTTTCCGCTGCACCTTCGCTGCACTCACGTGCACCTTGGGGAGGGAGTGTCCCGGCGGAAAGGGAGGGATTCGAACCCTCGGTACGGTAAAACCGTACACCGGATTTCGAGTCCGGCGCATTCGACCACTCTGCCACCTTTCCTGCACCGGCACTGCGCTTGGCAGGGCCGCCCTGGGGTCGTCGGGGAGGCG
>JAEUPE010000002.1 GCA_016790435.1 Rubrivivax sp. | reverse complement strand
GGCGCCGTTGGGGCCGATGATGCCCACCAGCTCGCCGGCGGCGAAGGCGGCGCTCACGTCGTCGACGGCGACGAGGCCGTCGAAGCGCACGGTGACGTGGCGGGCTTCGAGCAGGGGGTGGCCGTTCATGGCGAGGCCGCCTTCATCGCGCGCTTCATGACCCCACCCCGTAACGCGCCTCGCGCTCGCGGCGGGCGGCGCGCTTCTCCTTGTCTTCGCGCTCGCGCCACCAGCCGCGCACGTCGTCGCGCCAGGCGGTGAAGCTCGCCCAGCGCATGGAGGCCAGGCCACCCGGCAGGTAGAGCACGCTCAGGATCAGCAGCAGCCCGAGCGTCATCAGGTACAGCTGCGGCGCCTGCAGGCGCAGCGTCTCGGCGAGCACGCTGAAGACGATGGCGGCGATGAGCGGCCCCCACAGCGTGGCGATGCCGCCGATGAGCGCGATGAGCACGGTCTGGAAGCCGATGAAAGGGTTGAAGACGGTGGCCGGCTCGATGTAGGTCCAGCGCACGCTCATCGCCGCGCCCACCGCGCCCGCGAACGCCGCCGTGACCATGAAGCCCATCACCTTGATGAGCCGCGTGTTGACGCCCAGCGTCATGGCGCGCTGCTCGTCGGCGCCGATGCCGGCCAGCGCCAGGCCGAAGCGCGTGCGCCGCACGATCATGCTCACGAGCACGGCGAGTACCGCGAGGCCCAGCACGGTGAGGTAGACGACGTCGCGCTCGGGCACGTCGGTGAGCACGCGGCCGACGGTGCCCGTCACCTGCTTCTCCCAGTAGGTTACGGCGTGGCGGATGAGCTCGGTCATGCCGAAGGTGAGCACGGCGAAGTAGGTGCCGCGCAGGTGCAGCACGGCGCTGCCCATCACCAGCGCCACGCCGGCGGCGATGGCGGCGCCGACGAGGATGACGCTGCCCCACTGGAAGTAGTCGACGCTGAGCGCGCCCGCATAGGCGCCGATGCCGAAGAAGGCCGACGTGGCGAGCGAGAGGTAGCGCGTGCTGCCGCAGAAGAGCGTCCAACTCGTGGCGAGCGCCACGTACATGAGGCAGGTGAGGGTGAGCGAGATGGCGAAGTCGCTGCCGTAGTGGGGGATGGCGAGGGCCCAGCCGGTGAGGGCGAAGAGGGCCCAGGCGTCGCGGCCCAGGCCTCGGGTGTCGAGGAGCCAGCCTAGGGTTGCTTCCCTCAGGCGGGTTTGCCACGGGTCGGTGCTGGTTACGTGGCGCACGTTGGGCCTTCTGTTTTGGTTTGCTCCGGCGGGTGTTGCCTCGGCGGAGAGACCGCGCCGGGTCTCGGCCCGGCAGCCGAGTCACTTTCATTTGCTGGCCCAAATGAAAGTAACCAAAGCAAAGGGCCTGATGTCCTGCACCGATTTCTTGCTACGGAGGCGGGCCTCGGTTTGGCCGGCGCGCTTCGGCACGAAGAAACGGCTGCGTCTACCCGTTGCACCGCTGCGGCTCGAGCCGACAACGCGTCTTCAACTGCGGCTCGCTTCGCATCGCCTTGTTCGCAGGGGCGAAGGTCGTGGCGGTTGAGGCGTTCCTGGCGTCCGTTTGCGCTGGCTGTCCTCCGGCCCAAGGCGATGCGAAGCGAGCCGTGATCCCGAGCGAGCGGAAGGTGGGGCGCACCCGAAAAACAGTAGGTCGCATGAATCTTCTGTCCGGAGCGCGCCGGCCAAACTGAGGCCCGCATCAGCAAAGCAATCAATCGGTGCAGGACATCAGGCCCTTTGCTTTGGTTACTTTCATTTGGGCCAGCAAATGAAAGTGACTCGGCTGCCGGGCCGAGACCCGGCGCGGTCTCTCGGCCGAGGTAACCCTCGCCGGAGGCAATCAAAGAAGCGCGGGGCCGCATCACTTGCGCTTGTTGAACAAGCCGTTGGGCTTCCACAAGAGCGCCCCGATGAAGACGGCGTAGCTGAGCAACGACTTCAACGAAGGATTCGTGAAGTGCATCCCCACCGCCTCGATGACGCCGAGCGCCAACCCACCGAACAGCGCTCCCCCCATGTGCCCGAACCCACCGAGCGTGATGACGATGAGCGCCGTCACCGTGTACGGCTCCCCCATCGAAGGCGAGATCGTGTAGGCCGTGGAGAGCAGGCAGCCCGCCACGCCCGAAAGTCCAAGCCCGGCCCCGAACATCAGCGGATGCAGCCGCTCCGTATCGATGCCCACCAGCTGCGCCCCGGCCGGGCTCTGCATCAGCGCCCGCACGCCCTTGCCCCACAGCGTGAGCCGCAGCACGACGATGAGCGCGGCGCTGAACAGCAGCGAGAGCACCAGCAGCAGCAGCTTGTTGCCCGCGAACTGCGCGCCGCCGGGCAAGCGCACCGGGTCGGCGGCGAAGTCGTAGCCGCGCAGGTCCGCCCCCCACACCACCTGCGCGAAGTTCTGCACCAGGAACATGAGGCCGAAGGCCACCATCAGCCCGCGCGCCTCGAAGACGTCGAGGTCGGGGCTGGTGGCGGCGAGCCGCTTGAAGGTGAGGCGGTGGATGCCGATGCCCAGCGCCATGAGCCCGCAGAAGCTCACCGGGATCATCCACAGCGGGTTCCAACCCCACACCGTGGCCGCCATCCAGGTGAGGAAGGCGCCGAGCATCAGGAACTCGCCATGCGCGATGTTCAGGATGCGCATGAGCCCGTACTGCAGGTTCAGCCCCAGCCCGACGAGCGCGTACACGCCGCCGGTGATGAGACCGGAGGCGATGAGTTCGAACCAGGCGAGCGCTGTCATCGGCGCCCTCGGCGCACGAAGGTCATGGGCACGGACCAGGGATTGGTCAGACCCAGGCCGGCTTGGCCGGCACCAGCGGCGCCGTGGCCATCGACTTCGGCCACACGACCTCGAACTCGCCCTTCTGCCACTGGCTCACCGAGCCGGGAATGCCGACGTTCTCGCTGCCCTGGAACCTGACCTTGCCGATGATGGTGTCGTGCACGGTGTTGGCCACGTAGTCGCGGATGGCCTTGCGGTCCAGGCCCACCTTGGCCACGGCGGCGGTCATGATCTGCAGGCCGGCCCAGGCATGCCCGCTCGCCCAGCGGTCTGGCTCTTTGTTGGCGCCGAATTTCTTCACGTGCGCCTCGAAGTAGGCCTTGGCCCCGGGGCTCGTCTTGCCGTTCCAGCTGCCCATGCCGAGCACGCCTTCGGCGCCTTCCTTCATCACGTTGCGGTACAGCTGGAAGGCGGTGCCGACGCTGGCGTAGAAGAACTTCGGGTTGAAGCCGATCTCCTTGCTCTGCCGGCTCGCGAGGATCGTGTCGGGCGGGTACGTCAGGCCGATGAACGCGTCGGGGTTCTTGTCCTTGATGCTGCGCAGCACAGGGCTCAGGTCCTTCACGCCGAGCGGGTAGCTCTTCTCCTCGACGATGGTGATGCCGGTGCCGCCGAGCGCCACCTTCAGCGCGGCGTAGTTCTCCAGGCCGAACAGGTCGTCGATGTAGATCACGGCCACCGTCTTGGCGCCGTTGTTCTTCAGCATGTCGACGAGCGCGTCCATCATCGGCTTCGGCTGCTGCAGCAGCAGGAAGAAGTACGGCAGCTTCATCTCCACGAGCCGGCGCGAGAGCGCGGTGGGCGCGAGGAACGGGTAGCCGAACTTGTTGGCCAGCGGCGCCACGGCGAAGTTGGCGTTGCTGCCCCAGGGCGGCAGGATCAGGTCGACCTTGTCGCTGCCCATCAGCTTTTCATAGGTGCGCACGGCGGTCTCGATA
>JAEUPE010000295.1 GCA_016790435.1 Rubrivivax sp. | reverse complement strand
CGACCACGCCAAGGAAGGCGGGCGCGACAAGCCCGACTACCCCTGGTTCTTCTTCCGCGGCAAGAGCTCGCTCATCGGCCACGGCCAGCCGGGCATCGTGCCGCGTGTCTCCAGCAAGTTCGACTACGAGGCCGAGCTCGCCGTCGTCATCGGCCGCACGGTGCCGCGGCACGTGAAGCCGGCCGACGCGCTGGCCTACGTCTTCGGCTACAGCTGCTTCAACGACATGTCGGTGCGCGACTACCAGAAGCGCACGGGCCAGTGGACCATCGGCAAGAACTTCGACGGCACCGGCGGCTTCGGCCCCGAGCTCGTCACCGCCGACGAGCTGGCGCCCGGCGCCACGGGCCTGCGCATCCAGAGCCGGCTCAACGGCCAGGTGATGCAGGACGCCAACACCTCGGACATGATCTTCAGCGTCGCCGAGACCATCGTGCTGCTCGCCGAGTGCCTGACGCTCGAGCCCGGCGACGCCATCATCATGGGCACGCCAGCCGGCGTCGGCCAGGCGCGCACGCCCCCGGTGTGGATGAAGGCCGGCGACACGGTGGAGATCGAGATCGAGAAGGTTGGCGTGCTGCGCAACCCGATCGTGGCGGAGGCGGCGTGATGGATGTGCGGCGCCGCTTCGTCGTCACGGCGGCGGGTGTGGCGCCGCTGGTGCTGCGCTCCGCGGTGCCGCCGCTGGCGCTTCTGGCCTGGCCCGCCACCGCGGTGCGGGCGCAGGGCGCCTGGCCACAGCGCCCGGTGCGCTTTGTCATCCCGAACGCACCCGGCAGTTCGATCGACACCATCGGCCGCCTGCTCATGGCCGGCATGGCCACCGCGCTGCCGATGACCACGGTGGCCGACAACAAGGCCGGCGCCGCCGGAGCGCTCGGCGTCGAGGCCGGACGCACCTCCCCGGCCGATGGGTACACGCTCATCGTCGGTTCCAGCAGCGCCATCTCGACAGCACCGATGCTGCAGAAGGCAGCGAAGTACGACCCGCTGCGCGACTTCGACCTCATCAGCCTCGTCGCGCTGCTGCCCAACGTGCTCGTCTGCCATCCGGGCCTGCCGGTGCGCAGCGCGCAGGAGCTGATCGCCTATGCCAGAGGCAAGGGCGACAAGTCCAACATGGCCTCGGCCGGCAGCGGCTCGGCGAGCCATCTCGCCGGTGCCGCGTTCCAGGCGGCGGCAGGCTTCAAGAGCCTGCACGTGCCCTACAAGGGTGGCAGCCAGGGCGTGGCCTCCGTCGTCTCGGGTGAGACCGACTGGGTGCTGACGCCGGCACCCGCGGCGATGTCGCTCGTGGCCGGCGGCCGGCTGCGCCTGCTCGGCCACAGCATGCCCGCGAATACCCAGCCGCTCGGCGACACGCCGTCGCTCGCCGGCACGGTGCCGGGCTTCGAGTTCTCGGGCTGGATCGGCCTGCTGGCGCCGAAGGGCCTGCCCGAGGCGGTGACGGCTGCGCTCGGCGAGGCCGTGGCCAAGGCGCTGCGCACGCCCGAGATGCTCAAGGCCTTCGAGACGCACGGTGCCGTGCCGACGGCCTCGAGCCCGGCGGAGTTCCGCCAGTTCCTGGCCCGCGACATCGCGCAGAACAAGCGGGCGGTCGAGGCGGCCGGCGTTCAGGCTGAGTGAGCCTGTCAGGCAGGAAGCGCCCATGAACGAGGACCACCCGCCAGCGGCACCCTACGACGTCGCCATCGTCGGCTTCGGCCCGGCCGGTGCGGTGGCCGCCGCGCTGCTCGGCCAGGCCGGCCTGCGCGTCTTCGTCTGCGACCGCCTCGCGGGGGTGTACGAGATTCCGCGCGCCATCTCGCTCGACCACGAGATCCTGCGCGTGTTCCAGCACATCGGCATCGTGGAGGGCATCGGCCCGCACATGGAGCCCTTCACGCCCTCGGAGTACTTCGGCGTCGACGGGCAGCTCATCCGCCGCATGACCATGGTGACGCCGCCCTACCCGCAGGGCCACACGCCTTCGGTCGTGTTCTCGCAGCCGCCGGTGGAGCGCGCGCTGCGCGAGCGCGTGGCGCAGATGCCCAACGTCACGGTGGCGCTCGGCACCGAGCTCACGGCGCTGGCCGAGCATGCCGAGGAAGTGACGCTGTCGCTGCGCCCCGCCGACCTGGCGCTGGGCGGCGTCGGCGCCGAACGCAGCGGACCCGGGGAATGCACCCCACGCGCGGACCGCACGGAGCGCGCACGCTGGCTCATCGCCTGCGACGGCGGCGCGAGCACGGTGCGCGGCCTCGTCGGCATCGAGCTCGAGGACCTGGACTTCGACGAGCCCTGGCTCGTCGTCGACGTGCTCGTCAACGAGCGCGGCCTCGCCAAGCTGCCGAAGACGAGCGTGCAGTACTGCGAGCCGGAGCGGCCGTGCACGCTGGTCATCGGCCCGGGCCGGCACCGCCGCTGGGAGATCTCGCTCAAGGCGGGCGAGGACCCGCGCGAGGCGGCCACGCCCGAGCGCACCTGGGCGCTGCTGTCGCGCTGGCTCTCGCCCGAGGACGGCACGCTATGGCGGCAGGCGAGCTACCGCTTCCATGCGCTCGTGGCGGCCGAGTGGCGTTCGCAGGCAGCCGGGCGCGCCGGCCGCGTCTTCGTCGCCGGCGACGCGGCGCACATGCAGCCCCCTTTCCTCGGCCAGGGCATGTGCCAGGGCGTGCGCGACGTGGCCAACCTGACGTGGAAGCTCGCTGCCGTGCTGAAGGGTGAAGTGCAAGGAGCCGCGGCCGAGGCCCTGCTCGACAGCTACGGCCGCGAGCGCAAGGCGCACGTGCGCGAGCTCACCAGCCGCATCAAGGCCATCGGCGCCGTCATCTGCGAGCGCGACGTCGCCAAGGCGCGCGCCCGCGATGCGCGGCTGCTCGACGAGTGCGGCGGTGTCGTCAAGGACACGCCGCGCCAGGACGTGCTGCCGCGCCTGGAGGCCGGCCTGCTGGCCGCACGTGACACCTCGGGGCGCGGCACCTTGTTCCCGCAGCCGCGCCTGACCGACGGCACGCTGATGGACGAAAGATTCGGTCGCGGCTGGCGGCTGGTGACCGACGCGACCTTGCCATCGGCCCCCGTGCCCCCGGTCATCACGGACGTCGCGATGAAGGATGCAGCGGCAGGAGAGGCCGAGGGCGTCGTCGCGGCCTGGATGCAACGCCACGCCTGCCACGCCGCGCTCGTGCGGCCCGACAACTACGTCTTCGGCACGGCCGCGGACGCCACGCAGGTGTACGAGTTGATCGATCAATGGCGAGCCGCGCTGGCGCCGTGAATCCCCGAACCGACCGCGATTCGACGCTGAACCGAACCGAACCCAAGCCGATCCCGAAACGACCTCGACCCGGCTCGGCACCTCAGGAGACGACAAGCATGCAACGACGCCAATTCACCCTCGGCCTGGCAGGCAGCGCGCTGGCCACTTGCGTGCCCCACGCCCGCGCGCAGGCCTGGCCCGACAAGCCCGTGAAATGGGTGCTGTCGCAACCGCCGGGCTCGGGCCCGGACAACGTGGCGCGCATCCTCTCCGACCGCCTCGCCAAGGCCTGGGGCCAGGCCGTCGTCATCGAGAACAAGCCGGGCGGCCAGAACGTCGTCGGCGCCCAGGCCGCGGCGCGCTCGCCGGCCGATGGCTACACCTTCTACTTCGCGACGACGGCGGCGCTGGTGACCAACGCGCTGCTCTTCAAGACGCTGCCCTACGACCCGGTGAAGGACTTCGTGCCCGTGGCCTTCGTCGCTCGCAGCCCGTTCGGCGTGCTCGTGAAGGCCGACTCGCCCGTGACCTCGATCGAGGACCTCGTCGCGCGCTCCAAGGCGGCGGGGGGCAGGTTCACGCTCGGCAACGAGGGCCCGCGCACCTTCAGCGGCATGATCGCGCGCCTCCTCAACGCACGCACGCAGTCCGGTGCCAACCTCGTGCCCTACGCCAACGTGGGCGTTGGCACGCAGGACCTGATGGGCGGCCATGTCGACGCGATGGTCGCCGACCTTGCCTCCACCGCCGGGCTCGCGCGCCAGGGCAAGCTGCGCGTGCTGGCCACGACGGCCGGCCGGCGGGTTGCCGGCTGGGAGAACGTGCCGGCACTGGCCGAGGCGCTGCCGGGCTTCGACATGGTGGGCTGGTTCGCGGTCGTCGCGCCCGCGGGCATGCCGGCGGCGGTGACCGAGCGCGCCAACCGTGATCTCAATGCGTTGCTGAACGACAAGGACGTGGTGGAGCGCATCGCGGCGATCGGGCCGATCGCGGACGGCAGCATGGGGGTTGAGGCGGTGGGCGGCTTTCTTCGCGCGGAGATGGCGCGGTGGCAGGCGGCGGTGCGGGAAATCGGGGTGCTGCCGGAGTGAGCTTGGCACGCAGTTGGCTGCGGTGGCGGGCTTGTTTGCTGCGGCCGGCGACGGCTGACTCGATGCGTGCCGGGTCTCGCCCCAGCGGGCGAGTCACTTTCATTTGCTGGCCCAAATGAAAGTAACCAAAGCAAAGGGCCTGTTGTCCTGCGCGGATTGATTGCCCACGGAGGCGGGCCTCCATTTGGCCCCCTCGCTCCGGTACGAAACACCCTCGTTCGCGCTTCGCGCTGCGGGTCGCGCTCGTGAGTTCGGTCAAGTCCAGCGAGCGGTAGCGTCGGTGCCGAACTCACGAGCGTGGGTCGCGGGGCGCCAGCGTTTCGTTGGTGTTTGTGGCCGAAGCGCGCCGGCCAATTGGAGGCCCGCCTCAGAAAGCAACCTACCTTGTCAGGACATCAGGCCCTTTGCTTTGGTTACTTTCATTTGGGCCAGCAAATGAAAGTGACTCGGCCGCCGGGCCGAGACCCGGCCTGCTTCGCCTGCAGCCAGTCGCCCGCCGACGCGAGACCCAGCCTGTCTCGACAAGCGGCGAGAGTGCGCCACCGCCATCACCCCACGTCGTCCTCGTGCCGCCCACCCCGCCGAATCGACTGCACCAGCCACAAACCCCCCACCACCGCCCCGGCAAAGCCGAGAAACCCGAATGCCGGCAGCCCGAAGATCGTCGGCCCCCCCGACACCGTCATCACGATCGACGAGCCGATGATGAGCGCCGCGATCACCAGCGCGATGGCGATGCGGCTCGCCGCCCGGTCGATCTGGTCGCCCACGCGCTTGAGGTGCGCGAGCTCCAGGCCCAGGTGCATGCGCCCGCGCCGCGCGTTGCGGATCAACCGCGTGATGTCCTGCGGCAGCCGCTCGGCCAGTGCCAGCCCGCGCCGCAGAGATTGCCAGGTGCGCCGCGCCAGCACGCGCGGCTGGTAGCGCGTGCGCATCACCTGGCGCAGGATGGGCAGCGCCTCGGTGGCCATGTGGAAGCCGGGGTCGAGGCTGCGGCCCATGCCTTCGAGCGTGATGAAGGCCTTGATGAGCAGTGCCAGGTCGGCCGGCAGCGCGAGGTGGTGCTCGCGCAGGATGGCCGTCACGTCGGTCAGCATCTCGGCCAGGCTCAGCTGCGCCAGCGGCGTGCCGTGGTACTGGTCGACGAAGGTCTCGATCTCGGCCTCGAGCTGCCCGAGCTCGACGTGATGGTCGTTGCCGGCCCATTCGAGCAGCACGTCGGCCACCGCGTCGGGCTGGCGCTGCACGAGGCCGAGCAGCAGCTGCAGCAGCTCCTCTCGGCGCTGTGCCGAGAGCCGGCCGACCATGCCGAAGTCGATGAAGGCGAGCCGGTTGTCGGGCAGGTAGAAGATGTTGCCGGGGTGCGGGTCGGCGTGGAAGAACCCATCCTCGACGATCATCTTCAGCACCGCGCGCGCGCCGCGCCGCGCCAGCAGGGCCGGGTCGAGGCCGGCCGGGCGCAGGCGCTCGTAGTGCTCGCCGGCGATGCCGTCGATGTGGTCCTGCACGTTGATGCGCTCGCCGGTGTGCGCCCAGTGCACGCGCGGGATGACGACGAAGGGCAGTTCGGCCAGGTTGGCCGCGATGCGCTCGGCGTTGCGGCACTCGCGCGCGAAGTCGAGCTCGCGCCGCAGCGAGCGGGCGAACTCGCGGACCAGCCGCGCCGGGCCATAGGGCTTGAGCGTCGGCAGCTCGGCCTCGGCCATGAGGGCCATGCGCTCGAGCAACCGCAGGTCGGCCTCGATCTTGTCGCGGATGCCGGGGCGGCGGATCTTCACGATCACCTCGGTGCCGTCGCGCAGCTGCGCGCGGTGCACCTGGGCGATGGAGGCGCCGGCCAGCGGCTCGGCATCGAAGCGCGTGAACACGGCTTCGGGCTCGGCGCCGAGGTCCTCGCGCAGTTGGGGCCGCAGGTCCTCCAGCGGCACGGTGGGCACGCGGCTGTGCAGCTTGCCGAATTCGGCGATCCACTCCGGGCCGAAGAGGTCGGCACGGCCGGCGAGGATCTGGCCGAGCTTGACGAAGGTCGGCCCCAGTTCCTCCATCGCCCGGCGCACCTGCACGGGTGGTGAAAGGCGCGCCAGGTCGGCGGCATGCTCCATGTGCAGGGCGTGCCCGGCGCGCGCCAGCGCGTCGGCCAGGCCGAGGCGCCGCACCGTGTCGCCGAAGCCGTGCTGCACGAGGATGCCGGCGATCTCGGCCAGGCGGCCGAGGTCGCGCATCGAACCGAGGGTGTCGGTCAGCATCCGGGAAGTATCGGGCACGCCATGGCGGGGGCTGATGAAGCGGAGCCGTGCCGGGGCAACGGCGCTACAGTGCCGGCCCCAGCCGCCACGGAGCACGCGCACCATGCCCACGACGAAACCCCCGCCCACCATCGCCGAGCGGCGCCGCGAATTTCACCGCCTGCACGAGGCCGGCTGCTTCCTGATCCCCAACCCCTGGGACGTGGGCAGCGCCCGCTGGTTGCAGGGCCTCGGGTTCAAGGCGCTCGCGACCACGAGCTCGGGCTTCGCCTGGTCGCGTGCCCACCCCGACAACGGCATCACGCGCGACATGGCGTTGGCGCACCTGGCCGATCTGGTGTCGGCCACCGAGGTGCCGATCAACGCCGACTTCGAGAGCGGCTTTGCGGCCGACGCCGCCGGCGTGCAGGAGAGCGTGCGGCTGGCGCTGGAGACCGGCGTGGCCGGTTTGTCGATCGAGGACTCGACGGGCGATGCCGGCAAGCCGCTCTTCACCCTCGACGAGGCGGTCGAGCGCCTGCGCGCCGCGCGCCGCGCCGTCGACCAGGCCGGCGGCGATGCGCTGCTCGTCGGCCGGGCCGAGTGCTTTCTCGTCGGCCGCCCCGACCTCGACGAAACCATCGCGCGCCTGCAGGCCTATGCCAACGCCGGCGCCGACTGCCTCTATGCCCCAGGCATCGGCATGGGACCGAAGGGGCGCGAGCAGATCGCGGCCGTCGTCGCGGCGGTCGCGCCCAAGCCGGTGAACCTGCTCATCGGCTCGGCCTGCGAGTGGACGATGGCGTCGATCGAGGCACTCGGCGTGCGCCGCGTCAGCGTGGGTGGCGCGCTCGCGCGCGCGGCCTGGGGTGGCTTCATGCGCGCGGCGAACCTGCTGGCCAAGGAAGGGCGGTTCGACGGCTTCGCCGATGCCGCCTCGGGCAGGGACCTGAACGGGTTCTTCGCCGGCGAGGGCGGTGCGGCGCGCGGCGCTTGATGGCCGGCGAGCGCCTGCCCGCCGTGCCCCCGCCGGCGGCGAGCTGCCGGCGGCGCGGCGAAGGCGGCGTTGTGCCGATGGCACAACCGTGCGCGCCACGAGCGAGCCATGCCGCAGGCTTCAGTGGGCCTTCAGCGCTGCGGCCGATGATGACCGCACCGTGCTCGCCTCCCCTAGCATCCACTCCATGCGCCTGATCACGCTGGAGGACGACCCGCAGCTCGGCGAAGCCATCGCCGCGGGCCTGCGCCAGCTCGGCCACGTCGTCGACTGGTTCCAGGACGGCACGCAAGCCGATGCCGCCATCGACCGCGCGCCCTACGACGCGCTCGTGCTCGACCTCGGCCTGCCGGGCACCGACGGCATGGTCTGGCTGCGCCGCTGGCGCGAGCGCGGGCTGACGTTGCCCGTGCTCATCCTCACCGCACGCGATGTCGTCGACCACCGCATCGCCGGGCTGGACGCCGGCGCCGACGACTACCTCATCAAGCCGATCTCCATCGACGAGCTGGCGGCGCGGCTGCGCGCCATGCTGCGCCGTGCCACGGGGCGCGCGCAGCCCGAGTGGACGCACGGCGCGCTGCGCTACGACCCGGCGACCAAGCAGGTGCACTGGCAGGGCCGGCCGGTGGAGCTCACCGGCCGCGAGCTGGCCTTGCTGGAGGTGCTGCTCAAGCACCCGCAGCGCGTGCTGTCGAAGGCGCAGCTGCAGGAGCGGCTCTACGACTGGAGCGGTGGCGAGCCGGAGAGCAATGCACTCGAGGTGTACGTGCACCACCTGCGGCGCAAGATCGACCCCGGCATCGTGCGCACGGTGCGCGGGGTCGGCTACGCGCTGGGCGCGCCGGAGCCCGTTGCGTGAGACCGCCGTGGGCCCGACTCGAGCCTGCCCCTACCTGACATCGATCTGCCCATTGCCTGCTCGGTGCCTGCCCTGTGCCTGCGTTGAGCCAAGCCTGAGCCCGCCTTGAGCCTTCAGCGCCGCCTGCTCGTCTACCTGCTGCTGTGCGCGCCATTGGTCTGGGGCGGGGCGCTGCTCGCCTCGGCCGACCGCGCGCGCGGCGAGGTCAACGAGCTGTTCGACACCGAGATCATCCGTTTGGCGCTGCAGGTGCGGGCCACGCTCGTGGGCCTGCATGCGCCGGCGCAGTCGCTGCCCGAGCCCGAGCCCAGCGGCGAGGCCGACCTGCGCGACCTCGCCGTGGCGGTTTGGAACGCCGAGGGCCGCCTGTTGCTCGTCGACCGCGAAGGCGCGCACCTGCCCTACCGGCCGGACGCGTCGGGTTTCGTCGATGCCACGCTGGGCGGCGAGGTCTGGCGCGTGTACTACCTGCAGTCGCCGCGCGGCGAATGGTTGGTTGCGACCGGGCAACTGGCGCACGAACGCGACGAACTTGTGCAGAAACTCGTTGGCAGTCAGATGCTGCCGTGGCTGCTCGTGCTGCCGGTGCTCCTGGCCGTGATGGCCTGGGCCGTGCGCCAGGCGCTGGCGCCGTTGCGCCACCTCACCGGCGATCTGCAGCGGCGCCATGCCGGCGACTTGCAGCCAGTGGCCACGGACTCGGCGCCCACCGAGCTGAAGCCGCTCGTGGCGGCCATGAACGGCCTGTTCCAACGCATCGAGACGACGCTGGAGCGCGAGCGCCGCTTCACCGCCGACGCGGCGCACGAGCTGCGCACGCCGCTGGCCGTGTTGCGCGCACAGTGGGACGTGGTGCGCCGCGCCGCCGACGAAGGCGATCGCGCGCGCGCCGCGGCGCGGCTGGGTGCGGGCTTCGACCGCATGGACCGCCTGGTCGAGCAGTTGCTGGTGCTGTCGCGTGTGGAGGCGGGCCGGCCGCCGTCCGATCGCACGGCGGTGAACTGGGAGCCGATCGTGGCGCAGGTGATGAGCGACGTGCTGCCGCTGGCCGAGCGCCGCCGCATCGAGCTCGGCTGCGACTGGCCGCCCGAGGGCGAGGCGCCATTTCCGTTGTCGGGCCACCCGGACCTGCTGGCGGTGCTGCTGCGCAACCTGCTGGACAACGCGGTGAGGTACGCGCCCGAAGGCGGCACGGCGACGCTGCGCTTCACGGCCGGCAGCCTCGTCGTCGAGAACGACGGGCCGGCGCTCGCCGCCGAAACGCTGGCGCACTTGGGCGAGCGCTTTCACCGCCCGGCCGGGCAGGCCGAGGCCGGCAGCGGGCTTGGTGTCTCGATCGTGCAGCGAATTGCCGCGCTGCATGGGCTGAGCCTGCGCTATGGGGCGCTCGCCGACGGGCAGGGTGTGCGGGCTGAGCTGACCCACTCCCAGGCGCCTTTGGGGGCTGAAGCGTAGGACGGCGGCGTTCGGGTTTCGCTTCGGGTGGGCGACTGGCTTCAGTCCAGGCAGGCCGGGTTTCGGCCCGGCAGCCGAGTCACTTTCATTTGCTGGCCCAAATGAAAGTAACCAAAGCAAAGGGCCTGATGTCCTGCACTGATGGATTGCTTTACTGAGGCGGGCCTCAGTCTGGCCGGCGCGCTTCGGCACGAAGAACGGCTGCGTCTACCCATTGCACCGCTGCGGCTTGGACCGACAGCTCGTCTTCAAACACGGCTCGCTTCGCATCGCCTTGAACAGGACTGCTCGTTGTCTTCGGGCCAAGGGCGATGCGAGCGAGCCCGCAACGAGGCTGGGCGGAATGATCGAGCTGCACCCGACAAACAGTAAGTCGCATGGATCCTGTGTCCGGAGCGCGCCGGCCAAACTGAGGCCCGCCTCAGAAAGCAACCCACTTTCTCAGGGCGTCAGGCCCCTTGCTTTGGTTACTTTCATTTGGGCCAGCAAATGAAAGTGACTCGCCCGCCGGGGCGAGACCCGGCCGACGTCGAGTCAGCAGTCACCCGCAAAGCGCCTCCGCAGGGGTGGGTGACGTGGCGAACTGAGCAAGCGGGCGAATCCGCCGCCGCAGATCAAGGCGCCTTGATCTTCGCCAGCAACACCCGCGCCTCCTCGCGCCTTCCGCTGTCGGCCACCTGCCGGCCGGGGCGCGCCGGCGCCTTCAGCACGCGCTCCAGGTAGGGCAGAGCCTGCTCGGCATGGTCGGTCTCGACCAAGTACTCGGCGAAGAAGAAGTTGGCGTCGATGCCTTGCGGGTTGAGGGCCAGTGCCTTCTGCAGCAACTCGCCCGCCTTGGCCTTGTCACCGAAGGCGATGGGCCAGCCCGGCACCTTGTAGTACAGCACGCCGAGGCTGTTGTAGGCCGAGCCGTCCAGCGCCTTGGCGTCGATCTGCAGCGACTGCTCGTACAGCGCCTTGGCCCGCTTCACGAGGCCGAGTGCACCGAGGCCGCCCTTCTCGCCGGCCAGCGAGCTGACGATGATGCCTTCCCACACCAGCGGCGCGGCCTGCCCGGCGTGCGCGGTGCTGACCTGCTGCGCACGCGTGGCCAGCGATTCGAAGAGGCGGGCGCGGTCGCCGGCGGGCGACTGGTAGCGGATCACCTCCCAGTCGCGCTGCAGTTCGGCGACGGCGTCGTCCACCGGTGCGGCCCAGGCAGCGAGCGGAGCGGCCAGCAGGGCGGCACCGGCGAGCAGTGTGGCGGCGGCGAGGCGGGTCAGGGTCTTCATGCGGGTTTCCTTTCGAATGGATTCATGGTGGTTCGTGCATCGGATGACGGAACGGGCCAGCTCACGAGGCCAGCGTGTCCAGGTGCCGCCGGTGCTTGTTGAAGCCGTTGTCGAGCCAAGCGCCGAGCGCGCCGTTCAGGCGCACGGCGAGGCGCTCGGGGAAGCCGAGAAAGCGCTCGGCCTGGCCGCCTTCGAGCAGGCGCAGCAGCGCATCGGCCACGGCCTCGGGGCGGTCCATCGCCGTGCCGGTGGCGACGTTGAAGGCCTCGACGGCGCTGCCGTTGAAGCCGGTGCGCGTGCTGCGCGGGCCGAGCGTCTTCACGCGCACCGAGGTGCCCGCGAGCTCGCGCCGCAGCGCCTCGGCAAAGCCGTGCAGGCCGGCCTTGCTGGCGCCGTAGACGCTGAAGCCCGGCACGCCGATGCGGCCGAGCGCCGAGCCCACGAACACCACCTGCGCTTCGGGCTGGCGCAGCAGGTGCGGCAGCAGTGCCTGCGTCAAGGACATTGGCGCGAGCAGGTTCGTCTGCAGCACGGCCTGCATCTGGCCGCTCGGTGTGCGGGCCATGGCGCCGAAAGCCGGCAGGCCGGCGGCATGCACGACGACATTGGCACGCCAGGCCGCGGCGGCCTCGGCGATGCGGGCGACGGCGTCGGCCGTCGTCAGGTCGGCCTGCACCCAATCGCTCACGTTCTCGGTCGTGCCCCCGGCCGTGCCCTCCGGCGCGCCTCGTGCCGCGCTTCGGGTGCTGCCCTCGCTCGCAACCAGGGTTGCGTGCGGGTTCGTCGCGGCCGCCACGTCTTGCATGGGCCGTTCGCCGCGGCCCACACCCAGCACTGCCGCGCCGGCAGCTCGCAGGCGCCGTGCCATGGCCTGGCCGATGCCACCGCTGGCGCCGGTGAGCAGCACGCGCATCGCGGGCGCCCTCATGCGGGCACCGCTTCCTGGCCGGCGCGCACCGGCGCGGCCTCGGGCATCGGCAGACCGCGGAAGACGTCGCCGTAGAGGCGGAAGAAGGCCTTGGCCGCATGCACGATGGCCTGCTGGTCGTCGGCGCGCTCCACCTGGTCCATCAGCAGCGCGAAGTGGGCGGTGTGCTCGAGGTCGAGCGTGCCGTGCGAGCGCAGGTAGGTGAAGGCGCGGTCGGGCAGGCCGAGCGGCTTCTGGATCGCGTCGGCCGCCATCAGCGCCAGCGAGACGCTCGTGCCCTCCAGCACGTGCACCATGCCGAAGAAGCCGAGCGGGTTGCCGCGCGCGATGGTGTCGTAGGCGTAGGACACCATCACCTCGGTGGCGTGGCCGGCGGGGCCGTGGCGCACGCCCTCGGCCTCGGCGCGGTCGCTGCAGGCGGCGATGTCGTTGAGGATCCACTCGTCGTGGCCGCTTTCCTCTTCGATGTACTCGTCCAGCGGCGCGCGCAGCCAGGCGTGGTGCGCGGGCAGCGCCGCCTTCGTCGCCTGCAGCAGTGGCACCGTGTGGCGCACGTGGTGATAGGCCTCGCGCAGGAAGGCGATGTAGCTGGCGCGCGAGACGCGGCCGGCGAGCGCGCCCTGGATGATGGGCGTGGCCAGCAGTTGCCGGCGGTCGCTTTCGGTCTGTGCGAGGAGTTGGTGATGGAAGCTCATGGGGTCAGGCTCTCGGTCAAGGTCTCGGTCGGGCTGTCGATGAGTGGATCGGCCGCGGGCTCGACGACGTCGGCATGCAGGCGCGCGATGGCGCTGCGTTGCGGGCGGCCGTTGGCGGTGGCGAGGCCGCTGAGGGTGTCGAAGGCGGCGCGGCCCCGCGTCCAGTGCTGCACGCGGGCGTAGTCGGGCAGGGTGGCGTTGGCGGTGTCGACGGCAGTCTGCAGCGCGTCGTCGTCGATCGACGCTGCCGTGGGCCAGAGCACCGCACGCAGCGCCGGGCAGCCGTCGCCGAACACCACCGCCTGCAGCACCGCGGGCTGGCCGCGCAGCTTGGTCTCCACCCACTCCGGCGAGACGTTGCGGCCGAAGGCGGTGATGAGCACGTTCTTCTTGCGGCCACGCACGTGCACGTAGCCGTCAGCGTCGATGTGGCCGAGGTCGCCGGTGGGCCACCAAGATGCCTCGGCCGGCACGGCGCTGGTGTCACCAAGATAGCCGCTGAAAAGGGCGCCACCGATCTCGAGCTCGCCGTCGGCCGCCACGCGCAGGCGTGCGTGGGGCAGCAGCCGGCCGGCGCTGCCGGGGCGCTGTGCGCCGGGCAGGTTGAGCGTCTGCACCGAAGCGCCTTCGGAGAGGCCGTAGCCCTCGCACGCCGGGATGCCCAGACGCTGCGCAGCGGCGATGAGGCCCGCGCCCACGGCCGCGCCACCCACGGCCACGAGCTTGAGCGATGCCGGGGCCCGTTGCCCGTTGCGCGCGAGGTGCGCGCACAAGGCACGCAGCATTTGCGGCAGCAGGATGACGCTCTGCGGCCGATGCAGGCGCATCGCCGCGTCGAACCGCGCCGCGTCGAACTGCGAAGAACCGCTCAGGCCCACGTCGGCCAGCGGCAGCGTCACGAGCGTGGCGCCGCTTTGCCGCGGCGCCATGACGCCGGCGATGTTCTCCAGCAGCACCGAGAACGGCAGCGCGTTGAGATGGCGCTCGATGTCCAGCGGTGCCAGGGCCTCGACGAGGCCGTCGGCCACGCGCCGCATGGCGCTGCCGCTCAGGCACACGCCCTTTGGCGCCCCGGTGCTGCCGGAGGTGAACGTGACTTTCTCGGTGCCGGGCGGCAAAGGCACGGGCGCGTGCGGGAGCCGCGTGTGCATCAGGGCGCGACCGGCGACGGCAAACGGCGACCACGGTTGCGCAGGCTGGCGCGCCGCGAAGGGCGCGTCCACCACCAGCGTGTCGACACCAGCGGCCTGCAGCACGTGCATCGTCTGCGCCGGCGTGAAGAAGGGCGCGAGCGGCACGTGCACGGCGCCGGCGCGGCGGGCTGCCTCGTCGAGCACGACGAACGCAGCGGCGTTGTCCATCAGCGTGGCGAGCACGCGTGTGTTCGCCTCTTCGAGACGGGCGCTGGTAGCTCCGACGGCCTCGTCGAGCTCGGCGCCGGACCAGTCGCGCTGGCCGTCGTGCAGTGCCGCCTTCATGCCGGTTTCGTTGCCGGCACTCATGCCACCCTTTATGCCGCCCTTCATGCCGCCCCTCTTGCCATAGCTCCGCGCCGCGCCAGCGCCTGCAGTGCCACATCGAGGTTGCCGGCCAGCACCACCGGGCGGTGGTCGTAGTAGCTGCCCCAGCAGGCCGCGTCGTCGCCGAGCAGCTCGGGGTCGGCGACACCGAGCGCCACCGGCGCGATGCCCAGGCGCAGGAAGAGGTGACGCAACTCCTGCGTCAGCGTGCTCACCACCCACTGGAAGCCTTGCGCGGCCAGGTGCGGGCCGAGCAACGCGATGACGAGGCGCCCGGCGCCGGCGCGCGAGGCCGCGAGATGGCCCACTTCCACCAGCCGGTGCCGTGGCACCGGGTGCTGGCAGGTCTCGCTCAGGCGCGCGTCGATGGGCCGGTCGAGATAGCGCTCGAGAAAGAGCGGCTCGTCGTCACCGGCGCGGTAGCCGGCCGCGGCGACGACGCTACCATCGGCGTCGCGCAGGCTCACGAGCGTGGGTGCGAAGTGGCGCACGTCGGCGCCGAAGCGCTCGCGGTAGACGGTTTGGATGAAGGCCTCGACTTCGGCCCGGCCGGCCGAACCGCGGGCATGCATCTGCAGCGGGTTCGGTTGCGGTGCTGCGGCCGCCGGCTGCTGCAGCGGTGGTCCGAAAGGTGAAAGACAAGCCAGCATGCGACTCCTCGAACAATGCCCATCCATGGGCGTTGACTGGATGGGATGCTCGGCGGCGCGCCTTAATCACTCATTAAGTGGCGCGCCGCGAACGTAAGCCGCTGTGACGCTATGCACCTGCGGGGTGCCCCTGGCCCACAGGTCGGCCGCGCAGGCCGTGACCTGCACCGTCGCCACGTTCGCGCTCCGCTCACTCGCCGCGCAGTCCCCAGGGGCCCTGGTGCGGCCGACGTCAGTCGTCGTCGTGTGCGCTTTGCTGCCCAGCGAGCTGGCTCTTTCGGCTTTGTCGCCTTTATGGGCCCGGCCTGCCGCATCGGCCTGGCCCGGCAGCAGCCCGTTCGGATACTGCTGCCACTGCCAGGCGCCGAAGGCGAGCACGCCCAGCACGATCAGCCCGGCCAGCCAGCCGCGGTTGTTGTGCACGAGGTCAGGCCCGGCGCCTTCGATGCGGCCGGTGAGCATCGGGAGCGCCTGGTTGCGCCGGCGCAGCAGGCTGAGGCCGACGATGAGCGCGAGGTGCCCGAGCACCACCATGAGCATGGCGTTGCCGAAGAACTCGTGCAGTTCCTCCAGCCAATCACCCGCGACCCAATCGTTGTACGTGCCGTAGCCGCTCAGCGTGAGCGGGACCACGGTCGCGAGCAGGGTGAAGATCGCCAGCGCCATCAGCAGGTTCTGGCCTTGGCGCCATGGGATGCCGGACAGGCTGGCTTGCCGCAGGCCCGTGGCCAACGAGCGCAGCCAGGCCGGGAGGCCGCCGAGCTTGCGCCAGAGCAGGCCGAGGCCGGCCTGCCGTGGGCCCAGCCAACCGTAGAGCGCGCGGAACGCCAGCAGCCCGACCATCGTGTAGCCGAGCGTCACGTGCAGTGCACGCCAGTGCTCGCCGTCGGCCGTGAGGTAGGCGCCGAGAAAGCTCAAGGCGAAGAGTGCGTGGAAGGCGCGCGTCGGGGCGTCGACGACGCGGCGCGTCTTCGCGGGCCGGGCGCTCGCCGCGGGCGAGGCGGCGGGGCCGAGGGTGGAAGAGGATGTCATGGC
The DNA here is from genome assembly GCA_016790435.1 of Rubrivivax sp. Taxonomy (GTDB): domain Bacteria; phylum Pseudomonadota; class Gammaproteobacteria; order Burkholderiales; family Burkholderiaceae_C; genus Rubrivivax. Next base: position 215 of record JAEUPE010000295.1, on the reverse strand, counting down.
GAGGTTCTCCGGATTTGCGTTCGGTCTCGGTCTCGGTCTCGGTCTCGGTCTCGAAGTCGGATTCGGATTCGGATTCGGATTCGGGTTCGGGTTCAGTCGCGCCAGGCTCGGCGCTGCGCGAGGCTCAGTCCCTCGGGGATGAGCAGGCGGTGGTCGCCGTAGTCGCCCGTGTCGGCGCCACCGTGGCAGGCGCCGCAATTGGCGGCGCTCTTGAC
>JAEUPE010000289.1 GCA_016790435.1 Rubrivivax sp. | reverse complement strand
CGGCCCCTGGGCCATCCCCCAGCCCCTCGCCATCACCCACTCCAGCTCCAGCTCCAGCGCCAAGCCCCGCGCCTGCCCCTGCCCCGGCCCCCGCGCCGGCGCCCCCTCCCAGCGCTCAAGTCATGCGCGGCGCCGTGCTGTACCGCACCCACTGCAGCAGTTGCCACGGCGACGAGCCCGAGAACGGCACCCAGGGTGTCTACAAGGGCCTGACGGCCAGCGTTCTCGAGTCGGCCTACCGCAGGGTCGTCGTGATGCAGCCGTTCACGACGTTGCTCAGCGCCGCCAACAACCAGGACGTGGCGGCGTTCATCGAGTACCGGGTCGATCCGAGGCCGTAGCCGCCCGGCCCGCGGCGCTTGGGCAGGTCACGGGCTCGGCATCGCCAGGAGCACCTGCTCGAGCAGGCCGCTGATCGACTCGGGCGCGACGCCGCTCGCGAACAACGAGCGCTCGAACTGGTGCACCACGACGAGGTCGCGGCCGCGGTCGACGAAGACGAACTGGCCGCCGTTGCCCCAGGCGAAGAAGACGTCGCCCTCGGCGCGCTTCCAGAACGGCCAAGCCAGGCGCGGCACCCACCACATCAGCGCATAGGCCTGCCAGCCGCCGAACACGGTGGTGTGCGCCGCCGTGCTCTCGGCCACCCACTTGGCGGAGACGAGCGGCCGCCCCCGCCATTGCCCGCCGCGCGCCATGAGCAGGCCGAAGCGCGCGAGGTCGCGGGCCGAGAGCTTCATGACGTAGGCCGGGTACTTGGAGGCGCGCTCGAGCACCGACTCGGTGTCGCGCGCGAGCTCGAAGTCCTCGAACTGCAGCGGCCCGGCCAGCTCGTCGCGCAGCGCCTCGAAGACCGGCTTGCCGGTGCGCTGCTCGAAGAGGCCGCCGGCGGTGTTGAAGTCCCAGTTGTTGTAGTACCAGTGGCTGCCCGGCGCATGGCTGCCGCGCGCCGGTCGCTGCAGCATGGCGTCGCGCGTCTCGTAGGCGGCACGGTGGTACACGCCGGACTGCGACTGCAGCAGCTGCCGCCAAGTGGCCGCCTTCTCGGGCGCCGTGAGGCCGTCCACGTCGTCGATGTTCAGGGCCGCGAGCGTCTGCTCGAGGTCGATGACGCCGCGGTCGACGTAGATGCCGGTGAGCACGCTCAGCACGCTCTTGCGCACGGAGTACACGTTGCGCGGCCGCGTGATGTCGCCGTACGAGTGCACGAGCCGGCCGCGATGCACCACGAGGTAGGCGTCGGTGCGCAGCGTTGCGGCGGCCTCGTCGGCGGCCTTGAGCCGGGCCGCGCTCCAGGCGCCGGCATCGGCCGGCGGCGGCTTGCTCCAGGTCTTCTCCGGATAGGCCGAGTCGGCCGCGACGGCTGGTAGCGGGACTAGGCCGAGGCCGAGACCCAGACAAACGCCCAGGCCCAGGCCCAGGCCGGCACCGAGCAGCAGATGGAACAGCGAGCGCCGGCAGGGCTCGTGCAAGCTCGGGCTCAAGCTGCACCTCGCCAGCCTCGGGCATTCGGGTCGATCAGCAGCTGGGCCCCCTCGCGCACCAGGCGCTGCACCATCGCCGGTGCGTTGTGCGGCCCGTGTCTTGGGATGAACGACTCGGCCACTTCGGCCGCGTTCTCGGCCACGCCCTTGCCGTCCTGCAGCCGGACGCGCAGCCCGGATTCATGGACCGCCAGGCCTTCGGCGGCGTGAAGTTGCCAGCGGGCCTGCCACTGAGAGGATTTGGAGCGCATCGGCAGGGAGTGTCGGCTTTCGCGGATCAGGCGTCGATCGGGTTCATGCGGCGTGCCCGCGCTCCTGCGCGAACAGGCGCAGGGCGAACTGGCCGGCGTCGGTGTCGCGCAGGCGCAGGATCTCCTCGCGCATCGCGGCGGGCACGGCCTCCAGCGCCGGGGCGGCAGCGCGGCATTCGGCGGGCAGCAGCACCGGGGCCGCCAGCGCCGCGAACGTCAGGTCGGCGGCGGTGAAGCGCTCGCCCACCAGGAACCGGCGGCCACCGCGCAGGCGTTCGTCCACCTGCGCGAAGACGCCGCGAACGCGCTCGAGCGAGCGTTGCGCACTCTCCGGCGTGACCTTGTAGGCCATGCGCACCAGCCGGCACGCCAGTGGCGTGATGGCCGGCAGCAACAGCGCCTCGAACCGCGGCACCCCGCTGGACCACACCGAGCGGATCAGCTTCGCCTCCGGCAGCACCTGCGCGTAGCCCCAGCGCCGCGTGTGCGGACCCAGCTGCGTGTCGAACAGCTCCTCCAGCGCCTCCACCTCGCCGCGCAGCGCGGCTTCGCGCGGGTACAGCAGGCCGCCGCCGCGAACCGCGTCCGCATGCACGAGGATGTCGGTGGAATCGGCGAAGCGCCGGCCGCCGTGCACCAGCACCGGCACCGTGCCCCGCTCGTCCCGCCTCGTCGCCAGGCGGTGAAGCAGCGGGATGTGCGGCTCCTCCCGGTACGGCAGCGCGACACGGTCGAGCGCCCAGCGCGCCTTCTCGCAGTAGTGGCTGAGCGGGATGGTGATGAGCGTCGCGGGCGCGGTGGCGGCATCGGTGACGGTGCGGGCCATGGGTGGGTGCCTACTCGCCGGTGATCGGGCGCGACGAAGGCACGAACGCGAAGCGCGGCTGCAGGCGGCCTTCGACCTCGATGCGCTCGAAGAACATCGCGTGCGGCCGCACCCACCAGCCGGTGTCGTTGTAGAGCGGTCGGTACACGACCAGCGGCTCCAGCGTCTCGCTGTGGCGCGCCACGCCCACCACCTCGTACTCGCCGCCCTTGTAGTGGCGGTAGCGGCCGAGCGGGGTCTCGGGCAACGGGGGCAGGTCGGCAGCGCTCATGGCCGCCGATCGTATCGGCTGCGCGTCGATGGCCCAGGCTCCACTCGACAGAGGAGCCGCAATCGTCATTCGTGAAAGAGCCATCGGTTCATGCGAGGGGGGTGCCCCGCCGCTCAGCCCGCGAGTGGATGCCCACCGCGCGGCCCCCGCGCGAAAGTGCGCTCGACGCAACTCTCACTCGGAGCACACGCTCATGAAAGCCTTGACCCAGACCCTGGCCACGCTCGCCACGCTCGCGCTGAGCGCCGTCGCCCTGCACGCGCAGGCGGCCGTGGTCGTCTACACCACCGAAGCCGACTACCTGGCCGCGGTGGGCAGCACGCGCACGTACATCGACTTCGTCGGCTCGCCCGGCGCCGTGGTGAGCGGTGGCAGCTTCGCGCCGGCCGTCACCTTCGGCTCGTGCACCGACTCGGCCGCGCCGGGCACCTGCGGCACCACCGTGCTCCACAACAGCAACGCCATCACCGACCTCGGCGGCTCGGCCGCCGCCAACGGCGTGGCGAGCCTCGCGTGGCGGTTCAACGAGCCCGACGTGTTCGCCTTCGCCTTCCACTACGTGAGTGGCGATGTCGACGCCGTGCAATTGGTGCAGTCCGGCAGCCTAGCCACGCAGCTCATCGACACCAGCGCGGCCAACGGCTTCATCGGCCTCGTCAGCGACAGCGCGTTCTACGGCGGCATCGGCGTCAACGCGGTGTTCCCTGGTGGCACCAACAACGACCGCTATTTCATCGACGACTTCCGCATCAACGCCGCGGGCGCCACCACCGTGCCCGAGCCGGGGGTGCTGGGCCTGGCCGGCCTGGCGCTGATGGCCGCGGGAATCGGCCGCCGCGCGGCAACCAGCGACCGCGCGGGCCGGCGCTGAGAAGCCCGGCCGCTGCTCAGGGCGGCGGCGGAGGCGCCGCCTCCCTGCGCGGCAGGCACAGGAAGAACGTGCTGCCCGCCCCGGCCGTCGAACACAGGTCGATGCGGCCGCCGTGCAGTTCGGCGATGCGGCGCGCGCTGGCCAGCCCCAGGCCCGTGCCCGCGCGCTGCCGGCCCTCGCCGACGCGCGAGAACAGCCCGAACAGGCGGCCATGGTCGGCCGGGTCGATGCCGATGCCCTGGTCCTGCACGGCCACGCGCCACTCGCGTGCGTCGCTGGCGTCGTACACCTGCACGTGCGGCGGCTCGCCGGCCTTGTGGTACTTCAGCGCGTTCGACACCAGGTTCTGCAGCACCAGCCGCAGCAGCGCGGCGTCGCCGATCACGGCCGGCAAGGCCCCCACCTCGACGCGGCCGCCGCTGCGCGCCACCGCATCGCCCAGGTCGGCCTGCACGGCAGCCATCAGCTCGTGCAGCGACACCGGCTGCAGCTTCAGCGGCTTGGCCTCGAGCCGCACGTAGTCGAGCAGGGCGACGATGAGCGCATCCATGCGCGTGCCGCTGGCGGCGATGTGGCCCAGGAACTCGCGCGCCTTCGGGTCGAGCCGCGGCTCGTCGCGGTTCAGCAGCAACCGCGAAAGATTGCAGATGCCGTTCAGCGGGTCGCGCAGGTCGTGCGAGACGGTGCGGATGAAGGCCTGCTGTTGCTCGGCCAGGCGCTTGAGCGCCTCCACGCTGGCCTGCAGCTCGCTCTGCGTTTCGACGAGCTCGTGCAGGTCTTGCACCCGCATGACGGCCCCGAACACCTCGCCCGAAGGCTCGCGCGCGGGCATGAAGGTCACGCGCACGTGGCGCCGGCCGGCGCCCACGTAGACGGCCGTGGTCTCCCAGACGACGAGCTCGCCGGCCAAGGCGCGGTCGAGCATCGGGCGGATCCGCGACTCGAAGGCCTCGGCGCCCACGAGCGCCGGCACGGTCTGCCCTTCGACCTCCTCGCGACGGCGGCCCCAGTAGGCGAGGTGCCGCTCGTTGACGTAGCGGTAGACGTAGTCGCGGTCGATGAAAGCCTGAAGGTCCAGCGTCTGCGTCGAGGCGGCGACGAACTGCATCAGGCGCAGGCGGCCGGCGTCGCTGCCGGCCGGCTCGGCCCCTTCGGCCAAGCCCGCCACCGGCGAGGCCAGCAGCACCGCCGCGCGCTGCGCGAGTTGGCGCACCGCGGGCAGCGGCCCGGCTGCGTCGGCACCCCATCCGCCGGCCAGTTCGACCAGCTGGCGCAACAGCGCCCGCGCGGCCTCGGCCTCGCGCAGCGCATGGCCGATGGACTCGACGATGTCCCACGCACCGTCGGCAGCGACACTCAGCTGGGGCGGCGCGGCGTGCTCGGCCATCTTGCGCTGCAGTCTAGCCCTCGCTCACGCCCGGGCCGGGCGGCCGCAGCGGCAGGGCCTGCGCCGCGCGTCAACTTTTCTCGGGGGGCGCCGGGCCGGCCTCATCCCGGCATCTTCGCACCTCTCAGGCCTCAGGCCGCGAGCGGCTGTGCCGGTGCCGCCGAGCCCGCCTCCGCGGCCCGCTTCAAGCACACCGCGAACTCGTCGAAGAGCGGCTGCAAGTCGGGGATGGAGCGCGTGATGAGCGGCGCCATCGGGCCGGTGAACGCTTCGCTCATCGTGAACGTGGTCGAGCCCGGCGAGTCTTCGCGCAGCGTGTAGGTGCGCCGGCCGGTGAACAGGCCGAGCGGCATGCCCCCGGTCCACACCATGCGGCGCGGCGGCTCCAGCTCGCTCACCTTCACGGGGAAGGCGCGCCCGGGGCTCGCCGTGGTGTACACCGTGACCTGCTGGCCCAGCGCCACCGTGCCCTGCACCTTAGGCACCGTGGTGTTCCATGCGGGCCAGGCCGCCACGTCGGTGAGCAGGGCCCACACGCGCGCGACGGGGGCGTGGATCTGGCAGGTGACCTCGAAGGACTTCATGCGCACCTCCTCGTGTTCGGATCGATCGTGCGGCCCGGGCGCGATGGCGAAGAACGCCACGCCCGACCAGGGGCCGAATGATGACGAGGCCGTGTGACAGAGGCAAGGCCTCAGGCGCCTGCCTCGCTCGGCTTGCCGTACACCACGGCGAGGTCGTCGCGCTCGGCCGTTCGCAGCAGCGCGAGATGCGACTTCAGCAAGCCGAACACATACTCCAGGCTCGCGCCTTCGTCGTCCCAGTCGGGCCGCGGATCGTCCTTGACCGACGCCTGGCCCAGGATGGAGCGCACGTCGTCCGCCGAGTACGTGTAGACCCAGCCGTCCTCGAGGGTGGCTTCGGTCTTTGACTCGGCCAAGGAATAGAAGCGCACCCACTCCTCGTGCGTCGAGGTCGCGCCGCTCGTCGCCAGGTGCTTGAAGCGCAGGGCCTGGCGAACGAGTTCGGGATGGTGGTCGATCTCGGCGAGCAGCCGCTCGATCTGCGCGGCGGCGCGCGCCACTTCCGCGCCCGAGAGCATGGCGAAGTCCCGCAGCAGGTAAAGATCGCCACCGTGGGCCGCAGCGGCGCAGATGCGCTGCAGCTTGTCATGCAGCGCGTCGTTCGCCGAGATGGTGTAGACGGCCTGCTCGTGGCCCTCCCCGAAAAGCGCGGTGAAGGACGACAGATCGGTGCCGGCCGGCACGCGGCCGTGCGGGATGGCGAGCGCGAGGGTCGTGTCAGAGGAAGACATGGGTCACCTGGGTCTCTGAGGACAGACGGCCGAAGCCGTCATCGACTGCGAACGCAGAGGTAGCGCAGCCCGTTCGCTCTGGCGTGCTCGGCCAGGCGGAGCTGGCACCACAGGAGGCAAAGCAACGTTTCGAGCCGCTCGCCGTCTTCATCGCGGGCCGCGGCCGCCTTGAAGGCCGCGATGGCCGCTTCGAGCGAAGCCGGCGCGAGTGCGGCAGCGCTTCGCACTTCGTCTTCCTCCGCCTCTTCGCGAGCCCCTGGCGGCAGGTGGTGGGCGTCGCGGCGGACGCGCGCCAGAAAGCCTGCGAGATCGGCGATGAGGCCATCCAGCGAGGCGCCGTCGCAGGCCACTGCGGGTGCTTCGCTCGTGGGCAGCAACGCGATCTTGTGAAGCTGGGCGATCTCTTCCACCCGATGGTTCAACCAGCCATTGCGGGTGAAGGCCAGGACGGACGTGCCTTCGTCGAGCTGAATGGCCCCGAGGTCGTCGGTGGATGCCACGCGGGCGAGGTCCACGGAAAGCGGAAGGCAGGCGGTGACGACCAGGCCGACATAAGACATAGGTGCCCTCGCTAGGCGCCCGCCGCGCGAATGCGCTCGAACAACTGCCGGTTCCACTCCGCGTGCACCCGCGGATGCAGGTGGTTGGCGGCCCGCGCCGGAATCTCGACCCCCGCCGCCACCGCCGCTGCATTGAGGTCGTGCACACGCTGCGGCCAGCCGGCGGGCCAGGGGTTCACCAGCGCGCGGAGCATCTGCAGGTCGACGTCCCGGTACTTCTCGAACATCCGCGGCCCCTCTTCGCCGAGGCCGAAGAACGCCGCGAACCGCTCCGCCGTGGGGATCCACACCCAGAACTCGCTCACCTCGCCACCACAGAAGCTCACGACCTCGGCCGCGAGCTGCGCGCGCGTGAGCCGCGGCTCCTCGGGCGTGATGAGCCGGAAGACACCGGACATGAAGGCGTTGGTGGCGGGGTCGATCTCCACCTCGGACGAGATGCCGTACCAGGAGCGCCCGTCTTCATCGGCCAGGCCGACCCACGACAGCCCGCACTGCGGCGACCAAGGCGGGGCGGTCCACTCGGTGTCGAGGAAGATTCGGCGGGTCATGGGCGCGTCATGGGTGCGATCGCTCAGCGTTCGGGTTTGCCAAAGGAAAGCGGCGCCGTGACGAAAAGTCCCCATCGCAGGCCTTTGTCACCTGTGCTGCGTCCCAGGCTGATGCCTGCCGTAAACGGCGTCTTCTCGGCCTGGTCAGGTATGTTGCGAATCAGGTAGATCGGGACTTCCGCGTCCACCTTGTCATTCTTCAGGTTCTGCTTGATCTTCAGACCGAGGTCGAACGCCGGCATGTGCTGCCGCACCTCAAGGCTGATCAACCGGTCGGTGGAGCGCGTCGGTTCGCCCCAGGAACCCGTATAGCAGGTTGCAAGCCCGGCCGTGGTTGTGGCGGGGTCCACCGGGCAACGCGTCTCGGCATCGGCACTCTTGTAGCCACGCTGGGTGCTGTGGCCGAGCACCGTCAAGGTCTTCCACTTGCTCTTTGGGTTCGCCAGGAAGGCCCAACTGACGCCCAACTCGAGCGTCACCACACTCTTCTTGTTCGAAGCCGCCTTGGTCGGCGTGGTGCCATCGACCAAGAGGTAGTTGATGCTCTTCTGCCCTGCGCTCAGGCCCACCGCGAAATCGTTCAAGGTGCCCGTTCCAGGAAACTCGAAGGGCGCATTGGTGAGCTGCCATCCCAGCTTGACGGTATTGAGGTTCTGCAAGCCGTCCACCGTGCTTGCGAAGTTGGTGACTCCGTTGTTGTTGGTCGGCGCACTGAAGATCAGGGTGAGGCGGTTGCGCCGTCCGATCCAACTGCCGCTCTGGTCGATCACGTACCGGAAGCTCACGTTCGAGCCGGCCACTCCCGCACTGAACCCCGCCGCGCCACCGCCGAAGAAGGACTTGACGTCGGGGTTGCTTTCAAGAAGTGCTCGGAAAGCCACATCCGAGTCGAGCCTGGCTAGGTTGCTCGCAGGGTTGGCCAGCAAGCTCTCCAGGCCTCGCTTGGCCAAGCTGAGCGCTTCGTCGGCTTCGTCGGCAATCTTCAGCTGTAGTTCCAGGGCGGCCTTGGCCACCAATCCGCCGGCCAGCAATTTCTCGACGCAGGGCTCGAAAGGTGGGCTGCACTTGCGCCGTTCCACGGCCAGGGCAACCAGTCGGTCTGCCTCGGCCTGCGCTGCGGTGACGGCGCGGCGCAGCTCGCGCGGCTTGGTCTCGGCGGCGTTGGCCCACTTGCGTGCTCTCGCAACGACACTGGCGTTGTCGGGCCCACTGCCCAGGAGGTAGAAGTCCCTCAGGCTTACCGCCGCAGCCGTGCCGGCATCACCGCGATCGAAGGCGTCTTTCGCCTTCGCGCGCCGCTTGTCGACCTCATTCTGGGCCTCGGCCGCCGCCTTCATCACACTCCCTTCATCGTCGGGGCTGTCCTGCTGCTCGGACACTGCCTTGAACAGTTTGCGCAGCTGCTCCACGGCCTGCGAGCAGGACGGAGTGGCATCGCCACGGGGGACAGCCTGTCCGTCGGCCTTCATCAAGCAGTCCGGCTCCAGGGCCTGCGCCCGCTTCTTGATCAACGCCAGCTTGGCCGCCGTCCGGCTGCCGGCGGGCGCTTGCCCGATCTGATTGTCGAGATCGGCGACAAGGACCTTGATTGGATCGTTGGCGGCTGACGCGCCGACTGGGGCAGTGGCTATCCAAAGCGCAAACATGACAGCGTGAAATCCAAACCGGTGCGGCATGACTCCTCCCCGTGGGTGTTGTTGGGAAACCTGCGATTCTCTGGAGCGTGAAGCCGCGTTGCATCCCAATATGGGCGGATGCCGTGCCACAAGGGTGGCGACCATGCAATGCGAGCCGCGCGATGGCGCGATTGGCTGATCGTCGTCTTACTAGCCCGTCCAAGCACCGCGAGCCGAGGGCGAGCCGGCTGGGTCCCGCGCCCCGAGCGCCACGGGGTACCAGTCGAACGTTCTCTCCCCGAGCGTGAACACCCCCAACCCGAACCCCTGCACCGGCAGGCGGAAGAGCAGCTCGCCGCTGGGTGCGATGCAGGCGCTGCGGCCGGTGTGCTCGCTCTCCTCGGGCCGGTTCAGCGCGTTGGGCCAGTTGGTTTGCACCACCCACGCGGCGGTGGCGCGGGCGAGCGCCTGCGCCTGCACCACGTGGGCCGGTGGGTCTTGCGGGGGCTTGTCGGGGTCGGGCCGCATCTGGCCGGGCCAGAGGATGAGCTTGACGCCGCTGCCCGCGAGCGCGCCGACCACCGCCTCGTAGTCTTCGACCTCGCGGCAGATGACGGCCGAGCAGGCGAGCGTGCCCTGCCCCGCGCCCAGCGCCAGCCGCACGACCGGCCGTGGCCGTGCCGCACCGGGCTGGAAGAACGTGGCCTCGGGGGCGGTGAGGCCCACCTTGGCAACCGCGCCGGCCAAGGTGCCTGCGCCTGCCGCTTCGCCTGCCCGTTCGCCAGCCCGTTCGTCCGCCCCTTCGCCAGCGCCTTCATCCAGGCCCCCGCCGTGCACGAAGAGATGGCTGTTGAACCGCTCGCCGCCCGCGCCGAACGTGGGCGCGCCGAGCGTCACCGCGAGCCCGAGGGCCGCGGCCTCGGCTTGCACCTGGGCCAGGGCCGGACCGACGAGCTCGGGCCGCGCCCACTCCACGATGCGCCGGTGAAAGCCGGTGAGCGCCAGCTCCGAGAACGCGCACAGGACTGCGCCCTCGGCGTGCGCCCGGCGCATCGCCTGCCGAATCGCTCGCACGTTGTCTTCCAGCTCCCAGTGCATGGGAACCTGGGCGATGGCGATACGTGCGCCCGGCGGCCTCACAGCGGCGGCCGCTCGAACGCCACCCATTCCTGGATGGCCGCATGCTGCCACTGGCGCCGCGCGTAGGCCGCCAGCGGGCCGGGAACGGCATCGCCCGCCATCACCAGCCGGTTCAGCATGAGGGCGAGGTCCACGTCCGCGATCGACCATTCGCCGCCCGAGAGGTGCGGCCCGCCGTGCGCGAGCAGCGCGCCGGCCGCCTGCAGCAGCTTCTCGGCCGCGGCGCGGCCGCCTTCGGACAACGGCTTCACCGCGGCGCCATAGAACACCACCTCGGTGGTGCGGTCCTGGCGCAGCGCCATCAGGTCACTGCGCAGCCACGCCTGCACCTGGCGCGCCCGCGCCCGGGCGCGAAGGTCGGCGGGGTACAGCCGCGGCTGCGGCTGCTTGTCTTCGAGGTACTCCGCGATGGCCGACGACTCCGACAGCGAGAAGTCGCCGTCGACGAGCGTGGGCACGCGGCGGGTGAGCGACGCCTGCGCATAGCCCGCCGAGTGCTGGCGGTGGGCCGAGAGATCGAGCGCCTCCAGCTCGAACGCGATGTGCTTGGCCCGCAGCGCCACGAAGGCCGAGAGGGCGTAGGGCGAGGCGAATTGCGAATCGACGTACAGGCGCATGGTGCTCATCGGGCTCATCGGGCTCATCGGGCTCATCGGGCGCAAGGGTGCGCGATCTTACGAGCCCGATTCAAGCACCTTGATGGGCCGCGGGCGAGCCGGCCGCGGCCTGCGGCCTGAGCGCCACGGGACACCATTCGAAGGTGCGCTCGCCGAGCGTGAACACCCCCACCCCGAACCCTTGCTCCGGCAGGCGGAAGAGCAGCTCGCCGCTGGGTGCGATGCAGGCGCTGTGGCCGGTGTGCGCGCTCTCTTCGGGCCGGTTGAGCGCATTGGGCCAATTGGTCTGCACCACCCACGCCCCGGTGGCGCGGGCCAGGGCCTGCGCCTGCACCACGTGTTGCGGCGGGTCTTGCGGAGGCTTTGCGGGGTCGGGCCGCATCTGGCCGGGCCAGAGGATGAGCTCGACGCCGCTGCCCGCGAGCGCGCCGACCACCGCCTCGTGGTCTTCGACCTCGCGGCAGATGACGGCCGTGCAGGCGAGCGTGCCCTCGCCTACCGCGAGCCTAACCACCGGCCGGCCCACCCCGGGCGCGAAGAACGTGGCCTCGGGCGCGGTGAGGCCGACTTTGGGCACCACGCCGGCCAGGGCCCCGGTGCCACTGACGAACAGGTGGCTGTTGAAGCGCTGGCCGCCCTCGGCGGGCCCGCCAACCGGCCCACCAGTGTCTCGCCACTGAGCCCGCCACCGAGCCCGGTGAACGTGGGCGCCCCGAAGGCGACGGCGGGGCCGAGCGATGCGGCGGCCGCCTGCACCTCGGCCACGGCCGGGCCCACGAGCTCGGGCTTGGCCCATTCGACGATGCGGCGGTGAAACCCGGTGAGCGCCAGCTCCGCAAAGGCGCACAGGCCGGCGCCCTGCGCTCGGGCCAATTGCATGGCGTGCTTCATGGCCTGCACGTTGGCGGCCAGCTCCCAGTGCATGGGGATCTGGGCGACGGCGATGCGCGGCTTCAATCGTTCACCTGCAGGCCGAACCCTTCCAGGGCCCGCGCCACATCGCCGGGCGAGCGCACGAGCGTGGCGCGAAATCCGGCATCGGCCGCCGCCTGCACGTTCTCGGGCAGGTCGTCGAAGAAGGCGATGGCGTGCGCGGGCAGGCCGGTGGCCGCGCAGATGTGCGCAAAGGCGGCCAGCTCCGGCTTGCGCAGGCCCATATGGTGCGAAGCGAAGATGCGGTCGAAGGCGCCCACCACGCGCGGAAAGAGCTGGCTCCAGCGCGCCATGTGCGAGGCGTTGGTGTTGGTGAACGCGAAGCACGGCAGTTGATTGCGCGCCCGCTCGACAAGCACCCGTGTGGCGGTGATCTCGCCCACGAAGATGGCGTTCCAGCCTTCCTCCACCTGCGCGGGCGTGGCCGCGAGTTGCAGGCTGGCAGCGAGGTGCGCGAAGTACTCGGCGGCCGTCATCTGCCCGCGCTCGTGGCGCTCGTAGGCGGTGTCGAAGCGGAAGTGCTCCTTCAGTTGTGCGGGCGAGAGGCGCGAATGCTTGGCCCAGGCCGCGAGGGCGCGGCTGAAGTCGATGTCGACCAGGACGCCGCCGAGGTCGAAGAGAAGGGCTTGGGGTGGTGAATCAGGCAAGGCCCTGCGCCCCGACGCCCGAGGTTCGAGCGCCAACTACACGGCCCGCCGCGGCTCCAGCGCCAGGCGCACCGCCAGCGTGGCCAGCACGGTCCCCATCAGGTAGCGCTGCGCCGCCAGCCAGCGCGGGCTGCGCGCAAACCAGGCCGCCAGCCGGGCCGCAGAGAGCACGATGCAGAGGTTGACGCTGAAGCTCACCGCGATCTGCGTGAAGCCGAGCTGCACGCTCTGCACCAGCACCGACCCGTGCTCGGGCGTGACGAACTGCGGAAAGATCGCCAGGTAGAAGACGGCGATCTTCGGGTTCAGCACATTGGTGAGGAAGCCCATGAAGAACAGCCTGCGCGGTGGGTCTGCCGGCAGCGCCCGTGCTTCGAACGGCGAGCGCGCACCCGGCCTCACGGCCTGCCAGACGAGAAACAGCAGGTACAGCGCGCCCGCCCACTTGAGCGCCTCGTAGGCCAGTGGGATGGCCATGAACAACGCCGTGAGCCCCACGGCCGCCGCCAGCATGTGCACGAGGAACCCGGCGGCCACGCCGAAGAGCGACAACACGCCTGCGCGGCGGCCCTGGCAGAGCGAGCGCGAGACGAGGTAGATCATGTTCGGGCCGGGCGTGAGCACCATCACGAGCGCAGCGCCGATGAACAAGAGCAGATCAGAGGGTGGGACCACGGGCACTTCCAACGCAGGCGGGGCAGCCATCTTACGGGGCGGCGATCGACCGATGGATCTGTCGGGCCGCCGGCCAGTTGAGCCGAGCGCGGAGGGTCTCCGCCTGCGCGATCGGAGTCAGTGCCGCAACTCGTAGGCGACGAGCTCGACCGTCGCCGAACCGAGGTACGGGTTGTGCGAGACAGACTTGACCACGGCGCGCGCCGCCGGGGCGTACCAGTGGGTACGCGTGACCTCGGCCGCCGCCGCCGCCGAATGCTCCTTGGGCCCCTTCAGGCCTCACCGCTTCAGAGCAGCAACAAAGGACCCGATCACGTCGGCCACTGCGCCGTATTGGCGGTAAGCGGCGACGCCCTCGCTGGTGATGTTGATCGCTGTGGGAGAGACGACAGCCAGTTTCACAGGAAGTTGGCTGTTCAGCCGCTCTATTGAACGGACAAGGGCCCTCTCACCCCTCTTGCCACGGGTGAACTCCTCCAGCGCTTGGACTGTCTTGTGGGTGCACAGCATCAGAAACATCGCGAGGTCGTCCTCGAGTCCGGCAAAGCTCGCGTCGGTGAACCGTGTCGTTGAACAAGTATCGGAGAAGACGACCGATCGATACTTGCGGACGTTGGTGCGATAGATGCCATCAAGCTCCGAGGTTGTCCACACTCTCTCGCCGTCGAACACGCCGGTGATGCAGCGTCCTTCCCCTCGGCGCAGCTCAGGCACGAATCCAGAGAGCTTAAGCACGGGTTGCTCGCAGAAGTAGAGCGAGTCTTCGTCATGGGAAAGGAAGAGACCCCGGTCGTCTGCGCCCCCAAGAATTCGAAACGAACTCGTCTTGGCATGGACGATGCGAGCGGATCGAAAGTAGCAGTACCTGCGATCGAGCGAGTAGTTCGAAGTGAGCGGTTTGAAGGAGCCAGGGTCAGCGCCGCTGATCTTGACGCCGTCGTAGTACACGCCGATGCCGTCTGTGGCGAAGTGCGGCGCGAGAACGCGGAGACTCGCCACGTCCTTCGGCTGAAAGAACCTTGGGGCGCATAGCTGGTCCACGTAAACCGCCTTGTGCGGCGTGACGGCGTAGGCAGATACGAAGCTGCCTTCAATGTCTGGCTCAAGGCTCTCTTCGACAACCTTGAATGTCGCGGCATCGACCTCCTTGAGTGCACCTCGTGTGCAGAACACTCTTTGGCCATCGGTTGCAAACAAGTGCCCGATGAAGCTGCAATCCTCTGGACGCGTGCCTCG
>JAEUPE010000284.1 GCA_016790435.1 Rubrivivax sp. | reverse complement strand
CCAGGGCTACAGCGAGCCGGGCTCGGGCAGCGACCTCGCCTCGCTGAAGACGCGCGCCGAGCGCCGCGGTGACAAGTACATCGTCAACGGCCAGAAGACCTGGACGACGCTCGGCCAGTACGGCGAGTGGATCTTCTGCCTCGTGCGCACCAGCACCGAGGGCAAGCCGCAGACGGGCATCAGCTTCCTGCTGATCGACATGAAGAGCCCCGGCGTCAAGGTGCGCCCCATCGTGCTGATGGACGGTGAGCCCGAGGTCAACGAGGTCTTCTTCGACAACGTCGAGGTGCCCGCCGAGAACCTCGTCGGCGAGGAGAACAAGGGCTGGACCTACGCCAAGCACCTGCTCGCGCACGAGCGCACCAACATCGCCGACGTCAACCGCGCCAAGCGTGAGCTCGAGCGCCTGAAGCGCATGGCGCGCGCCGAAGGCGTCTACGACGACGTCCGCTTCCGCGACCAGATCGCGCTGCTCGAGGTGGACATCGTGGCGCTCGAGATGCTTGTGCTGCGCGTGCTCTCGGCGGAGAAGAGCGGCAAGCAGAGCCTGGACATCGCCGGCCTGCTGAAGATCAAGGGCAGCGAGATCCAGCAGCGCTACACGGAGCTGATGATGCTGGCCTGCGGCCCCTACGGCCTGCCCTTCATCGCCGAGGCCATGGAGGCCGGCTGGCAGGGCGACCATGTCGGCGCCGCGCACTGCGCCACCGCCACCGCCGGCTACCTCAACTACCGCAAGACCACGATCTACGGCGGCAGCAACGAGGTGCAACGCAACATCGTGGCCCAGACCGTGCTCGGGAGCTGACATGGACTTCGACTTCTCCGACGACCAGCAATCGCTGCGCGACGCCGTACGGCGCTGGGTCGACAAGGGCTTCGGCTTCGACCGCAGGCATGCGTTGGCCAAGGCCGGCGGTGCCTCGCGGTCCGTCTACGCCGACCTGGCCGAACTCGGCCTGACCGGTCTGGCCATTTCAGAGGTTCACGGTGGCATGGGCTTCGGCCCGGTCGAGGCGATGGTGGTCAACGAAGAACTGGGCCGGGGGCTGGTCAATGCGCCCTATGCCCACGCGGCGCTCGTGGCCCCGGCCTTGCTGGGTGCGGCGCCCGAGGCTTTGCAGGCGACCTGGCTGCCGCGCATCGCTTCGGCCGAAGCGCTTGTCGTGCTGGCGCAGCAGGAGCGGGCGGCAAGGTATCGGCTCGAGCATGTGAGCGCGCGCGCCAAGCACGTGCAGGACGGCCCGGGAGGCAACTGGGTGCTCGACGGCGCGAAGAGCATCGTGCCGGCAGGAGACGAAGCCGACGCCTATGTGGTGCCGGCCCGCATCCCAGGTGCGGTGGACGACAAGGCCGGTATCGGCCTCTTCCTGGTCGAACGCAGCAGTCTCGCCGCCGGCCAGGTGCGCGGCTACCCGACCCAGGACGGCGCACGCGCCGCCGAGCTGAAGCTGGACGGCACGCGCGCGGCCCTCATCACCGAAGACGGACACGCCGCCCTGGAGCGCGCGGTCGACATCGGCACCGCGGCCTTCTGCGCCGAGGCGGTGGGCGTGATGGACCGCCTCGTCGAGCTGACCGTCGAGTACATGAACACGCGCAAGCAGTTCGGCGTGCCCATCGCCACCTTCCAGGCGCTGCGCCACCGCATTGCCGACGTGAAGATGCAGCTCGAGCTGGGCCGCTCGATGAGCTACTTCGCCACGCTCAAGCTCGGCGAGCCGTCGTCGCAGCGTCGGCGCGCCATTTCCCAGGCGCGCGTGCAACTCGGGCAGAGCATGCGCTTCGTCGGCCAGCAGTGCGTGCAATTGCACGGCGGCATCGGTGTCACCGACGAATACCAGGGCAGCCACTACTTCAAGCGGCTCACCGTGCTGGAGATGGTGTTCGGCGACACGCAGCACCATCTGGGCGAGGTCGCGGCGCGTATGCAGGATTCGGCCGGCGTCTTCGCCTGAGCCGCCGAGCGCGGTGGGCCCGGTGAGCGACGCGCAGGACCCCCTCGGCACGCTGGCTCTGGCGCCGGGGTCGCTCACCGACGTCACGGGCATCGAGGTGGGCCACGCGGCCGTCAATGGACGGCCGAGCGGCTGCACCGTCGTGCTGTGCCCCGACACGCCGCACGGAACGGTGTGCGGCGTCGCCGTGCGGGGCGGCGCGCCCGGCACGCGCGAAACCGACCTGCTGCGGCCGGAGAACACCGTGAACCGGGTGCATGCGGTGCTGCTTACCGGCGGCAGTGCTTTCGGCCTCGATGCCGCAGGCGGGGTGATGCGCTGGCTCGAGGAACAGGGGCGGGGACTCGTCATCGGCCCCTTACGCGGCCAGGACTCGGCGCAAGCGTCGAAACACTCGCAGAGTGGCTCGCCGATGCAGGGGCCGATCCGCGTGCCGATCGTCCCGGCAGCGGTGCTGTTCGACCTGTGGATCGGTGACCCGCGCGTCCGCCCGGGCGCGGACACGGGCTACGCCGCCTGCCTCGCCGCTCGGTCATCCGCGCCCGCGCAAGGCAGCCACGGTGCGGGGCTCGGGGCCACGGTGGGCAAGCTCTTCGGCGTGGCCCGAGCCAGCCGTGGCGGCATCGGCACCGCCTCATTGCGGGTGGGGGCCGTGACGGTGGCCGCCCTCGTGGCCGTGAACGCCATCGGCGACGTGCTCGATGAGCACGGCGAAGTGCTCGCCGGCGCGCGCAGCGAGGACGGCCAGCGCCTCGTCGGCGCACACAGGGCACTGCTCCGAGGTGACGCGCCGTTGCCGGTGATGGAGCGCATGGCCGGCACGGCAACGACGATCGGCATCGTCGCCACGGATGCGATGCTCGACAAGTCTGCGGCGACGCAACTGGCCGCCCTCGCCCACCATGGCCTCAGCCGCGCCGTGAGCCCGATCACCGTCAACGATGGCGACACGCTCTTCGCACTGGCGACCGGCGGTGCCGGCATCGTCGGCGACCTCAGCACCCTGGGCGCCCTCGCGGCCGAGGTCGTGGCGCGTGCCATCCGCAACGGCGTGCGAGCGGCCGCGACGCTGGAGTCACCCATGCGGCTGCCGGCCGCGCGCGACATGAAGACGCGCTGAGCCGCCCGGCGGGCCATCCACCCGTTGTCGGTTCAGCGCGGCGACGCCCCCCGCCGGTGCGCCAGGCGCTGTCGGTTCCAACGGCGCAGCGTCACGGCCCAATCGCTCGTCGCATCGCCAGCGGCCCGCCACCATGCGGCGGGACCTCGTGGCGCCCGCACTTGCCGGGCCCGCCGCAATTGCCGGGCCAGCAGCAAGGCGGTCTGCCATGCCGCAATGGTCTGTGGTAGTCCGTGGCGCTCGCGCACGACGGCGCGCGCCTGCGCAGCGATGCGGCGCCGAACATCGACCTCGTCGATGACCAGGTGCAGGGCTCGCAGCCACTGCGCCTCGCTGTTGTCGACGAGCAAGCCGGTGCGACCGTGTTCGATCGCATCGAGGTACGGCGGCACGGCCGAGGCCAAGGTGGGAATGCCGGCCTCGGCGTAGTCGTACCACTTGATTGCGCTCTTGCATGCCGCGAAACGCGAGGCCTCGAGCGGGATCAGCGCCACGGCGTTGGGCAGGCTGCGCGCCAGCGCGACGAACTCGCGCCTCGGCAGGAGTGGATGGCGTTGCAGCGGCAGCCCCATTGCCGCCAGCGCATCGGCCGGCGGGCCGACGACGACGAGACGTGCCCGCTCGCCCACGACGCCGCGCAAGGCCCTCGTGAGATCGCTGTCGAGCAGATGGTCCGACGATGCCACGAGCAGGTGCACCCGCTCGCCAGGCCATTGCGGCGGCAGCGGCCGGTCTTCGTCGAAGAAGGCGTGGTTCGGCACCACGGCGGTAGCGCGGGCCAGCGATGCGAGTTCCCGCTGCAGGCGAGGGGTGCTGACGGTCACGAGGTCGGCCTGGCCGAGCCCGCTGCGCAGCCACGGCAGGCTCGCGCGCACAGCCGCGTGCTGCGAGATGTGCGGCGCGATCTCCGTCAGCAGGTCGTCGATCTCGTAGACGACGGTGGCGCCTCCCTCGAGCGCCCGCTCCTCGATGCGGCAGCTGCGGCGCGATGCGCCACGTTGCACGATGACGAGGTCCGCTGCAGCCAGGTCGGATTGGCTGCACTCGTGGAACGAGCGCCAATGAACTGTCCAGCCTTGCGCCTGCGCGAGCGATGACAGAGGCGTGCGCAGGCGGATCTCGGTGATCAGCGAGTCGACGTCGCCGGCGGTGGCGAGGATGCGCATCGGCGCCGGACCTGTCCGCCCGCTCAGGTTTGCTCAGGCACGTTCAGGTGGGCGTCTTCACCGCCTCGAACTCCCAGATCAGGTGGCTGCACTTGCCGCGCTTGATGCGATTGGCCAACTGCGCGCGTTGCCACCACGTGGCCGGGGGCGGGATGAACGCCAGCGACGAGTTCGACTTCGTCAGCTGCACGCGGCGCGCCTCGAAGTCGCCTGCGAAGCCGTACATCGCCGCCACGCGTTGCGGTCGGGTGAAGTAGATGTGCGTGTCGACGGTCATGATGTTCACGTGCGTCGGGTCCTGGAAGACCGCCTTGTGAGGATAGGCCGGTGTGCTCGCGTAGAGCATCCCGCCCGGCTTCAGCACACGCCAGATCTCGTTCATCAGCTCGATGAACGGGAAGCGTGTGCCTTGCCCATCCGTGGTCGGCATCACGCGCGGCACATGCTCGAGGAAATCGTAGGCCGAGACCGATTCGAAGCTGTCGTCGGGCCAGGGGATCGGCGCGATCGACAGGTTGGCGCGTCGGATCATCCCGTCGGTGCCCGCAGCAGCGCCGAGGTCGACGCCATAGAGCTCGTCGCGCCCATACGGGTTGCGCGGCACGGGGCCGCAACCCAGGTCCAGGTGGCGCGTGGTCATGTTGTCATCTCCTCCGGGGCGCGGTTATACCGCCCGGGGGGATTGACGGCCGCGTCACGAGGCCCGAGGCGGCAGCATCGGCGCGCCGCGCAGGCGGCTCAGGCCGGCCGGGGCCTGTCAGAGCGCGACCCGAGGAGCCCCATCACGCTCGCCGCGGCGTCGAGGATGCGCGTGCTCGGCTCGTCGCGGCCCACGCGCATGCGACGGTCGATCACGCGACGCGCCAGTGTCGGCATTCGCGAAACCAGCGTGCGAGCCAGGCGGCGCGCGTCGCGGCTGCGGAAGAACTCGTCGGGCAGGATGTCCAGCCAGGTCGTCAGCGTCGGCTCGTCGAGCACGCGCGGCAGGTTGTAGGCGCCGTGGAATCCGAACGTCGGCCCGTGCGAGTCGTCGTTCTCGTAGGCGAAGCGTCGCGCCAGGGACAGCGGCGCGAAGTTGACGCCATGCTCGCGCTCGAGCAGGTTGCGGTAGGTGCGACACAGGGCCACGTCTTCAGGGTGTTCGTCGTCGATGCGCAGGTCCATGCCCGCGGCGAGCAGGCGGCGCGAACGAAGAGATAAGCGACCATTGCCGACGGCCCGCGACTCGGGCTGGTCGGGCCAGGGTGCGCCGACGTAGTCGTAGGCCAGGAAGCTGTTCGTCCAGGCCCACGGCTCGCAGACGAATCCGTCCCACTGCGTCACCAGCACGTGCGACGTGCGCACCCAGCCGGGCATGAGGCGAAGGATGAAGTGCGAGTACTCGGCCGACGAGGTGATCGGCTCGATGTCGACGATCTCGATGCCGGGCAGCGGACGCCTCGGCGTCCACGCATGCGTGAACAGGATCGCGCGCGCAAAGTCGATACCGGCCATGGACCGCAGCAGAGCCTGCGTGGCGAGCAGCGGCGCCCGCGTATCCACGGCGACCAGGGTCACCTGAGGCAGGGCCAAGCGCGTCATGAAGTCCATTGTGCCAGTCCCCCCGGAGCCCGCTCACCCGATGGCTACACTGATCGTCGATGAACGTGACCGACTTGCAAGTGGGCATCAGCCTGGGGGGGGTCGCCGGATTGCAGGACGGCCTGGGCGAGTTCGCCCTGCAGATCGGCAGCCGCATTGCGCATGCAGCGCCGCGATGGCGCGAGCGACATGGCGTTCGGTTCCACTTCCACGTGCGCGAAAAGCTCGTCGGCCTTTTCGGCACCGAAGTCGGCTACCTGCCCGTCACGCGCTGGCAACGGGTACGCCATGTGCAACCCATGCGCTATGCCCTGTGGCACTCGCTCCACCAGCTCAACAAGACCTTGCCGCCCGCGGGATGCGGACCGCGCATCGTGACGGTGCACGACCTGAACTACCTGTACGGGCGAAACGCCTTCTCGACCTGGCGCCACCACCGGCGCACGAGCGCGCTGCTGGCACGCACCGACCATGTGGTGGCGATCAGCGAGTACACCGCGGCAGATGTGCGCAGGCACCTGGGCTGGACCGGCCCACTCGATGTCGTGCTCAACGGCGCGCGCTCATTCGTCGCTGCCGAACGCAGGCCACTCGAGGGTTGGCCCGCCGAGACCGGGTCTTCGGAGCGCCCCTTCCTCTTCCACCTCAGCCGCATGTCGCCCTCGAAGAACCCGGGCGCCATCATCGAGCTGGCCCGCCACTGGCCCGAAATGCGCTTCGTTTTGTGCGGGCCGCCTGGCCAGGACTCAAGGCGCCTGCGCGACGCGACGCATCTGCCCAACGTGCAGTTCCATCTCGGCATCGACGACGCGCAGAAGGCCTGGGCCTATGCGCACTGCGCAGGGTTCCTCTTCCCCTCGCTGACCGAAGGCTTCGGCCTGCCGCCGATCGAGGCCATGCACTTCGGCAAGCCCGTGTTCCTGGCGCGGCGAACGAGCCTGCCCGAGATCGGCGGCGCGGTGGCCGACTACTTCGACGACTTCAATCCTGGGGCCATGCGCCGCGTCATCGAAGCCGGCCTGGCGCGAGCGCGCGAACCTGGGCATGCCGAAGCCATCCGCAGTCATGCCGCGCGTTTCGACTGGGACAAGGCGGCAGCGGCGTATCTGGCGATCTACGCACGCTTGCTGGCTCTGGACCCGGCACCGGCCGTGCCCGGCCTGCCCGACCGGGCCGCCGCTGCCGCCCCGGGATAATCCGCCGCATGCAGGTCTTCAGGGGAATCGGCCACCGGGCCCTCGCCGCCGGCGGCCCGGCCGGGGCGGGCCACGCGCTCACCATCGGGAACTTCGACGGCGTGCACCGCGGCCACCAGGCCATGCTGGCCCTGCTGCAGAACGAGGCGCGACACCGTGGCGTGCCCTCGTGCGTGCTGACCTTCGAGCCGCACCCGCGCGATTTCTTCGCCGCGCGCGCCGGCAAGCCCGAATCGGCGCCCCGGCGCATCAGCACGCTGCGCGACAAGCTCGCCGAGATCGAGCGCTGCGGCGTCGATCGCGTCGTCGTGATTCGGTTCGACGAAGTGTTGGCCTCGCTGCCGCCGCAGGCCTTCATCGACAGCGTGCTGCGATCCGGGCTCGCCGTGCGCTACGTGCTCGTCGGCGACGACTTCACCTTCGGTGCGCGGCGCGCAGGCAACTACGAGACGCTCGACGCCGCCGGCCGCGCGGCCGGGTTCGACGTGGCCCGCATGCTCAGCTACGAGGTGCATGGCCTGCGCGTCAGCAGCTCGGCGGTGCGCGAGGCGCTCGCCGCTGGCGACCTTGCGCGGGCCGAGGCGCTGCTCGGACGTCCGTATGCGATCAGCGGGCACGTTCGGCATGGCCGCAAGCTCGGCCGCGAGCTGGGCTTCCCGACCCTGAACCTGCGCTTCGGCCACGCCCGCCCTGCGGCCAGCGGCATCTTCGTGGCCAGCGTCCAGGGCCTAGCCGACAAGGCCTTGCCGGCGGTGGCCAGCCTCGGCGTGCGGCCGAGCGTGGAGGATGGCGGCCGCGTGCTGCTCGAGGCGCATGTGTTCGACTGGCCGGCAGCGCTGGGCGCCGAAGGCGGCTACGGTCGCGTCGTGAACGTGCAGCTCCTGCACAAGCTGCACGACGAGTTGAAGTACGACTCGCTCGAGGCATTGCGTGCCGGCATCGCCGCCGACACGAGTGCCGCGCACGCTTGGTTCGTCAGAAGCGGTAGGCCAGACCCGCGTTGAGGCCCCAGGCGTTCGGCTGTCTGGTGAGAGGACTGGCCGCCGCCGGGCCGAGAAGGCGCGACACATTGGCGCCATAGAACGCGTGCCAGCTGCCGCCGAGTTCGGTGCGCGCGTTGACGTGAGCCGAGATGTCGCGCAGGCCGGAGCGTGGCTCGTAGATCGGATACCCGGTCCTCGTCGCCTGTTCGTCGGTGACGCCGAAGTAGGTCTGCAGGTGGCGGTCACCGGCGAAGGCCAGCGCCGCCCCGAAGCTCCAGGTCGTGTCGGCGCTGAACCGCATCTCGCGCCCGGCGCTCACATCGCCCTGCCAACCGCCGCCGCGCCCCAGCGCATCCAGCAGCACGGCACTGCCCGCACTCCATCCGTCGCCGAGGCGGTAGGAGCCCATCATGCGTACGCGCACCGTGCTGGGCACGTCTCCCATGCCCTTCAGCCCTTCGCTGCTGGACTCCTGCCGGCCGGCGTCGTAGCGCAACCCCACGGCGAAGCGCAGGCGCTCGCTCGGCGAGAGGTCGATGCGCAGACCGGCGCGTTCGCTCGGATCGCCCGCGCTGCGAAAGCCGCTGCGCGTCGCGATGCTGACGCGGCCGTAGCGCAGGTAGAAGCCAGGGTTCAGGCGCAGGCGCTGGTTGTCGGAACCCGCGAAGTCGGGCGCATACACCAGCACGCCACCGATCGCCGCATCCCAGCTTCTCCTGGCGGAGGGAAGCTTGTCTTCGTCGACGCGGGCGGCCTGTGGGGCGGGCGCACCGTCGGTCGATTCGGCACGAGCGCCCTGCCAGGACGTTCCCGCGAGAACAAGGCAGGCCAGCGTCAGCGGCAAGAGCTTCATCGGACTTCAACTCGACGGGACTCTTCGGCGCCCGCATTGCAGCGGGTCGCCACGCGACGCGCCGCCGGAGCATGTCGCGCCGGCCTTAAGTGCCCCTTAAGCAGGCTCGTCGGGGCCTAGAAGCGATAGGCCAGGCCGGCGCTGATCGCCCAACTCGTCGGTTCGCGAACGAACGGGCTGGCCGCCGCCGGCCCGACCAGCCGCGCGGCGCTGATGCCGCCAAAGGCGAACCACTGCCGGCTCAGCGCATGGCGCAGCCCGGCCGATACCGAGATGTCGCGTGCGCCTTCGTCGGGTTCGTAGACCTCGTAGCCCGAGCGCGCGGACTGCTCCTGCGAAACCCCGTAGAAGGCGCGCATGTGGCGTCGATTGCCGAAGCTCAACGTGGCGCCGACGCTGCCGCTCGTGCTTGGGCCGAGCGGGAAGCCGCGGCCGATGTTGACGTCACCGACCGTGCCGCCGCCACGACCCAGGGCGTCGATGCTGACCGCGGAGCCGAGGCGCCACCCGCTTTCGAGCGGATACGAGGCCCCGATGCGCACGCGCACCGTGGCGCGCACATCGCCCAGGCCACGCAGGTCGTTGCTGTCCGACTCCTGCCGACCGCTGTCGTGCCGCAAGCCCAGGCCGATGCGAAGGCGCTCGTTCGGTGACAGGTCGAAGCGCAATCCCCCACCGCTCACCGGCTCTGCGCTGCGGGACACGAAGGCGCTGCGCGACGCGATGCTGACGCGGCCCCAACGCACCCAGCCACCGGGCCGAACGCCCAGGCGCCAGCGGCTCGAGCCAGCGTATTCCGGCGCGTAGCTGGTCACGAAGCCGAGCGCCGCATCCCACGGCCGTGGGGTTGGCGCCTCCTCGGAGTCGCTGCGAGGTGCCTCGTCGGCCTGCGCCGTCGATGCGCCAAGAGCCAGGATCAGCCATGCGACCGCGCACAACCACGTCACCGCCCGGCCGCCCCGATAGAATGCAAGTCCATGCAACGCAGCAGCCCGACCGTCCTTTGCCAGCGCTGGCACGCTACCACGCGCCGGCAATCGACACGCGACCGAATTATTCGCGCGCCTCGCTGAAGGCACCGATGGCACGGAAGGGCCGACAAACCCCAAGCACGGGGTGATCGGGCTCGCGACTGCCGCGCCGCGGATGCGCGGCGGCACGTGTGCCAAGCCACCGGCCGCAGATCCCCTCCTCCTCCACCGGTTGCGCGCAGGCTGCGCCGAACCGGCTCCCGCGAGTTGCACGATGAACAAGCCCGCCCCCACCGACGCCAAGAGCACGCTCAACCTGCCCGACACGCCGTTCCCGATGCGCGGCGACCTGGGCAAACGCGAGCCCGGCTGGATCAAGGCCTGGAACGACAAAGGCACCTACCAGCGCCTGCGCACCGCGCGCAAGGGCGCGCCGCTCTTCGTGCTGCACGACGGCCCGCCCTACGCCAACGGCACGCTGCACCTCGGCCACGCCGTCAACAAGATCCTGAAGGACATGATCGTCAAGAGCCGGCAACTCGCCGGCTTCGACGCCCGCTACATCCCCGGCTGGGACTGCCACGGCCTGCCGATCGAGAACCAGATCGAGAAGACGCATGGCCGCGGCCTGCCGCGCGACAAGGTGCAGGCGCTGTCGCGCGCCTACGCCACCGAGCAGATCGCGCAGCAGATGGCCGACTTCCAGCGCCTGGGCGTGCTCGGCGACTGGGAGCACCGCTACCGCACCATGGACTTCGCCAACGAGGCCGGCGAAATCCGCGTTCTCAAGCGCCTGTTCGAGCGCGGCTTCGTCTACCGGGGCAGCAAGCCGGTGTACTGGTGCTTCGACTGCGGCAGCTCGCTCGCCGAGTTCGAGATCGAATACGCCGACAAGAAGAGCACCACGGTCGATGTCGCCTTCCCTGCCGCGGATGGCCCGGCGCTGGCCAAGGCCTTCGGCCTCGCCGCCCTGCCCGGCCCGGCCTTCGCGGTGATCTGGACGACGACGCCGTGGACGCTGCCGGCCAACCAGGCGCTCAACCTGAACCCGGCGCTCGACTACTCGCTCGTGCAGACGGCGCGTGGCGTCATGCTGGTCGCCGCGGCACTGGTCGAGAAGTGCCTCGCCCGCTGGGGGCTCGAGGGCACGGTGCTCGCCACGACGCGCGGCGAGAAGCTGGCCGGCCTGCCCTTCGAGCACCCGCTCGCACAAGCCGACAAGGGGTATGCGCGCACCGCGCCGGTCTACCTGGCCGACTACGCGACCGCCGAAGACGGCACCGGCATCGTGCACAGCTCGCCGGCCTACGGCGTGGACGACTTCAACTCGTGCCTCGCGCACGGCATGAAGCACGACCAGATCCTCAACCCGGTGCAGGGCGACGGGCGCTACGAGACCGCGTTGCCCCTTTTCGGCGGCCTCAACATCTGGAAGGCCAACGACCGCATCGTCGAGGTCCTGGCCCAGCAAGGCCGGCTGCTGGCGAGCGGCCCGCTCACGCACAGCTACCCGCACTGCTGGCGGCACAAGACGCCGGTCATCTACCGCGCGGCGGCGCAATGGTTCGTGCGCATGGACGAAGGGCCCGGTGTCTTCACCGTCGACAAGGCGAAGCAGACGCTGCGCCAGACGGCGCTGGAAGCCATCGAGCAGACTGCCTTCTACCCGGAGAACGGCCGCGCCCGCCTGCGCGACATGATCGCCAACCGGCCCGACTGGTGCATCAGCCGCCAGCGCAACTGGGGCGTGCCGCTACCGCTCTTCCTGCACAAGGTGACCGACGAGCCGCACCCGAAGACGCTCGAGTTCATGGAGCGTGCCGCCGCGCTCGTCGAGAAGGGTGGCATCGAGGCCTGGAGCCAGCTCGACGCGCGCGACTGGCTGGGCGCGACCGGTGAACACTCGGCCGAGGTCTATGCCAAGAGCAACGACATCCTCGACGTCTGGTTCGACTCCGGCTCGACCTTCAGCCACGTCCTGCGCGGCTCGCACCAGGGGCCGCCGGGAGACCGCGGCCATCATGAGAGCGGGCCGGAGGCCGACCTCTACCTCGAAGGCCACGACCAGCACCGCGGCTGGTTCCACAGCTCGCTGCTCATCGGCTGCGCGCTCGAAGGTCGCGCGCCGTATCGCGGCCTGCTCACGCACGGCTTCACCGTCGACGGCCACGGCCGCAAGATGAGCAAGAGCCTGGGCAACTTCGTCGAGATGCGCGAGGTAGCCAACAAGATGGGCGCGGAGATCATCCGCCTGTGGTGCGCCGCCACCGACTACTCCGGCGACCTCAGCATCGACGACAAGATCCTCGCGCGCGTCGTCGACAGCTATCGCCGCATCCGCAACACGCTGCGCTTCCTGCTCGCCAACACGTCCGACTTCGACGCGGCCAGGGATGCCGTGCCGCCGGGCGAGATGCTCGAGATCGACCGCTGGGCGCTCGCCCGCGCCGCCGAGGTGCAGTCCGAGATCCTGCAGCACTACGACGTGCACGAGTTCCACCCGGTCGTGTCGCGCCTGCAGGTGTTCTGCGCCGAGGACCTCGGCGCCTTCTACCTCGACGTGCTCAAGGACCGGCTCTACACCACGGCGCCCGGCTCGCTCGCCCGCCGTTCGGCGCAGACGGCGCTGTGGCACATCACGCACGCCATGCTGCGCTGGATGGCGCCTTTCCTCAGCTTCACCGCCGAGGAGGCGTGGGAGATCTTCGGCCCGGCGGCCACTCGCGGTGAGTCGATCTTCTGCGAAACCTACTGGAAGTTCCCGGCGCCCGAGACCACCGGACCCGACGCGAATCCGCTCCTGGCCAAGTGGGCCCGGGTGCGCGAACTGCGCGACCAGGTCAACAAGGAGATCGAGGCGCTGCGTGCCGCCGGCTCGGTGGGCTCCTCGCTGCAGGCCAGCGCCACGTTGACCTTGCCGCCGCAGGACCACGCGCTGCTGGCAAGCCTTGGCGACGACCTCAAGTTCGTGCTCATCACCTCGGTGGCACGGCTGAAGGAAGGCGCCGCGCTGAGCATCGAGGTGCAGCCGAGCCAGGCGCGCAAGTGCGAGCGCTGCTGGCACTGGCGCGACGACGTCGGCCACGATCCGGACCACGCCGGGCTGTGCGGCCGCTGCACGAGCAACCTGTTCGGCGCCGGCGAGAAAAGGCAGGTCGCCTGATGGCCTTGTTCCACGGCCGGCGCGCCGGCACGCCGGGGATTGTCTTCTGGTTGGGTCTCGCGGTGCTCGTCATCGCGGCCGACCAGGTGACAAAGACGCTCGTGCTGCAGCAGTTCCAGCATGGCGACGTGCGGCCGGTGACTTCGTTCTTCAACCTCGTGCGCGTGCACAACGCAGGCGCTGCGTTCAACTTCCTGGCCGGCGCCTCGGGCTGGCAGCGCTGGTTCTTCGTCGTGCTCGGCGTGGTGGTGTCGGGCTTCATCGTTTGGATGATCCGCGCCCACCCGCAGCAGAAGCTCTTCTGCTTCGCGGTGACGATGATCATGGGCGGCGCGTTAGGCAACGTCGTCGACCGCCTGCTGCATGGCTACGTCGTCGACTTCCTGCAGTTCCGCTTCGCCTTCCTGCAGCCGATCTTCCACGGCGGCTTCTTCCCCAGCTTCAACCTCGCCGACAGTGCCATCACACTGGGGGCGGCCTGCCTGATCCTCGACGAGTTGCTGCGCGTTCGCCGCTCGCCGAGTTGAGGGCCGTCGGGCCCGCGCAGGAGCGGGATAGAGGACCCTCTGCCGGGCGGGCCGTCAATCCGCCCCGGCAGGGGCACCTGCGGCCGCAGCCGCGCGTGCCCGCTCCACCGCAGCGTCGCCCGGCAACCAGGACACGATGGCGCTCGTGAGCAGGGCCACGCCGGCGAGCGCCAGCATCAGCGTCGAGAAGCCCGCGGCCTTGACGGCCGGGCCGAGCAGCCAGACGGCCATCGAGCTGATGCCGATGGACACGGTGAGCCGCATGCCCGCCACGCGCGAGCGCATGCGGTCATCGACGTAGCGCACGATCATGGCGTCGGTGAAAGGGATGGCGCCGAACACCAGCACCATCACACCGATCAGCGCGACGTAGAGCCACCAGCCCTGCGCCTGCGCCGCCAGCAGGAGCAGCGGCACCTGCATGAGCGCGATCGAGAGGTAAAGCCGCTTCAACGGCATGCGGTCGATCAGCCGCCCGACCACCACCTGCGCCAGCGAAGATACAGCGTAAACGGCCGCGAGCAGCGTGCCGAGCGTGGCCGGGTCCTCCACCACGCCGCGCATTCGTTCGGCCAGCAACTGGCTGTTGCCGTTGGTCGTCATGTTGAAGAGCAGTCCCCCCGAGGCGGCGGCGGCCGTCATCACCGCGAAGACGCGCGCCAGCAACGGTGCCGGCAGGTCGACACCGGCCTTGCGTGCGCGCGCGGCCGGCGGCTCTGTCTCGCGCGGCGCGAAGGCCATGAAAGCGAAGCCGCAAGCGATGGATACCACGCCCGGCACGACGAAGGCCGCGCGCCAGCCGATCCACTGCACGAGGAACCCGGTGACGATGGCTGCGGCGGCGATGCCGAGGTTGCCCGCCAGCCCGTTGACCCCGATCGTGGCGCCGGGGTTCGGCGCGCGCTGCACGAGCATCGGGATGCCCACGGGGTGGTAGATCGCCGAGAAAGTGCCCAGCAGCGTCAGAGCCGCAGCCATCTGCCAGGCATTGCGCGTCAGCGCCACCAGCAGCGAGGCCGCGCCGATGCCGAAGAAGAAGACGAGCATCATGCGGCGGCGACCCCAAAGGTCACCCAGGCGCCCTGCCGGCAGCGAACCGAGACCGAACATGACGAAGGCGCCCACGCCGTAGGGCATCAGGTCCTCCCAGCGCGCGAAGCCGAACTCGAGTGCGATGGTGGCTACCGAGGTGGCGAAGATGAGCAGGAAGAGGTGGTCCAGCGCATGGGCCACGTTCAGCAGCAGGGTGAGGGAGCGTGGCATGGGGAGTCGCCCTTGCGGTGGTGCGAAGCATTCCACCACATCGAAGGCGCTGCGTCCCGAGGCGGCGCGTCGCACCAGCATCCTTGCAGGGTCGACGGGCGCAGATCGAAGCCGGCGAGTGGGTGGCAAGCTTGGCCATCGGTGCACCTCTCGGCTCCGCCCCCCCGGGGCGGCCCCACTGGACGCCGCCGGCCGCAATGCCTAGGCTGCCTATGTGAGCCCCGAAGCCCCATCGCCGTCCCCGCCCGCCCCGCTGCCCGAGCTCGCTGCCGCCACCGCGGCGGCGCCGGAGGTGCGTCCGGCCATCGTGCTGCGCCCGCTAGGCTTTGCCGATCCGCTGCGCTGGCTGGCCCTGGGCTGGGCCGACTTCCGACGCGCACCGGCCATCGGCCTGTTCTATGGCGGCTGCTTCATGGTGATGGGCTGGGCGCTCATGAGAGCCTACGAGCATGCGCCGGCCTACCTGCTGGCACTTTCGGCCGGTTTCCTGCTCGTCGCGCCGTTCCTCTGCCTCGGCCTCTACCACGTCAGCCGCGAACTGCAGGCCGGCCGTCGGCCCGACTTCGGCGCTTCGCTGATGGCCTGGGACTCACGCATGGGACAGCTCGGCATCTTCGCCTTCGTGCTGCTCGTGCTGGAGATGCTGTGGGCGCGCTCGACGCTCGTCATCTTCGCCGTCACCTTCGACGGCATGCCGGACTTCAAAGGCTCGATTGCCGCGCTGTTCGACCCCGAGAACATCACCTTCATCGTCGCCTGGGCGATCGTCGGCGCGATCTTCGCGACGTTGATCTTCTCGGTCAGCGTCGTCAGCATGCCGATGCTGCTGGATCGATCCACCGATGCCATCACGGCCGCCTTGACCAGCCTGCGCCTGGTCTTGACGCAGACGCCTGTGATGTTCTTCTGGGGCGCGTTGATCGCGGCCATCACGTTCACCGCGATGGCTCCATGGTTCATCGGGCTCGTGGTGGTGGCCCCGGTGATCGGGCACGCCTCTTGGCACGCCTACCGCGCGGCGGTGGCGGCCTGAGGTCCGAAGCGCGGGTCCCCCAGGATCGAACACTCTCTGGCGACCGCCCGCGAAGGTGGGCCTCGGCGCCACTCAGGTTCATTCAGGGCTGATCAGCGCCGATCGTGCAGCGCATACGCGATCGTGCTCAGATCGACGTACTCGAGGTCGCTGCCGGCCGGCACGCCCCGCGCCAGCCGGGTCACTTTCAGGCCGCGCGCCTTCAGCGCCGCCGCCAGCGCCTGCGCCGTGAGCTCGCCCTCGGCCGTGAAGCCGGTGGCCAGCACCACCTCCTCGACCACGCCATCGGCCGCACGCGCGAGCAGCCGTTCGGCGCCGATCTCGACCGTGCCCATGCCATCCAGCGGGCTCAGGCGGCCCATCAGCACGAAGTACAGGCCCTTGTAGCCGCCGCTGCGCTCGAGCGCCGCCTGGTCGGCTGGCGACTCGACGACCGCCAGCAGACGTGCGTCGCGCCGCGGGTCGGCGCAGGTGCTGCACAGTTCCGCCTCGGTGAACGTGTGGCAACGCGTGCAGTGCCGCACCGACTGCATCGCGTGCGTCAGCGCTCCGGCGATCGCCTGCGCCGCCGGACGGTCATGCTGCAACAGGTGATAGGCCATGCGCTGCGCCGACTTCACGCCCACGCCGGGCAGGCGCCGCAGCGCTTCGATCAGCTCTTCCAGCGCGTCGCGCCTCGCCCCGCTGGCGGCCACGTCGGTGGGCCCCGCCGCGGGCTTCAGAACGGAAACTTCATGCCGGGCGGCAAAGGCATCCCGGCGGTGAGCTTGCCCATGCGCTCGCTGCTCACGGCCTCGGCGCGGCGCACGGCATCGTTGAACGCGGCGGCGACGAGGTCTTCGAGCATGTCCTTGTCGTCTGCGAACACGCTCGGGTCGATGGCCACGCGCTTCACGTCGTGCCGGCAGGTCATCGTCACCTTCACGAGGCCGGCGCCGGAAGTGCCTTCGACCTCGGTGTTGGCGAGCTCGTCCTGCGCCTTCTTCATGTTCTCCTGCATCGCCTGCGCCTGCTTCATCAGGCCGGCCAGCTGACCCTTCATCATGGTGTGGTCCCTTCGGATTCGTTCAGGTCGGTGGTTGCGGTGGGGTCGGTCGGATCGGTTGCGTCGGCGAGAAGAGGCCTATCTCAGATCGGCTTGATCGACCCGGGCACGATGCGCGCGCCCTTGTACGTGGCGAGCAGTTCGCGCACCACGGGGTCGCCCTGGATCGTGGCCTCGGCCTCTGCCTGCCGGCGCGCTCGCTCGGCCGCGTCGCGCCGCGCCGGCGAATCTTCAGGCGTGCCGGCCACGAGTTCCAGGTTGGCGCCGCCTTCCACGACCGCCGCCATGGCCGCGGCCAGGCGGTCGGCGAGCACGGTCTGGCGCAAGGTCTCGCGCTCGACGACGAGGCGCCAGGTCGGCGGCGTGCTGCCCTCGTCGAGGGCCACGAGGGCCGACGACCAAGCCAGCTCGCGCACGAGCGCGGAAATGCTGCCGCGTTCGATGAGAGACGACACGATGGCGCACCAGCGGTCACCGAGGGCGCGTGGCACACCGGTGGCGGAAGGCGCGGGCTCTGCTGCCACGACGGGCAGACTGGCCGAAGATCGCGGACGCGGTTCAACCGGCGTGGCGCGCATGTCACCGGTCTCATGCCCTGGCGGCCCGTTGTGCGTGCGCGTTGCGCCGGCGGCGTCTGGCCGGTTCGGCACCTCAGGGTCGGCCGGCCTGACACCGGTCGCCGCCACACCGTTGGTGTGGCCCGCTGTCGTCGTCGGCGGTCGGCTTGTCGCCACGGGGCTGCGGCTCGTCGGCGGCGCGGGGGCCCGCAGCGGGGCGCTGCGTGCATCGCGCGCCGCGGCTGCTTCGCTCGGAAAGGCCAGGAAGCGCAGTAGCACCATCGACAGCGCTGAGTGTTCGTCGGGCATCAAGGCCAGTTCGGCTCGGCCATGCAGCGCCATGCTGTAGAGCAGCTGGGTCTCGTCCGGCGCCAGCAAGGGCGCCACGGCTCGGGCCTCGTCGGCCTCGGCGTCGCCGGCCTCCAGCGTACCCGGCGCCACCTGTTCCACGGCCGCCTGCTGCAGCAGCGTGGCCAGTTCGTCGAGCGTGCCGATGGCCGACTGGCCGCGCTGGCGCAAGCCGTCGACGAGCGCCAGCACCGCGGCGCCATCGCGCGCAGCGAGCGCGGCGACGAGCTCGCGCGCGCGGCCCCGCTCGACGCTGCCGAGCATGGTGCGCACGACACCCTCTTCCAGCTTGCCGCCCCCGTAGGCAATCGCCTGGTCGGTGAGCGAAAGGCCGTCGCGCATCGAGCCACGCGCCGCGCGCCCGAGCAGCTTGAGCGAAGCCTCGTCGTGTGCCACGCCCTCGGCCGCCAGCACCTGCGCGAGATGCGCGCGCACGGTGTCGGGCGCCATCGGCCGCAGGTTGAACTGCAGGCAGCGGCTGAGCACCGTGGGCAGCATCTTCTCGGGGTCGGTCGTCGCGAGGACGAACTTCAGGTACTCAGGCGGCTCCTCCAGCGTCTTCAGCAGCGCGTTGAACGCATCCTTGGTGAGCTGGTGCGCCTCGTCGATCATGAAGACCTTGAAGCGGCCGATGCCCGGCTTGTAGGCGGCACGCTCGATGAGGTCGCGGATCTCGTCGATGCTGCGGTTGCTCGCCGCGTCGAGTTCGATGTAGTCGATGTAGCGGTCGGCGTCGATCTCGCGGCAGGCCTGGCACTCGCCGCAGGGCGTGGCCGTGATGCCGCCCTGGCCGTCCGGCCCGGTGCAGTTCAGGCTCTTGGCCAGGATGCGCGAGACGGTGGTCTTGCCGATGCCGCGCGTGCCGGTGAAGAGGTACGCATGGTGCAGGCGGTTCTGCGTCAGGGCGTGCGTGAGCGCAGTGACAACGTGCTCCTGGCCGACCATCTGCGCGAAGTTGCGCGGACGGTACTTGCGGGCCAGGACGACGGTGCTCATCAGGGCATTCTAGGGGGCGCTCCGAGAGGCGATCGGGCCGACGCCGCCCGTGTAGTGCACTGCCGCTGGCGGGATGTCGTCGGAGGCCCGGGGATAATGCTTGGCCATGTCTGCGCCCTCTGTTTCGACCCACGCCGGCCCGCTCAGCTACGAGCAGGCCGGCGTGCGCTACGAGCTCATCGATCCGCTGAAGGTGGCCGCGCAGCGTGCCGCCGCCGGCACGGCCGGGCACCTGGCCGGACACGGCTTTGCCGAGATCGCAGCTTCGCGCGGCGAGTCGGCCTACGTCGTCGACGTCGGCCCCTTCCACCTGGCGAGCATCGTCGAGTGCCTCGGCAGCAAGGTGCTCGTCGCCGATGCCATGAAGGCACTCACCGGCCGTTGCCACTACGCCGCCATCGCGCAGGACACCATCGCGATGGCCATCAACGACCTCGTCACCGTGGGCGCCACGCCGCTGGTCGTACAGGCCTACTGGGCGGCCGGTGGCAGCGAATGGTTCGAGGACCACGAGCGCGCCGAGGCCCTCGTCGCCGGCTGGAAGGCGGCCTGCGACCACTGCAAGGTGGCCTGGGGCGGCGGCGAGACACCGGCGCTGGCCGGCATCGTCGAGGCGGGCCGCATCGACCTCGCGGCGGCGTGCACCGGCATCGTCAACCCCAAGGAACGATTGAGCCTGGGCGAGAAGCTCGGGCCCGGCGACGCCATCGTGCTGCTGGCCTCCAGCGGCATCCACGCCAACGGCTTGAGCCTGGCACGCAAGCTGGCCGAACGGCTGCCGCACGGTTACCTGACCGACGTCGCGCCCGGGCTTGGCTACGGCGAGGCGTTGCTGGCGCCCACGATCCTCTACGCCCCCGTCACCGAGGCGCTCTGGGCGGCCGGCATCCGCGTCCACTACGCCGCCAACATCACCGGCCACGGCTGGCGAAAGCTGCTGCGGCACCCGGGCGCCTTCACGTATCGTGTGCACACCGTGCCGCCGGTGCCGCCGGTGCTCGAGTTCATCGCGCGCGAAGCGGGCCACGATGCCAGCGAGGCCTACGGCACGCTCAACATGGGCGCCGGCTTCGCGCTCTTCATGCCGGCCGCGCAGGCGGCCGAGGCCGTGCGCGTGGCCGGGCGCTGCGGCGTCGCCGCCTGGGTGGCCGGCGCCGTGGAAGTGGGGCCGAAGCGGTTGATCGTCGAGCCCCTGGGGCTGCAGTTCGACGCGGACGCGCTGGCGCTGCGTTAGGCCGCGGCGGCCCCTGTCCGGCGACTTACGCCGTCAGGTTTCTTGGCACCAAGCGCCACGGCCCAGCTTGCAGGCCGGTTGATTGATTCCCCGCACTTGACAGGGCGGGCCCGGTCTTTACATTGCCCGCCTGGAACGCGGCACGTTGGGGCCGTGGAGGCAGGACGTCATGATCGAATCGCTTGTCGAGGATCGAATCAGCCGCCTGGAAGGACCCGCCTCGCAGGCGCTGGCTCTGGTGCTCCCTGGCGGGCGCCGCATCGGCCGCGCCGACGCCGACGTGGTGCTGCGCCTGGCCAGCCTGCTGCCGCTGAGGCACGTGATCAGCGGCAACGTCGGCGCCCTGGCCAGTGACTACGTCGAGGGCCTGCTCGACATCGAGGGCCCGATGCGCCGCATCGCCGACGTGGCGGCCAGCCTGATGCCCGGCGACCCCACGCTCAGGGCACCCGTGAAGCCCCTGCGTCGCACGCTCTTCTCGCGCTGGCGCCACCGCAAGTCGGCCGATGCGCGGCAGGTGCAGCACCACTACGACGTGTCCGACGATTTCTACGCGCTGTGGCTCGACGCCCGCCGCGTCTATTCGTGCGCCTATTGGCCCGAGCCCGGCATGACGCTCGCCGCCGCCCAGGAGGCCAAGCTCGAACATGTGTGCCGCAAGCTGATGCTCAGGCCGGGCGAGCGCTTCCTGGACATCGGTGCCGGTTGGGGCGGCCTGCTGTTGTGGGCGGCCGAGAAGTACGGCGTGCGTGCCACAGGGATCACGCTGTCGAAGAACCAGCATGCCCACGTGAACCGGCTGATCGCCGAGCGCGGCCTGTCCGATAGGGTGCGCATGCTGCTGCTCGACTACCGCGACCTGCCCGAGGACGAGCCGTACGACAAGATCGCCTCCATCGGCATGTTCGAGCATGTCGGCCGTGCGAGGCTGCCGACGTACTTCGGGAAGATCCGTCGCCTGCTCGCGCCAGGGGGGCTTCTGCTCAACCATGGCATCACGGCCGGCGGCACGCGCAACGTGCAACTGGGCAGCGGCATCGGCGATTTCGTCGAACGCTGGATCTTCCCCGGCGGTGAACTGCTGCATGTTTCGCACGTGCTCGAAGTGATGGCCGAGCAGGGCCTCGAGGGGCTGGATACCGAGAACCTGCGTCCACACTACGCGCGCACGCTGTGGGCGTGGTCAGACGCACTCGAATCGCGCCTCGACGCCGCTCGCCGAGCCACGGACGAGCGGACCGTGCGCGCCTACCGGCTCTACCTGGCCGGCAGCGCGATGGGTTTCGAGCGTGGCTGGATGGCGTTGCACCAGACCCTGGCGTCGCGTCCGAACGGCAAGTTCGACGAAGGGGTCTTGCGTGGCATGCAGTGCGCCTATCCGTTCAAGCGCGACTACATGTACCGACGCTGACGCGAAGACCGGGCCCGGCAGGCGGCCCATCATCTAGAATCGCCCCTGACGGGCCTCCTCGCATGGGAGCGCGCCCAACCGGGTCAGGTGGGGAACCAAGCAGCCCTAAGCGTTGCCACCAGTGCCGGGGTCAGGCTCGTCACCTTCTTCCAGCAGCGCCGCGTGCGCCTCCACGGCGCGCTCATCGAGCACCGGCAAAGCTCCGCGGCTGCGGCCGCGATCAGCGCAAGCCGCTCACGAAAGCCCCGGTCATCGCATCGCGCAGCGAGCGCGCGGCGGCCAATTGCTCCACGCTCGGGGCCAGGCTCCCCGCTTCGCTCTTGTCCGCGTAGATGAGGCCGAGCGTCGCACCTTTCATCGCCAGTGGCAGCAGCAGAAAGGTCCCCGCGTTCACGCGCTCGCGCCACCAGGCGGGCATGCGCGCGGCAACCGTCCCGGCGTCGGCAATCAGGGTATCGACGGCGCGCGCGCTGACCACGGCCAGCAGGTCCCCGCTGTTCGCCGGCTGGACGTCGAAGACCTCGGCCGGCAGCGGCCCCAGTGCCATGCGCCCGCGCAATCGCTGCATCTGGCCCTGGCGCGTCCCACGTGCGTCGCGCAGGCAGAACACGACGCTGCGGCAGGACAAGCCCTGTTGCAGCGTCGCGAGACCGAGTTGCAGCACTTCGTTGAGGCGCATCTTGCCATCGGCCAGACCGCGCTCGATGCGGTGGCGCCCGTCGGAGAGCGCCGCCAAGCAAGCCTCGGTCGCGGCAGCACTGGCGGACGGGGTGTTGGGGGCGGAGGCGGACGTGCCGGAAGCTTCGGCGATCATCGTTCGTTCGTCGCCTGGCGCTGCCCGTCCGCTCGACGGCGGTTCGGCCCGGCCGGGAGCGGGCGTAGCGCCACCGACACTTCGGCCGGGGGCTCTCCCGGCAACGGTTTGTGGCGCCACCTGGGCGGGCGCCGCGGGCACGGGATCGGCCACCAACAGGCGCCGCGCCGGCCCTCGCTTGGGGACCGCGATGCCCATCGCCTGCGCCAGAGCAGCGACCTTCTCACGCGCCAAGTGCGTGGCCTGGCGCGCCGCGGGCGGCGCGATACCCAGCGCCTGCGAGTAGCGGCCCGCCACATGCTCCAGTGCGTCGTTCAAGGCGTCGGAGCCCTGCTCCATCAGCGTGTCGGCCAGCGCGTTGGCCGCATGCCCGACCCAGCGCAACCGGTCCGTGCGATCGGCGATGGCGCGCGAGGGCACGTCGCCTCTGGGGCGCCGCATGGCGTTTTGCAGGCCCTCCGGCAGGCCCCACGCCTTCGCGACACCGGCGCCGAGTTCATCGAGCGTCAGCCCGAGCACCAGGGCAGCGGCAGCTTCGCGCGCCATCCCGGCCGTCTGTTGCACCGGATTCGCAGCCAGGGCCGGGCGCACGCCAGCGGTCGGTGCGCCGGGTGCGGCAACCAACTGTCGAATGCGCTCGGCCTCTTCCGGAAAGTAGAACTCGGCAAGCAGCGTGCCCAGGTTCTGCAGCATCGAACCCAGGAACGCCTCTTCGCTGTCGCGCGAGCGGGGCTCCAGCTCGGCGGCCAGCGCTCCGGCCGTGAGCGCACGCAGGAACTCCTGGCGCAGCAGTTCGGCCTGGCCCTTGTCCTTCATGTGCTCGAGCAGCAGCACGGCCATCGCCATGTTGCGGATGCCGGCGAAGCCAACCAGCGCCACCGCACGCGACACCGTGGTGATCTGCCCCGAGCCCGCCGAGGCGAAGTGCACCGAGTTCACCATGCGCAGCAGCTTGTTCGTCAGCGCCACGTCGGTGAGCACCTCGTCGGCGAGGCTCGTGAGGCGCGCCGTCTCGGATGCCGCCAGGCTTTGGATGCGCAGCACCGAGTCCGAAAGCGCCGGGAAATCCGTCTTGTGGCGCATGCGCCGGAGCAGGAACTCCAGCGTCGCGTGCCCGGCCTCGCCGGCGGGCGGCGGCGGCGCCTCGGGCGCCAGCCAGGCCGCGAGTGCGGCGTGCATGGCGCTCGCGCCGTCGTAGCGGCTGGACGCATCGCGCGCCAAGGCTCGCATGACGATGCCGCGCAACGCCTCGTCCAGGCGCAATGACGAGGGCAACTGCAGGTCTTCGCGCTGCACGCGCTCGAGTGCCCGCCAGGGGTCGCGCTCCTTGAGCAGCGGCTCCCCGCCCAGCAACTCGCCGAGCATGACACCGGCGGCAAAGACATCCATCGCCGGCGCCGGCGCCTCGCCGCGCGCTGCCTCGGGTGAGATGTAGCCCGGGCTGCCGACGATCGTGCCCTCGTCGCCCGGTCCGGACGGGGACCGGCCACGGCGCGACCCTGGTTCCGGCACGCGCGCCGCGATGCCGAAGTCCATGACCCGGGCGCGGCCATCGGTGCCCAGGAGCACGTTGCTCGGTTTGAGGTCGCGGTGGACGAGGCCCGCGGCGTGCGCGGCGGCCAGCGCATCGAGCACGCCGAGCATGAGGGTCACGGCCTCACGTGCCGGCCAGGCGCCGCGCATGCGCCGGGCCTGGGCGAGCGTGGGGCCCTCGACGTACTCGAAGACCAGATAGGGCCGGCCGTTGCCGGCCGCGGCGTCGACCGCCTCGAAGACCGGCACCACGTTCGGGTGGCTGAGCGCGCTCACGGCACGCGCCTCGTGCAGCCAGTGGTCCAGTTCTCCCGCGTCGTGGTCCGTGGTGTCGAGCAGCTTCAGCGCCACGTCGCGCTGCAGCAAGGGGTCGTGCGCCAGCCAGACCGTGGCTTGGGCGCCCCGTCCCAGTTCGCGCTTCAATTCGAATCGGCCCTGTCGCTCGCCTTCGCGCAGGGGCGCTAGGGCGGCGGGGGCGGCGGCCGGGCGGCTCAACGCGAAGCGCCGGTCGATCCCGGCGAGCGTGCGCTGCGCATCGTGGCGGCTGCACGCAGGCTGCCGGGCGATGCCGACTGGGTGACCGGATGGCCGTCGGTATCCAGGGGCATGGGCGCGGTCTGCGCGATGCGCTCCTGGCCGGGGTCGTGCAGGGCCTCCTGCAGGCCGCGCAGCGTCAGGTCGAGCAAGCGGCCGTAGCGCTGCACGACGCGCTGCAGCGCCGGCTGGACCCTGGCCGCCGGCAGCGTGGTCGCGTCGACGGCTTCGTTGGCACAGGCAGCCACGAGGCGCAGCGTGTCGTCGTCGGACTCCGGCGTGTGCACGTTGGCGGTCGGCGGCAGGCGGCGGATCATGCCGAGCACGCTCTCCTCCAGGCCCCACCAGCGCGCCACGGCCTGCCCGATCGCGTCGATGTCGGCGCCGAGCACGGCGTAGGCAGCGCCCTCCTCGCTCATGCCGGGCTCCGGCGGCTCACCATCGCGCGGCGACGCGCCCGCCTGCATCAACCGGCGGATCTGCACTGCCTCCTCGGCGAAGTGGTACTGAACGACGAGCCGCCCGAGGTTCTGCAGCAGCGCGATCAGGTAGACCACCTCGCCGTCGTACAGCGGTGGGCGCAAGGCCATCGCCACGCGCCCGGCGCGCTTGCAGCGCTCGGCCAGGCGCTCCAGCTCGGCGGCGCCGGTCTCGTCCAGCGGCCCGGGCCAGGTGCGCAGCGTCAATGCGGCCCTGCGCACGCCGTCCAGACCGATCATCGCGATCGCCCGGCGCACCGTCAGCACCGGGCCACTCCCGGACAACTGGGCACCGCGCACCTGCGCCGTGTTCACGGCGCGCAGCAACTCGAACGACAGCGCCAGGTCCTCGAGCACCACCTCTGCCAACTCGTTGGTGCGCTCGCGCTCCATCAGCGCCAGCCGGGCCGCGCGCGCACCCGCGCCAGGCGAAGCCGGAAGGACGCCGGCGGCGCGCAACTTGTCCGAGAGCAGGGCGAAGACGCCGCCACCGGCGGCCGCTTCCGTCTTGAGCCAGCCCTCCAGGGCATGCAGGAACGTGCGCGCGTTGCGGTACCGCTGCCGCTCCTGGCGGTCGGTGGCTCGATTGACGATGGCGCGAAGCGGCTCGGCCACCGGGTGCATGCCGGTCCAGGGCAGGCGCACGATCTCGCGGCCGAACGGCGGCAGTCGGGCCAGGGCGCGCCCGATGTCCGCGTCTTCCAGCGCCGGCGTGCCGGCCAGCAGGCCGTGCAGCAGCAGGCCCAGGGCCAGCACGTCGCGTTCGGCGGCGGCGCGCTGGGTGCTGAGCAGGGATCCGGCGGCGTGACCGGCGGCACTCGCCGCCAGGGCCTGCGCTACCGGGCTCTCGCAGGCCACTTCCAGGCCGGCCAGGCGCACCTGGCCCTGCTCGTCGACGAGGCACATCGAAGGTTGAAGGTCGCCGTGGACGACCCCGGCGTCATGCGCATAGGCCAGCCCCTCAAGCGCCTGCGCGGCGAGGGCGGCAGCGTCGGGCCCGGGCAATCCCTTCTTCGTGACACGATCGGACAGGGTCGCGAAACCCGTGATGTCGTAGGCCACGTAGGGCCAGCCGTCCTGCACGCCGATGTCCGCGGCCGGCGCGAGTTTCGGGTGGGCCAAGCGCGCGGCGCGGCGCACGGCCTGCTGCCAACGCTCCAGCGCCTGCCCGGCCTGCGGCGCCAGGCGCGGCAACACCAGCATCAGTTCGTGACCGTCGCGCTCGGCGACCAGCCAGCTCATCGTGTGCTGGCTCTTTCCGAGCAGACGCAGGAGCTGCAAGCGGCCGAAGTACCGCGGCGCTCCGGCACGCGGGGAGGATTCGGGGGCCGAGCCAGACATGATCCACGCATTGGAGCGCGTGCACGTCTCGGCGAAGCCCGGAACAGGCCCCCACTCCCCGCCCTGTTCGCCACGGCGAGCCGGCCGTACGCTGCGGCCCCAGCCGTTCGGAGGGCGCAGCCCAACGGCGAAGACATGCCGGTAGGCAACCAGATTTCGGCTATCGCAACCATTGACCCGCCCTGGCCGCGGTGCGCGGCCCCGAACGGGTGGCTGTGTCAGAATCCTTCGGCCCACCTGCCTCTCGAAAGAGGCCCGGATCGGAGAACCCACCCATGAGCAGTGAACTGATCAAGCACATCACCGACGACTCGTTCAGCGACGACGTGGCGAAGTCGGAAAAGCCCGTGCT
This sequence comes from Rubrivivax sp., assembly GCA_016790435.1. Lineage (GTDB taxonomy): Bacteria > Pseudomonadota > Gammaproteobacteria > Burkholderiales > Burkholderiaceae_C > Rubrivivax. The sequence goes on along the minus strand of JAEUPE010000284.1, from coordinate 8,318 downwards.
CGTCGATTTCTGGGCCGAGTGGTGTGGCCCGTGCAAGATGATCGCGCCCATCCTCGACGAGACCGCCAAGGCCTACGACGGCAAGGTGCAGATCGTGAAGATGAACGTTGACGAGAACCGCGACATCCCGGCCAAGTACGGCATCCGCGGCATCCCGACCCTGATGCTGTTCAAGGGCGGCGACCTCGCTGCCACCAAGGTCGGGGCACTCAGCAAGGCGCAGCTCACCGCCTTCCTCGACGGTCATCTATAATCTTTCGGCATCGGCTGCGGCGTGACTGCCGCGGCCGACTGTCACGTGGGGCCCTGAGAGCCCACCCGCGCCGCAATCGCCGGCCCCGCCTCCAGGGGTTGTCCGGCTCGACAGCGGCAGTTTGCGGGCACCCGGCTCCCCAGCTCTCCCCGTTCCGCTCCCAGTTTTTCCCCAGCTACAGCAACAGCTAGCGCGGCGGCGGCACGCACCGATGGCGGTGAGGTGCCCCGACCCACCGGGCCCGAGGGTGCCCCCGAGATGCATCTGTCCGAACTGAAGGCCATGCACGTCGCCCAGCTCATCGAGATGGGCGAGGCACTGGAGATCGAGAACGTCAGCCGCCTGCGCAAGCAGGAACTGATGTTCGCGATCATGAAGAAGCGCGCCAAGGCGGGCGAGCAGGTCTTCGGCGACGGCGTGCTCGAAGTCCTGCCAGACGGCTTCGGCTTCCTGCGCAGCATCGAAGCCAGCTACATGGCGAGCACGGACGACATCTACCTGTCGCCGAGCCAGATCCGGCGTTTCAACCTGCACACCGGCGACATGGTCGAAGGCGAGGTGCGGGTGCCCAAGGACGGAGAGCGCTACTTCGCGCTCGTGAAGGTCGACCGTGTCAACGGCCTGACGCCCGAGGAGAGCAAGCACAAGATCATGTTCGAGAACCTGACGCCGCTCTTCCCGACGGTGCAGTTCAAGCTCGAACGCGACATCAAGAGCGACGAGAACATCACCTGCCGAATCATCGATCTCGTCGCACCCATCGGCAAGGGCCAGCGCGCGCTGCTCGTGGCGCAGCCGAAGACCGGCAAGACGGTGATGATGCAGCAGCTGGCGCACGCGCTGGTCGCCAACCATCCCGAGATCCATCTCATCGTCTTGCTGGTGGACGAGCGGCCCGAGGAAGTGACCGAGATGCTGCGCACCGTGCGCGGCGAGGTCATCAGCTCCACCTTCGACGAACCGGCGGCGCGCCACGTGCAGGTGGCCGAGATGGTGATCGAGCGCGCGAAGCGCCTGGTCGAGATGAAGAAGGATGTAGTCATCCTGCTCGACAGCATCACCCGCCTCGCTCGCGCCTACAACAACGTGCTGCCGAGCTCCGGCAAGGTGCTCACCGGTGGTGTCGACGCCAACGCGCTGCAGCGCCCCAAGCGCTTCTTCGGCGCGGCGCGCAACACCGAGGAAGGTGGCACGCTCACCATCATCGGCACCGCGCTCATCGACACGGGTTCGAAGATGGACGAGGTCATCTACGAGGAGTTCAAGGGCACCGGCAACTGCGAGATCCACCTCGACCGCCGCATGGCCGAGAAGCGCGTCTACCCCTCGATCCTCATCAACAAGAGCGGCACACGGCGCGAGGAGTTGCTTCTCAAGCCCGAGATCCTGCAGAAGACCTGGATCCTGCGCAAACTGCTCTACCCGATGGACGAGATCGAGTCGATGGAGTTCGTGCTCGAGAAGATGAAGGCGACCAAGGGCAACCTCGACTTCTTCGACATGATGCGCCGCGGCGGCTGACGCTTCGCAAGCCGCCGGCGCCCGTCCGCTTAGAATCCGCTGTTCCCCTCCAGGCAAGTGCGCCCGCGAACGTGCGAGGCGTGGCTGCCGCAACCCACCGAGGCATCTGCCATGAAAGAAGGCGTCCACCCCGTGTACCGCGAGGTCTGTTTCCAGGACCTCGCCAACGGCCACAAGTTCGTCACCCGCTCCTGCGTGCAGACGAAGGAGACGGTCAAGCTCGACGACGGCCGTGAGCTGCCGCTCGTGAAGCTCGAAGTGACGAGCGAGACGCACCCGTTCTACACAGGCACGCAGAAGAGCGTGGACAGCCTGGGCGGCCGCGTCGAGAAGTTCCGCAACAAGTTCGCCCGCGTCGGCATCAAGAAGTGATGACAGCGGGTGCGGCCCCGCGCCGCACCGCAACGCTGCAACATCACTGCAACCCCACTGGAACTGGAGGGCGGCTCGGCCGCCCTCTGTCGTTTCGGCCGCTAGCATCGTCGCGGCGTGAACACTCCCAATCCGGCCCTGGTCACTGAACGCGGCGCGCGCGCCCTGCCACGCCTGCCGTTGTTGCTGCTCTGCGCGGCCTACGTGCTGCCGGGCGTGATCGGCCGCGACCCGTGGCGCAACGCCGACCTGGCCGCGTTCGGCCAGATGGCAGCCATGGCCAGCGGCCGCACGTCGTGGTGGACGCCGACGCTCGGCGGCGTGGCCGGTGATACCGGGCTGTTGCCGCACTGGCTCGGCGCCGGCTTCATCGCCATGCTGTCGCCCGCGATCGACCCGGCGCTCGCCGCGCGCGTCCCGTTTGCGCTGCTGCTGGCGGCGGCGCTGGCGCTGATCTGGTACACCACCTTCCACCTGGCGCGCACGGATGCGGCGTTGCCGCTGCCCTTCGCCTTCGGTGGCGAGGCCGACCCGGTGGCGTACGCAAGGGCGATCTCGGATGGCGCCGTGCTCGCGCTGATGGCCTCCCTGGGCCTGCTGCAGCTCGGACATGAAACGACGCCGGAGCTGGCCCAGCTCGCCGCCACCACGCTGTTCCTCTATGCACTCGCCGCGGCGCCCTTCCGGCCGGTCCGGTCTCGCATCGCCATGTTGGTCGCATTGCCTGCGCTGGCCGGCAGCGGCGCACCGAGCATGGCCATGGCGATGGGCCTGGGCGGGACGATCGTCTGCAGCTTCTCCAGCTACCCGCAGGTGCGGCGCTATGCGCCGTGGATCGCCATGGCCGCCCTGCTCGCCGCGCTCGCCGCGCAGGCGTTCGGCGCCTGGCGCTGGCGCTCCCCCGGGCTCGACCTGGCGCAACTGCCGGGCATTGCGCGGCAGTGGGCCTGGTTCATGTGGCCGGGCTGGCTGTTCGCGATCTGGACGCTGTGGCGCTGGCGCCGCCACCTGCTGCATCGCCACATTTCCGTGCCGCTCGTGGTGCTGGTGGTGGGGCTGGGCGCGAACCTGGCGATGGGCGGCTCGGACCGCGCGCTGATGCTCGCCTTGCCCGGCCTCGCGGTGCTGGCCGCGCTGGCGCTGCCCACGTTCAGGCGCAGCACGGCCGCGGCGGTGGACTGGTTCTCGATGCTGCTATTCACGGCCGCCGCAGCGTTCATCTGGCTCATGTACGTGGCCATGCACACCGGCGTGCCGGCCAAGCCGGCGGCCAATGTCGCCAAGCTGGCGCAGGGGTTCGAGCCGAGCTTCTCGTGGCTCGCCCTGGCGTTGGCGCTGCTTGGCAGCGCCGCCTGGATCTGGCTCGTCCGCTGGCGCACGGGGCGGCATCGCGAGGCGCTGTGGAAGAGCCTCGTCCTGCCTGCGGGCGGCGTGGCGCTGTGCTGGCTGCTGGCCATGACGCTGTGGTTGCCGGTGCTCGACTTCGCGCGCAGCCCGCGTCTTTGGATCCATCGCGTAGCCGTTCACGTGCCCCCCGGGGCCTGCGTTGCCGCTCCTGGCGCGACCACGGCCACCGTGGCCGCGCTGGAGTACTTCGGCGGTTGGCGCGTCGAGGCGCGCCGCGACGCCGCGCCCGCAGCCTGCACCTATCTCGTGATGATCACCCGCGCCCGTCCGCTGCCCTCGGCCCCGCCGGGCTACGAGCAGATCGCCGAGGTCCAGCGCCCGGCTGAACGCGACGAGCGCACGCTCGTCTTCCGGCGCAGCGGGGCGCGCTGAAGCGGCCTTCAGGCGGCCAGGGCTTCGTTCGAGGCCGCGCGTCGGCGCACGCGCAGCGCCGGCAACATGAGGCGAAAAGTCGAACCCCGCCCCGCCTCGCTCTCGATGATCACCTCGCCGCCGTGCCGTTGCAGCACGTGCTTCACGATGGCGAGGCCGAGGCCCGTGCCACCCGTCTCGCGCGTGCGGCTGGCATCGACTCGATAGAAGCGCTCGGTGATGCGCGGGATGTGCTCGCGGGCGATGCCGATGCCGGTGTCGCTGACCTCGAAGCACGCCCCGCCATCGTCGCGCCACGACCAGCTGGCCGTGATGCGACCGCCCTCCGGCGTGTAGCGCACGGCGTTGGAAAGCAGGTTGCCGAAGGCACTGAGCAACTCGTGCTCGTTGCCGGCCACCTCGGCGTCTTCGCCGCCCGTGAAGTCGATGCGGTGCCTGCCGTGGGACAGCGCCAGGGCATCGGCACGCACGGTGTCGAGCAGGCTGCGCACGCCCAGCCAGCGGTCGGCCGCCGGCCGCGGGCTGCCTTCCAGCTGCGCCAGCGTCAACAGGTCGGCCACGAGCGCCTGCATGCGCGTGGTTTGCTGCTGCATCAACGCCAGCACGCGCTGCCGCTCGGGCTCGCTGAGCGGCAACTGCGCCAGCGTCTCGATGAATCCGGCGAGCACGGTCAGCGGCGTGCGGATCTCGTGCGACACGTTGGCGACGAAGTCGCGCCGCATGGCTTCGGCGCGCTCGCGCTCGGTGATGTCCTGAGACAGCACGAGCTTCATGCCCCCGCCATAGGGCCGGATCAGCACCTGCAGCGTGCCGCGGTCCGCGGCACCGGGCACCGTCACCGGCTCGTCGAACGCTTCGTCCTGGAGCGCACCGACGAAGGCCGGCGCGCGGATCAGGTTGGTGGCTCGCTGCTGCAGGTCGCGCTGCGGGTCGAGGCCGAAGTGCTGCGCCGCCACGCCGTTGCACCACTCGATGTGACCTTCAGGGTCGAGCAGCAGCACGCCGTTGGGCGAGGCCTCGATGCCAGAGAGGAACTGCCGCAAGCGCTCGCGTTCGGCCTCGATGGCGCGTTCGCGGCGGCGCAGCAGGCGCTCGGTGCGATAGGCCAGCTCGCCCCAGAAGCCGCGCTCACGTGGCGCCGGCCGGTCCGTAGGGCCGTGCAGCCAATCGGCCAGCCGTGCCGCGCGCCGCGCGTCGCGCAAGGTCATCCACGTCCCGGCGAGCAGCCCGCCGAGCACGACGCCGGTCAGTGGCCAGCCGGCGGCCTGGCCCGCCCCTGCGCCGAGCGCCATGCCAACCGCCAGCCGCGCCACCTTGCCTGCGACGTGCCCGACCAGCCAGCCCTCGAAGCGCGACATGCCAAGGTTGCCGTCAGGTCGTGACCTTGCCGGCCGGGACGGGTGCCTGCAGTTGCACCACCTGGGCCGCCGCGCCGCCCTGCTGCGTGAACCGGTAGCCCGCGCCGCGCACGGTGTCGATCAGCCCTGAGGCCTGCGCCGGCGCCAGCGCCTCACGCAGGCGCTTGACGTGCACGTCGACGGTGCGCTCCACGATGAACACGTGGTCGCCCCAGACGCGGTCGAGCAGCTGCGCCCGGCTGTGCACCCGTTCAGGGTGCGTCATGAAGAAGTGCAGCAGGCGGAACTCGGTGGGGCCCAGCTTCAACTCGACCGATGCGTCGCCAAGCCGGCGGCTGACCCGCCGTGTCGCCGGGTCGAGCGTCAGGTCGGCCAGTTCCACCGCGGAATCGAGCGTCTGCGGCGCCTTGCGCCGCAGCACGGCGCGGATGCGCGCCATCAGCTCGCGCGGCGAGAACGGCTTGGTCAGGTAGTCGTCGGCGCCGGCGTCGAGCCCTGCCACCTTGTCGGCTTCGTCCACACGGGCGGTGAGCATGATGACGGGCAGCTCGCGCGTGCGGGCCTCGCTGCGCCAGCGGCGCGCCAGCTGCACGCCGCTCTGGCCGGGCAGCATCCAGTCCAGCAACACGAGGTCGGGCAGGCGTTCGTCCACGCGTGCCTGCGCCGTGGCGGCGTCGGCCGCCAGCACGGCCTCGTGACCGGCATGGCGCAGGTGGATCACGACCAGCTCCGCGATCGCGGGTTCGTCCTCGACCACCAGTACCAGGCTCATCGGGCCATTCCTCTTGCTCGGGCGATCATTCAGCGGACTGCGTTCTCCACGTCCTCGAGCGAGGCGTGCCGAACGTCGGTGCCCTTGACGACGTAGATGATGGCCTCGGCCAGGTTCTTCGCGTGGTCGCCGACACGTTCGATGGCCTTGGCGACGAACACGAGGTCGATGCTGGCCGAGATCGTGCGCGGGTCTTCCATCATGTAGGTGATCAGCTTGCGCAGCAGGCCTTCGAACTCGCGGTCGATCTGGTCGTCCTGCTTGAGCACCTCCAGCGCCTTGGCCGTGTCGAGCCGTGCGAAGGCGTCGAGCGCCTTGCGCAGCTGGGCAATGGCGAGGTCGGCCTCGATGCCGAGGTCGAAGGTGGGCAGCCGTGACGAAACGCCGTTGCTCACCAGGCGCTGCACGACCCGCGCGATGCGGGCCGCCTCGTCGCCCACGCGCTCGAGGTTGGCGATGGTCTTGTGCACGGCGATCAGCAGGCGCAGGTCGCGCGCGGTCGGCTGGCGCCGGGCAATGATGGCGGTGAGATCGCGGTCGATCTCCATCTCCATCTGGTTGACGCGGTCCTCCTGCTTGAGCACCTGCTCGGCCGTCTCCAGGCTGAGGTGCGTGAGCGCGTAGACGCCCTGCGCCACCTGGCTCTCCACCAGGCCGCCCATCTCGAGCACCCGGTTGGAGATGCCAGAGAGCTCGGCGTCGAACTGCGTGGACAGGTGCTTGTCGTTCATGGCTGCGTTTCCTTTCGGGGTGCCGAGGTTCAACCGAAGCGCCCGGTGATGTAGTCCTCGGTCTCCTTGCGGCGCGGCTTCATGAAGATGTCCTTCGTGTCGCCGTACTCGATCAGCTCGCCGATGTACATGTAGGCCGTGTAGTCGGAGACACGCGCGGCCTGCTGCATGTTATGGGTGACGATGAGGATCGAGACCTTCTTCTTCAGCTCGCCGATCAGCTCCTCGATGGCACCGGTGGCGATGGGATCCAGCGCCGAGGTCGGTTCGTCGAAGAGGATGATCTCGGGGTCGGTGGCGAGCGCGCGCGCGATGCACAGGCGCTGTTGCTGGCCGCCGGAGAGGTTGGAGCCGGCCTGGTCCAGGCGGTCGCGCACCTCTTCCCAAAGCGCCGCACCGCGCAGCGCCGCCTCGACCTTGTCCTCCAGGAAGCTGCGCGAGCGCTCGTTGCGCACACGCAGGCCGTAGGCGACGTTCTCGAAGATCGACTTCGGGAAGGGGTTCGGCTTCTGGAACACCATCGAGATGCGCATGCGAACCTCGATCGGGTCGACCTGCGGCGCCAGCACGTTCACCGCGTCGGGCAGCAGAGAGATCTCGCCCACGTAGCGGTTGCCGGGGTAGAGATCGTGCATGCGGTTGTAGCAGCGCAGGTAGGTGCTCTTGCCGCAGCCCGAGGGGCCGATCAGCGCCGTCACCTTGTGTTCGTACACCGGCATCGACACCGACTTCAGCGCCTTGAAGTCGCCGTAGTAGAAGTCGAGGTTCTTGCTCTGCGCCTTCAGAGGCGGCGGATTTTCAGGCAGCGTGATGGTCGACATGTTCGTGGGCTCGGTTGTTGGCTTCGCGGGCACGCGTGGATCTCACCACTTGATCTTCTTGCGCAGGCGGTAGCGCAGCCAGATCGCCAGGCCGTTCATGCCCAGCGTCATCACCACCAGCACCAGGCTGGCGGCGGCGGCGTTTTGGTGGAAGGCGGGATCCGGGCGCGAGGTCCAGTTGAAGATCTGGATCGGCATCACCGTGAACGGCGAGAAGAGCCAGTCGAAGAGGCCTGCCGCCGGCTCGCCGGTGCCGGGCACGGGCGGCAGGAAGGCGATGAAGGTCAGCGCGCCGATGGTGATGATCGGCGCCGTCTCGCCGATCGCACGCGACAGGCCGATGATGACGCCGGTCAGGATGCCCGGCAGACCGTAGGGCACGAGGTGGTGGCTGACGACCTGCCACTGCGACGCGCCGCAGCCGTAGGCCGCCTCGCGGATCTGCAGCGGGATCGCGCGCAGCGCCTCGCGCGTCGTGACGATGACGATGGGCAGGATCAGCAGCGCCAGCGTCAGGCCGGCGGTGAGGATGCTCTGGCCCAGGCCGAAGCCGTAGACGAACAGGCCCAGCGCGAGCAGGCCGTAGATGATCGAGGGCACGCCCGCCAGATTGCTGACGTTGAGCTCGATGATGTCGGTGAACCAGTTCTTGCGCGCGTATTCCTCGAGGTAGATCGCGCCGGCGATGCCCAGCGGCACCGCGACCAGCGC
>JAEUPE010000074.1 GCA_016790435.1 Rubrivivax sp. | reverse complement strand
CCATTTGCGGCACCGCCCACCGCCCACCGCCCTCCCGGGTTTGAGGCGGGCGTCGGGGGGATGCGCGGCGACGGAGGCATCCCCCGTGGGCGGGGCGCGGTCTCGGGTCGACCCGACACCACGCCACGATCACTTCTTGTTCTGCTTTTCGTCCTTCTTGGGCTTGGCCTTCTTGTCGGTGGGCGCCACCACCACAGGCGCGGCAGCCGCCTCTTCGGTCTCGACCTTCGGCAGCGTGACGGAGACGATCACCGGGTTCAGCGTGCCGTGCTTGACGACCTTGATGCCCTCGGGGAGCTTGAGGTCGCTGGCGTGCAGGCTCTGGCCCTTGACCAGGTTCGAGAGGTCGATGGTGACGAACTCGGGCAGCTGCGAGGCCAGGCACTCGATCTCGATCTCGGTCGCCACGTGGCCGATGAGGCAGTGGTCGGTCTTGACGGCCGGCGAGTTCTCCTCGCCTGCGAAGTGCAGCGGCACCTTCTTGCGCAGCTTCGTGCTCTCGTCGACGCGCTGGAAGTCAATGTGCATGACGATGGGCTTCCAGGCATGCATCTGGAAGTCGCGCAGCAGCACCTTCTCGGTCTTGCCGGCCAGGTCCATCTCGAGGATGGAGCTGTGGAATGCTTCCTTCTTGAGGGCAAAGAAGAGCGCGTTGTGATCGAGCTCGATCATCTTGGGCGTGCCGGCACCATAGACGATGCCGGGCACCTTGTCGGCGAGCCGCAGGCGGCGGCTCGCTCCGGTCCCCTGCAGGCTGCGCTCATAGGCGGTGAATTTCATTTCGACTCCGATTGAAAGGCACCCGCGACCAGGTGCCGTGTGATGGGCTCAGCAACCACCAAGCCCGCTTGCGAGGCCGCGCGAAGCGTGGCCTCGTTATCCTCTAGAAGTTGTTGTTCTGCTCCGAGAACAGCGATGTGACCGACTCGCCGTCGCTGATGCGGCGGATCGTCTCGGCAAACAGGAAAGCGACCGAGAGCTGACGGATCTTGGCATTGGCCTTGGCCGCGTCGGACAGCGGGATGGTGTTGGTGACGACCACCTCGTCCATGGCACTGTTGGCGATGCGCTCGACCGCCGGGCCCGAGAACACCGGGTGCGTGCAGTAGGCGTAGACGCTCTTGGCGCCGCGTTCCTTGAGCACCTCGGCCGCCTTCACGAGCGTGCCGGCGGTGTCGATCATGTCGTCCATGATGACGCAGTTGCGGCCCTCGATCTCGCCGATGACGTGCATGACCTCGGAGACGTTGGCCGTCGGGCGGCGCTTGTCGATGATGGCCAGGTCGCAGCCGAGCTGCTTGGCCAGGGCGCGCGCGCGCACCACGCCGCCGACGTCGGGCGACACGACCACGAGGTTGTTGTAGCGCTTGCTCTTCAGGTCGGACAGCAGCACGGGGCTGGCGTAGATGTTGTCGACCGGGATGTCGAAGAAGCCCTGGATCTGGTCGGCGTGCAGGTCCATCGTCAGCACGCGCTCGACACCCACGGTCTCGAGCAGGTTGGCCACGACCTTGGCGCTGATGGGCACGCGCGTGCTGCGCGGGCGACGGTCCTGCCGGGCATAGCCGAAGTACGGGATCACGGCCGTGATGCGGCGCGCACTGGCGCGCTTCATCGCATCGACCATGATGAGGAGCTCCATCAGGTTCTCGTTCGTCGGCGAGCAGGTCGGCTGCACGACGAAGACGTCGCGGGCGCGCACGTTCTGACGGATCTCGACCGTGACCTCGCCGTCGGAGAAGCGACCGACCGACGCCTGGCCGAGATCGACGCCCAGGTGCGTGGCGATCTCCTGCGCCAGCACCGGGTTGGCGTTGCCGGTGAAGAGCACGGTGTTGAACAGCACGGGATGACTCCGCGATGGAGACCCGGCTTGACCCAGCCCGGGGCCTGGGGCCGGGCCGGTCACCGGATCAGGACTGGCTGACGCAGTGGAAGGGTTTGGCAGGGGAGGAAGGACTCGAACCCTCGCATGTCGGAATCAAAATCCGATGCCTTGACCAACTTGGCGACTCCCCTACACGGGAGGCGGCAGTCCGTTCGGGACCCCCGCCACCGAAAACTCTGTCAGCCGGCCCAGTCCGCCAGAGGGTGACGGGCCAACCCCTTGCACATCCGCCCCACCCACCCGACCGGCAGGTCCGCAGGAAACTCCGGCGCCGCTGCCAGCGCGGGCTTCGCCTCGATCGAAGCGGCCGTGCCAGGATTCAAACTTTGTGAATTCGAACTCACTCTTGCGAAGACCGCACTGCCCGAGCCCGTCATGCGGCTGTTGCCGTAACGCGCCTGGAGCCAGCGGGCTGCCTCGGCGACCTCGGGGCACCGGTCCTCGGCCGGAGGCTGCAGGTCATTCCTGCCGAAGCCCCCCTCACGTACCCAGGCGCCTGCCCATTCGCTCGCACGATCGCCTACCAAGGTACCTGCCGAAACCCACGCCCGGGACGCCCCGGGACCGGTATCCCCTGGGTCGGCGAACGTCCTGCTGTCGCGGCCTCCAGAAGAGCCCGTGAGTATAACCGGCAGCGACACGGGCTCGGTGTCGCGCCTGAGCAGCGGGTGCGTGAAGATGCTGCGCGTCTCGATCGAGACGGGCGGCTTGACCACGGCGTAGCTCAACTCGGGCACACGAACAGGCGTGAGGCGTTCACCGATGCCCTCGACGAACGCGTTCTCGCCGCCGATGAAGAACGGCACGTCGGCGCCGAGCGCGAGCCCGATCTCGGCGAGTCGGGCCCGCGGCCAGCGCAGGCCCCAGAGCCGGTTGAGTGCGAGCAGCGTGCTCGCCGCATCCGAACTGCCGCCACCCATGCCGGCGCCGGCTGGCAGGCGCTTGTCGAGATGGATGTCCACTCCGATCGGGCAGCCACTGGCCGCCTTCAACGCACGCGCAGCGCGCAGGCACAGGTCGTCGTCAGGCAACGCCAATGCGGCATCAGTACGCAGGTCGTGGCGGGCGAGCGCGCCGTCGTCGCGCCGCTCGAAGTGCAGCCGGTCGGCCCAGTCGACAAGCACGAAGAGCGACTGCAGCAGGTGGTAGCCGTCGTCCCGCCGCCCCACCACGTGCAGGAAGAGATTGAGCTTGGCCGGCGCCGGCACGTCGTGCAAGGCGCGCAACGTCACGGTCGGCCTCCCGCCCCGCGAGCCTCGTTGTCGAGCACGATGCGCACGATGACCATCGGCGGCTGGCCGCGCCGGGCCTCGATGCGACCTTCGGCGTGGCGCGACAGGTCCACCACCCAGCCCAGTTGCTCGAAACCGGCACCCGCCGCAGGTGTGCCGGCGATAGCCGCCGTCTGCGCCGTCTGCGCCGGCACCGCGGCCGCGCCCGGCCACGGCCGTCCCGCCAGCCAGTCGGGCCAGGCCGCCAGCGGCACGCGCTCCCCGAGCGCCCGCTCGGCGAGCGCCTCCAGGGTGTCGAAGTCGGTCTCTCCTTCCGGGGTGATCAACTTCGCCATGCCTGGCGACCAGCGCGCCAGGGCCAGTTGCGTGCCGAGCGGCGACAGCAGGGTCAGCTCGCCGCGCACGCCGTCGCCACGCCACTCGAAGGCCGCGCTCAGGCTCTGCGAAGGCCGCGCCGGGCTCGCCTCGACGCGCACGCTGAGCCGCCCTGCAGCCGTGAGCACCAGCCCGTCGCTGGCGGGCGGCTGGCTGGCGCAACCGGCGAGCGCGACGCTGATCGCCGCGGCCCACCCTTGCCCGCGCCGGAGGAAGCGAAGGCGCCCAAGCGGCCCCGCCCTCGCCAAGTGGCCTCCGGCCGGGTGCTGGGTCAGGCCGCGCCCCGCCGGACGCGGCATCGTCACAGGTCCACGCGCAATCGCGCCAGCGTCTCGCGCAGCACCTCGTTGGCTGCGTCCTTGCCGCGCGACTCGCGCCAGATGCGCCGGGCATCGTCCTTGCGCCCGAGCGCCCAGAGCACCTCGCCGAGGTGGGCGCCGATCTCGGCATCGGGGCGGGCCTTCCAGGCGCTCTCGAGCAGGCGCAGCGCCTCCTCGCGGTTGCCCATGCGGAACTCGACCCAGCCCAGGCTGTCGGTGATGAACGGGTCGCCCGGCGCCAGCTCCAGCGCGCGCTGGATGAGCGCCCGCGCCTCGGGCAGGCGCTGCCGGCGATCGGCCAGCGAGTAGCCGAGCGCGTTGTGCGCATGCGCGTTGGTGGGCTTGAGCTCGATGACGCGCTTGAGCAGGCGCTCCATCTCGTCCAGGCGCTCCAGCTTCTCGGCCATCATCGCCTGCTCGTACAGCAGGTCGCTGTCGTCGGGCACGCGCTTCAGGCCGCCAGCCAGCACGTCGTAGGCCTCACGCCAGCGCTTCACCTCTCGCAGCACGCCCACCTCGGCCACGAGCTTCGCGCGGCCGTCCTCGGTGGTGCGCTCGGGCGCCTGGCGGATCATGTCGCGGGCCTCGTTCACCTTGCCCTGGCGGGCTAGGATCGAGGCGCGCCGCGTCTGCACCTCGAGGGCCCGGCGCGGGTCCTCGATGCGCTTCAGCCATGCCTCGGCCGCGCCGAAGTCGCCACGCTGCTCGGCGGCCTGCGCAAGCATCAGCCAGGCCTGCACCAGGCCGCGCTCTGGCGAGGCCTGCATCGGCTCGTCGTCGCCGTCGGCTTCGTCGGCGGCTGCGCCCGCCTGCGAGCCCCCCGCGCCTTGCACCAGCTCGACGTACCGGGTGAGCGCCGCCTCGGCCTCGCGGGGGTTGCGCAACTCGACATGCAGGGCCCCCAGCGTCAGATAGGCCGGAGCGAACGTCGGCTGCTGCTTCACGGCCTGCTGCAACTGCGCCACCGCCTCGGCGTAGCGCTGCGAGTCGGTGAGCGAACGCACGTAGGCCAGCCGCATCGGCGCCTCGACGTCCGGGCGCGCCATGTGCTCGGCGACGATGCGCCCGGCCTCAGGCTGGTTGCGCATCATCTCCATCGCCAGCAGCACCGGTCCGGGCGCCGCCGGCTCCAGGCCGTTCGCCTCGCGCACCAGCGCAAGCGCCCGCTCCGCGTCGCCTGCCGCGAGCCAGGCGCGGCCCTGCGCCACGCGGGCCGGCACGCGCGTGGCTTCGGCCTGCATGTGCGGGCGCACGATCTCCTCGATCAGCGCCGCCACCGCCTTGGGCTCGCCGGCGCGGGCGAAGAAGCGCGGCAGCGCCGCGATGGTGCTGCCGCGCTCGGCCACCGGCGTCGCATGGATGAGCGCGCGCGCGGGCTCGGCCGTGTCCGCCAGGCGGCCCATCGCCACCAGGATCTGCAGTTGCGTGCGCAGCGCGTCGGCCGACTCGGGCCGCGAGGAACGCCAGGCACGCGAGGCGGCCAGCGCCTGGTCGCCGGAGCGCGCTGCGAGTGCGATGTCCACCGCGCGGCGGAACAGCGCCTCGTCGCGCGTGCGCCGGGCGGCGTCGAGGATGACGGCGTAGGCGGTGCCGTTCTCGCCGCCGCGCAGCTCCAGCTCGCCGATCAGCAGTTGATAGAAGAGCGGCGCGTCGAGCGAAGAATTGGCGACGGTCGCCGCCGGTGCATCCACCGCGGCGGCCCCGGCGGCGGCTGGCGGCGAAGGCATCGGCCGGTCCGCCTGCGCCCGGACTGCCGGCGCCACGAGGGCCAGCGCCGAGGCCACGGCCAAAACACCGGCCGCGGCCGAAGCGCGCTTGCGGCGGGCGGTGTTCAGCGGCCTCGCGGCGGCACGACGGGGGGTGGGGTGCATGGCGGGGCGGCGCCGCGGCGCCGTCGGGGGCGAGGAGTTGAATTCATTCTCACATAATGAATTCATGCCCGAGTTGCCAGAGGTAGAGGTCACCCGCCAAGGAATCGACGAGCCTCTGCGCGGCGCCCGCGTCACCAGTGTGCGGCTGGGCAAACCGCTGCGTTGGCCGCTCGGCTGCCGGCCCGACCGGCTTCTTGGCACCGAGGTGGGTCCGGTGCTGCGGCGCGGCAAGTACCTCTGGCTGCCGCTCTCGCGCGGCGGCCAGCCGGCCGGCGGACTCCTGATGCACCTGGGCATGTCCGGCTCGCTGGCCCTGCACGGCACGGCGGGGGAACCCGGCCCGCACGACCACTTCGACCTCGTCACCGACCGCGGCACGCTGCGCCTGACCGACCCGCGGCGCTTCGGCGCCGTGGTCTACGCCCCGGGCATGGACCAACCGCCGGCGGACCGCCTGCTTGCCCGGCTGGGCGCCGAACCTTTCGACACAGGCTTCACCGCGCAGGCCCTGCACCAGGCCCTGCGCGGCCGCCGGGCGCCCATCAAGGCCGTGCTGCTGGCGGGAGATGTGGTGGTGGGCGCCGGCAACATCTACGCCTGCGAGGCGCTCCACCAGGCCGGCATCCACCCCTCGACGCCCAGCCACCGCCTGAGCGCCCGACGTGCGGCAGCGTTGCTGGAGGCGCTGCGCGCCACGCTGGCGCGGGCGCTGGTGCTGGGCGGCTCGACGCTGCGCGACTTCAGCGACGTGCACGGCGCCAGCGGCGCCTTCCAGGCCGAGGCCGCCGTCTACGGCCGGGCGGGCCAACCCTGCCCCCGTTGCGCTCGCCCCGTGCGGCGCCTGGTGCAGTCTGGCCGCTCCACCTACTACTGCGCCGGCTGCCAGCGCCGATAACGCCGCATGGATCACCCGGCCCACCCTGCCCTGACACGGGCCGAGCACCGGGCCAACGCGCACGCAGCCGCGCGGCCAAACGGCACGGCGCCGAGATAAACGGACACAGCCACGCCGACCCCCCTGCGCTAGCATGCGCCGCGCGAAGCAAGCCCCCATTGGATGAAGACCGTCATTGCTCGTCACCTCGACGCCCTGGCCGGCTGGCGCGCCGCGGTGGATCAACGGGTGCTTTCGCTGTCGGGCCTGCTCGGCTCGAGCGACCTGCAGGACGAGGCCGCCTCGGCGCAGATCACGGCGCTGCGCGAGCGCCTGGCTTCCGACAAGCTGGTGCTCGCCTTCGTGGCCGAGTTCTCGCGCGGCAAGTCGGAACTGATCAACGCCATCTTCTTCGCCGATGCCGGCCGGCGCGTGCTGCCGGCCACGCCGGGGCGCACGACCATGTGCCCGGTGGAACTTCGTCACGATCCCGACCTGCCGCCGCGCCTTTCGCTCCTGCCCATCGAAACGCGGCTGCGCGGCCTGTCGCTCGCCGAATTGCGCGGCCGCGAGGAGCCGTGGCAGCACGTGCCGCTCGAACCACGCAACTCGCAGGCGCTGACGCAGGCACTGTCGGCCGTCACGCGCACGCAGCGGGTGAGCGTCGAGCAGGCCACCGCGCTCGGTTTCTGGAACGAGGAGCAGCCCGAGGACAACCCGCCGCAGGGCCCGGACGACCTCGTCGAGGTGCCCGCCTGGCGCCACGCGCTCATCAACTACCCGCACCCCCTGCTCGAGGCCGGGCTGGTCGTCATCGACACGCCAGGGCTGAACGCCATCGGTGCCGAGCCGGAACTGACGCTCGGCCTGTTGCCCACCGCGCACGCCGTCGTCTTCGTGCTCGCCGCCGACACCGGCGTCACCCGCACCGACCTGGCCATCTGGCGCGAGCACCTGGGCGGCGCCAGCCTCGAACGTTTCGTGGTGCTGAACAAGATCGACACGCTGGTCGACCCGCTCGCCACGTCCGAGGAGGTGGCCGAGCAGATCGAGCACCAGCGCCAGCTCACCGCCGCCACGCTGCAGATCCCGTTGGCGCGCGTGTTCGCGCTGTCGGCGCGTGATGCGCTGTCGGCACGCGTCGGCCACAACGCCGAGGCCGTGACGGCCAGCCGCATCCCACCCCTGGAGCGCGCGCTCGCCCAGGAGCTGATGCCGCGCCGGCACGAGCTGCTCGTGCAGGCCGCGGTCGCCGTGGTGCAGCAGTTGCACACCGGCGCGCTGCGTCGCCTGGCCGACCGCCGACGCCACACCGCCGAGCAGTTGCTCGAGCTGCGCGGCCTGCGCGGCAAGAGCAGTGGCAAGCTCGTGCGCATGCTCGACCGCGTCGAGGCCGAGGCGGCCGAGTTCGAGCGCTGCACGGCCAAGCTGGCGGCGCTGCGTTCGGTGCAGATGCGCCAGTTGCGCCAGATGACGTCGCGCCTGTCCAACGAGACCCTGCGCCGCGAGGTGGCGCAGATGCAGGGCCAGACCTCGGGCAAGCCCTTCAACATCGGCGGCAAGGCGGCCTTCGCCGAACTGCTGGAGCGCCTGCGCGCCGTGCTCGTTGCCGCCGAGAAGCAGGCCGACGAGATGCGCCAGATGCTCGAGGCGAGCTTCACGCAGCTCAACACCGAGTTCGGGTTCGCGCTCGTCGTCGGGCCGACGCCGGCGCTCGATGCCTATCGGCGCGAGCTCACGCTCATCGAGGACAACTACAGCCGCTACTTCGGCTTCCACCAAGCCTGGCGCATGGCGCAGCCCGGCTTTGCCGAGCAGTTCCGGCGCATGCTGCTGTCCAAGCTGCGCGTCATCTACGAAAACGCCGCCGCCGAGCTGGAGCTCTGGAGCAAGGCCAGCTCCGGCCAGATCGAGATGCAGCTGCGCGAGCGCCGCCGCGGCTTTGCGCGCCGGCGTGAATCGCTGGAGCGGGTGCAGAGCGCCGCCGGCGAGCTGGAACTGCGCATCGCCGAGGTGCAGCAGCAGGAGGACCACCTGGTGCAGCTGATCGGCCGCATCGAGGTGCTCGCCGCCAACGCCGTGGCCGCAGCGCGTTGCTCGCCAGGCGAGGAAGACCTGCTCGTCGATGCGGTGGTGCCCGGGCAATCGGTACCGGCCGCCGCGGCAGAGAGCCGCAGGGGCGACGCCCACCCCGACGGCCGCTCCGCATTTGCGGCGCGGCAGGACGCCGCTTGAGTCGTCAGGCCGCCGGCCGCGCCAAGCGAGCCGGCAGCCCGCCGAGCCGGTCACCGGCCCGCTCGCCGGTGCAGCCCCCCGTCGCCGGCCTCGCCGGCAACCTCGCCACCGAGGTGCAGCGCTGGCAGCGCCAGCACGGCCGCAGCCACCTGCCCTGGGTCGGTGAGAAGGACCCCTACCGCGTCTGGCTCTCCGAAGTCATGCTGCAGCAGACCCAGGTGGGCACGGTGCTCGACTACTACCGTCGCTTCCTCGAACGCTTTCCCGACGTGCAGGCGCTCGCCGCGGCGCCGCAGGCCGACGTGCTGGCTGCCTGGAGCGGCCTGGGCTACTACAGCCGCGCCCGCCATCTGCACCGCTGCGCGCAACAGGTGGTGGCCGAGTTCGGCGGCCGCTTCCCTGCCAGCAGCGCGGCGCTCGCCACGCTTCCGGGCATCGGCCGCAGCACCGCGGCGGCGATCGCCGCCTTCTGTTTCGGCGAGCGCGCCGCCATCCTCGACGGCAACGTGAAGCGCGTGCTCACGCGCGCGCTCGGCTTCGAAGCCGACCTGGCCGTTGCCGCGGCCGAGCGCGAACTCTGGGCCCGGGCCGAAGCCCTGCTGCCTGCGCGCGGCATCGAAAGCTACACGCAGGGCCTGATGGACCTCGGCGCCACCGTGTGCCTGGCGCGCCAGCCACTTTGCGACCGCTGCCCGCTGGCAACGCAGTGCGTGGCGCATGCCGAGGAAAGGCCGCACGATTTCCCGGTGAAGACGCGGCGCCTGCGCCGCGGCCACCGCGACAACGTCGTGCTGTGGCTCGAGCACCGCGGCCATTGGTGGCTCGTGCGGCGCCCGCAGACGGGCGTGTGGGCGGGACTGTGGTGTCTGCCATTGCTGGACGACGACGAGGCGCTGGCTGCCGGCACCGAGGGGTGGCCCGGCGCGGGCCAGGCCCTGCCGACCGTGCAGCACGCCCTCACGCACTTCGACTGGACCCTGCGGCCCATCTTCTGGCGCTGGCCGACCCGCGCAAAGGCACCCGGCCCCGAGCGGCTCGGCGGCCTGGGCGCAGGGCGCTGGTTCAGCCGTGAAGAGGCCTTGTCCGCCGGCCTGCCGACGCCCATGCGTCGGCTCTTCGAGGCCGCCGTCGACGTCGCCTGACCCTGGCCGGGCGCTCAGCCGAGCACGACCTTCTTGTCGCGCAGGTAGCCGTCGACGATGGACAGCCGGATCACCGGGTCGGCCAGTTCCATGAGCTTCTGCTTGGCGGCCAGCGGCACCGGCAGCAGTTCGCACCAGCGATTGGCCACCCAGCCGGCATCGTCGAGGCGGTAGGGTTCGGCGAAGGGCACCTTGTCGAGCTGCCGCAGCTTGCGAATGGCCTCGGCCAGCGCACCCACCGTCTGCAGCATGGCCGGCCCGGGCGATCGCGAAGGGTCGTCGGCCAGGCTCTCGGCCGCGCTCTGCCACAGTCCGTCGTCGCGTTGCCAGGGATCGCCCTGCAGCCGGAAGCGCGAAAGCCCCGTGCAGCGCAGGCGCAGGATGCCGGCCTGCTCGGCGTCGACATCGTCGATGCGCGCCATCACGCCCACCGTCTCGAACGCCACCTTGGCGGCGCCGCGCCTGGCCTCGTCGCCGCGCTTCAGGCACACGACGCCGAAGCCGGCGCCGCTCTTCATGCACTCGCTGACGAGGTCGAGGTAGCGCGCCTCGAAAACGCGCAGCACCAGCACGGCCTCGGGAAACAGCACCAGCTTCAGTGGAAAAAGCGACAGCGGCTGCGGCAAGGGCTGCGGCAACGGCCGCGCCTTGGCGGCGGTCACCGCCGCCCCCTGCCGAGGGCGACCCTGAGGTCAGCCCTGAGGGTCGCCCTCCGAGCAGCCCGGCGGGCGGCGACCCCGAGGGCGGGCGAACACCCGGGCCGCGGCCTCACGGCAGTCATTCGCGCGCGTCCAGCTCGCGGTGCCGAACCAGCGTCGCATGCCGCGGCTCGAAGCGCCGCGCCAGCCACTCCACCGCGTACACCGAGCGGTGCTGCCCGCCGGTGCAGCCGATGGCCACGGTGAGGTAGCTGCGCTGGTCGTCCTCGAACGAAGGCAACCAGCGCTGCAGGAAGGTGTGGATCTGCGCCAGCATCTCCCTCGCCTCGGGCTGCGCCTCGAGGTACGTGGCCACCGGCGCGTCGCGCCCGGTCATCGGGCGCAGCTCGCGCACGGAGGAGGGGTTGGGCAGCACGCGCACGTCGAACACATAGTCGGCATCGAGCGGCACGCCATGCTTGTAGGCGAAGCTCTCGAAGACGAGCGTGAGCTCGGAGTCGCGCGCCCCCACCAGGCTGCGCACCCAGCTGCGCAGCACGGCCGGGCGCAACTGGCTGGTGTCGATGACGGTGGACACCTCGCGCAGGTCGGCCAGCAACTGGCGCTCGAGGTCGATCGCCTCCACCAGCGCGCGCGTCGCGTCGCGCTCGCCACCGTGCGCGGTCAGGGGGTGCGGCCGCCGCGTCTCGGAGTAGCGGCGCAGCAGCGCGTCGTTGCTCGCATCGAGGAAGATCGAGCGCACGTGCATTCCCTCGCCGCGCAGCGAGTCGATGAGCGGCACGAGGTGCGGCAGCGAGCTCGCGGTGCGCACGTCCACGGCGGCCGCGACGCGGTGCGTGAAGCGCTCGTGCTCGAGGCGAATGAAGTCGCGCAGCAGTTCGGGCGGCAGGTTGTCGACGCAGAAGTAGCCCGCGTCTTCCAGCGCATGCAGCGCCACCGACTTGCCCGAACCCGAGATGCCGGTGATGAGCACCACGTCCTGCCGGTCCTCGGGGCCGAGCGGCATCCATTCGCTCACGCCCGGCGCCTCCCGCAGCGCGCCGCCGCCTTCATCGCGCCCTCTCCTTGCGCTTGCCCTGGCCCTGGCCCTGCTGCGCGCCCAGCATGGCCTGCGCATGCGCCGTGCCGGAAAGCCTTTCGCCGCCCAGCATGCGCGCGATCTCGGCCACGCGGGCCTCGCCCTCCACGGCCTGCAGCGCCGAGAGCGTCTGCCCGCCCTTGGCCGCCTTGCTCACCACGAGGTGGTGGTCGGCACATGCCGCCACCTGGGCGAGGTGGGTGACGGCCAGCACCTGTGCGCTGCCGCCCAGTTGCTTCATGAGCCGGCCGACGCTGTCAGCCACCGTGCCGCCGACGCCGGCGTCGATCTCGTCGAAGATCAGCGTGCCGGGCCGCACGACCTCGGCCTTGACCTCGGCCTTGACCTCGGCCTTGAGTCCGCCCGCCTTCGTGGGCTGCACCGTGGGCGCCGCGGCCGTCGTCACGGCGATGGCCAGCGCCAGCCGCGACAACTCGCCGCCCGAGGCCACCTTGGCCAACGCGCGCGGCGTGCTGCCGGCATGGCCGGCCACGCGCAATTCCACCGACTCGAGGCCGAAGGACTGCGGCTCCTCCTGAGGCACCAGCACCACCTCGAAGCGCCCGCCGGCCATGCCGAGTTGCTGCATGGCCGCAGTCACCGCCTCGGCCAGCGGCCCGGCGGCGCGTTTGCGCTGGCGCGAGATCCGCCCGGCCTCGGCCCGCCAGGCACGTCCGGCCTCGTCGGCGGCCGACTGCAGCGCCTCCACGTCGGCGGCGGCATCCAGGCCGGCAAGTTCCTGCTTCCACTGCGCCAGCAAGGCCGGCAGTTCGGCCGGCGCGCGACGATAGCGCCGCGCCTGCCCCACCCAGGCCGCGAGGCGCGCATCGAGCTCGGCCAGCCGCTGCGGGTCGGGTTCGACGCGGCCGAGGTAGGCCGCGAGCGTGTGCGCCGCATCCTCGATCTGCGCCTGTGCGCCGCGCAGCACCTCGAGCACGGGATCGAGCGACGCGTCGTAGTGCGTGACCTCGGCCAGCGCCTCGATGGCACGGGCCGCGAGGCTGGCCGCGCTCGGTTCGTCCTCGGTCACCGCGGCCAGCGCGGCGCGTGCGCCGTCGATCAGCGCCTGGCCATGCGCGAGGCGCTGGTGGTCGGCATTCAGGGGCTCCCACTCCTCGGCACCGGGCGCAAGCTTGTCCAGCTCGGCCACCTGCCAGGCCAGGCGCTCGCGGTCGCGCGCCATCGCATCGCGTTGCGCCACCGCTTCGTCGCGCCGCACCTGCGCTTCGCGCCAGGTCTTCCAGGCGGCGGCCAGCGCCTGCCCATCGATGCCGGCCTGCTCGTCGAGCAAGGCGCGCACGGCCGCCGGCCGCGTGAGGCTTTGCCAGGCATGCTGGCCGTGGATGTCAACCAGCCACTCGGCGGCCTCGCGCAGCTGCGTCACCGTGGCCGGGCTGCCGTTCACCCAGGCGCGGCTCTTGCCTTGCGCGTCGACGGTGCGGCGCAGCAGCAGCGTCTCCTCGTCAGCGCCGAAACCCGCCTCTTCCAGCCAGGGCCGCAGTGCGGCCGGCATCTCGAACTCGGCGCTCACCTCGGCGCGCGCGGCGCCTTCGCGCACCAGCGTCGCCTCGGCCCGGCCGCCCAGCGCGAGCTGCAGCGCATCGACGAGGATGGACTTGCCCGCCCCCGTCTCGCCGGTGAGCACGGTGAAGCCCGCGCCGAGCTCCAACTCGAGCTCGGCCACGATGACCACGTCGCGCAGGTTCAGGCGGCGCAGCACTACACGCCCCCCTCGTACCAGCGCAGCTTGCGCCGCAGCGTGGCGTAGTAGCTCCAGCCGCGCGGGTGCAGGAATCGCACCTGGTGCGCCGAGCGCCGCACGCGGATCTGGTCGCCGTGCAGCAGGCTCGCCAGGTTGTGCATGTCGAAACTCGCCGACACGTCCTTGCCGGCAACGATGCCGATGCGCACCTCGCCCGAATCGGGCAGCACGATGGGCCGGTTCGAGAGCGTGTGCGAGGCGATCGGCACCACCACCCAGCCGCCTATGGCCGGGTGCAGGATGGGCCCGCCGGCCGACAGCGCATAGGCCGTGCTGCCCGTGGGCGAGGCGACGATGAGGCCGTCGGCGCGCAGGTTGGCGACGAAGTCGTCGCCGACATCGACGCGCAACTCCACCATGCCGGCGGTGCCGCCGCGGCCCACCACCACGTCGTTGAGCGACAGGCCTTCGTAGATGCACTCGCTGATGCCGCCACTCTGGCGCCAGACGCTGCCGGCAAGCATCGAGCGGTGCTCCTCCTCGAAGTCGCCGTCGAGGATCGGCGCCAGGCTCTCCTTGTAGCGGTCGAGCGGGATGTCGGTGATGAAGCCCAGCCGCCCGGCATTGATGCCCACCAGCGGCACCTGGAAACGCGCCATCTCGCGCGCAAAGCCCAGCATGGTGCCGTCGCCGCCCACGACGATGGCGATGTCGCAGCGCCGCCCGATCTCCTCGGCCTTCAGCGCCTCGAAGCCGCCCACCTCGCCGATCGCGCCAATCTCGCCGACGCGGCCCGACCCGTGCGTGCCCGTGGCACCCATGGCCTGTGCCGTCTCGCGCTCGAAGAAGACATCGAGGCCGCGACCGGTGAGGAAGTGGGCGATGTCTTCCAGCACCGGCGCGATCCCGCGGGCCTGGTACTTGCCCACGATGGCGGCATGTCGAAACGCCTTCGGCATGCGATGCATTAGACCATAGGCCCCCTCGCAGGCGCGGGGGTCTCCGGGGTGTCCCGGGGACGATTCAGGGCCTTCACCGGCACACCGCTCCGTACAATGAAACGCCCATGCTGGACGATCGCGCGCGCACGCTGCTCAAGACGCTGGTCGAGCGCTACATCGCCGACGGCCAGCCCGTGGGCTCGCGCACGCTCTCGCGCGCCTCGGGCCTCGACCTCTCGCCGGCGACCATCCGCAACGTCATGGCCGACCTCGAGGAGCTCGGCCTCATCGCCAGCCCGCACACCAGCGCCGGGCGCGTGCCCACGGCGCGCGGTTACCGGTTGTTCGTCGACACCATGCTCACCGCGCGGCCGGTGTCCGAGCTGGATTCGGCGAGCCTGGAGATGGCCGCGGCGCGCGACCTCATGCACGAGCAGCTGCGTGAACAGGTGCGCGAGCAGCTGCACGCCGACCAGCCGCAGCGTGTCATCGCGCAGGCGGCTTCGCTGCTGTCGAGCCTCTCGAGCTACGTCGGCGTCGTGAGCGCGCCGCGCAACGCCGGTGTCTTCCATCACATCGAGTTCCTGCGCCTGGGCGAGCGGCGCGTGCTCGTCATCCTCGTCTCGCCCGAAGGCGACGTGCAGAACCGCGTCGTCTTCACCGCGCGCGACCACAGCACGGCCGAGCTCACCGAAGCGACGCAGTACGTCAACGCGCATTACGCCGGCCTCACGCTCGAGGAAGTGCGCGAACGGCTCAAGCACGAGGTCGACGCGCTGCGCGGCGAGATCGCGGCGCTGATGCAGGCCGCCGTCGAGGCCGGCAGCGAGGCCGTCGGCGACGGCACCGAGCAGGTCGTCGTCTCGGGCGAGCGCAACCTGCTCGGCGTGCAGGACTTCGGCCAGGACATGGGCAGCCTGCGGCGCCTGTTCGACCTCTTCGAGCAGAAGACGCAGCTCATGCGCCTGCTCGACGTGAGCAGCCGCGCCGAGGGCGTGCGCATCTTCATCGGCGGCGAGAGCCAGGTCGTGCCCGACGAGCAGCTCTCGGTGGTGACGGCCCCCTACGAGGTCGACGGCCGCGTCGTCGGCACGCTGGGCGTCATCGGCCCCACGCGCATGCCCTACGAACGCATGATCCAAATCGTCGACATCACGGCCCGGCTCGTGGGGCACGCTCTCAGCCACAAGTAGGTGTGAGCCGGCAAGGCCGGCGGGAGCAGGTGATCGCCGGCATTGATC
>JAEUPE010000230.1 GCA_016790435.1 Rubrivivax sp. | reverse complement strand
CGGGCGCGATTGCGGGCGCGATTGCGATTGCGATTGCGATTGCGATTGCGATTGCGGGTGCGGGTGCCGCGGCGGTGCCAACGAGCCGCCGCCCGCCGGCGGCCATGAGGCGCCGCCCGCGCCTGGTGGGCCCAGGGCGGCCGCCGGCTGCCAAAGCACGTCGAGCCGGCGGGTCGGCAGCCACAACGCCGGCGTCAGGAGCCAGTCGCCTCGCGCCACCTCCAGCCGCTCGCCGGCCAGTGGCGCGAGGTTGAGGGCGCAGCGCTGCCCGGCCCGCACGTCTGGCACGGGCTGGCCATGCCTTTGCAGGCCGCGCACGCGGGCGGCGGCGCCATCGGGCGCCACGCGCAGTGCGTCGCCGATGGCGATTTGGCCCGAAAGCGCGGTGCCGGTGACGACCAGCCCGGCGCCGCTACGCGTGAAGACGCGGTCGACCGCGAGGCGGAAGCCGGCACCGCTTTCGTGCGGCGGCTGGGTGTGGTGATGGCGGTGGAGCGTGCGGTGTTGCGTGCGCAGGCCCTCGCGCAACGCCTCCAAGCCCAGGCTCCGTGGCGCGCAGAGTTCGTACGTTGGCGTCGGCGCGCAGCCATGCGCATGGAGCAGCTGGAGCACGACCTCGCGCACCTCGGCCACGCGCTGCGCGTCCACCCGGTCGATCTTGCTCACCACCGGCACCACGTGCTCGATGCCCAGCGCCCGCAGCAGCGCCAGGTGTTCGTGCGTCTGCGGCATCGGGCCGTCGTCGGCGGCCACGACGAGCAACGCCGCGTCGGCGGCGGCGACGCCGGCCAGCAGGTGGCGCAGGTAGCGCTCGTGCCCGGGCAGGTCGACGAAGTCCACCACCGCGCCTTCGCCGAGGTCGGCATGGCTGTAGCCTGGCTCGATGGTCATGCCGCGCCGCTGCTCCTCGGGCAGGCGGTCGGTGCGCTGGCCGGTGAGGGCGGCCACGAGGGTCGACTTGCCGTGGTCGACATGGCCGGCGGTGGCGACGATCATCTGCAGGCCCCGCCCATGGCACGATTTTATGGAGATGTCCAGCTGAGCCGGGCGGTGGCTTGCGGTGGCCGGCCGCCGGGGCCACGACGCGTAGAAGGTCGCCCTGGCGCGGGGACGAGAGCCGCGTCGAGGCCACATGAGATCACATGCGATCACATCAGGCCACAGAGGAGGTCACAGATGGTTTGCGGGTCGCGCACGGGCGCCGTCCTCGGCCGGCGCAAGAATGGCGCCGGCAACTGAGCCGCAGCCGGGGTCGCGACATGCTTTCACGCGAAGACAACGAACGACTGGTCCGCGTCGGGCCGGGCACGCCGATGGGCGCGCTGATGCGCCTGTTCTGGACGCCGTTCCTGCTCGCGCGCGACCTCGTTGCCGACGGGCAGCCGCACCGCATCCGGCTGCTCGGCGAAGACCTCGTCGCCTTTCGCGACACGAGTGGCCGTGCCGGTCTCGTCGACCATGCCTGCCCGCACCGTGGCGCGCCGATGGTCTTCGCGCGCAACGAGCACGACGGCCTGCGCTGCATGTACCACGGCTGGAAGTTCGGCGTCGACGGCGCCTGCCAGGACACGCCGGCCGAGCCCGCGAGCTCGCCGCTGTGCCGCAACGTGCGCATCAAGAGTTACCCGGTGCGCGAGCGCAACGGCGTGCTCTGGGCCTACCTGGGCCCGGACGCCGAGCCGCCGCCGCTGCCCGAGTTCGAGTGGAACATGGTGCCCGAGGCGAACGTGGCCTTGTCCGTGCGCATCCAGGAGTGCAACTGGCTGCAGGCGCTCGAAGGCGAGATCGACTCCGCGCATGCGGCCATCCTGCACGGCCGCGTCGACGAGCAGGGCACCATCAACCAATGGCGGCAGGCGGCGGACCTGGCACCGAAGTTCGAAGTGCAGGCACACGACGCGGGCATGCAGATCGCCAGCCGGCGCAAGGTGCCTGGCAGCGATGACGGCGGTGTCACGGCCAAGGAGTACATCCGCGTCAACCAGTACCTGATGCCGTTCTACACGCTGGTGCCGCCGCAGACGCAGTACCCCGAGCTGAGCGGCCACGCCTGGGTGCCGGTGGACGACGACCACACGCTGTGCCTGATGTTCACCTACACGCCGGCGCAGCCGCTGTACGAGCGCACGCGGCAGGTCTTCAAGAGCGGCGGCAAGGGCGGGCGCGAAACCGGGCACCCGTCGGACCACTCTTTCGAGGAGCGACCGGTCACGCACCCGTACCCTCTGTACTGGAGCAAGTACAACCGCGGCAACGCGTACCACTTCAGCTACGAGATGCAGGTGAAGCAGTTCAACAGTGGCATGCCGGGGCTGTGGATTCAGGACGCGGCCTGCCAGTCGGGTGTGATGCCCGTCTACGACCGCACGAAGGAACATCTGGGCAGCACCGACCTGGGCATCGCGCGCACGCGGCGCTTCCTGCTCGACGCGCTGCGCAAGCTCGAAGCCGACCACCAGCGCCCGGCGCCGGCGAATGCGCCTTCGAGCTTCATGTGGAGGGCCATCTCCATCACGGTGGACGCCGGGGCCGACTGGAAGCAGGTGGGCGCCGATTTCATGCGCGCAAAGCTCGGCGCCGACTTCGGGTATGTCCCTTGAGCCCCCCGAAGCGACCTTCGGCCGCCTCCCCCCAGGGGGCGCCGCCAGCTGCCCGGCGAAGCCGATTCCGCGGCGGCCGCTGGGCTTGCGCCGTGGCGTCCGCCAGGTTGGTGGCGTTGCTTCGGTGAGGGAGCCGACATGCTCGACACACTGACGCAGGAGTTCCCTAAGCACCGCCCGCGCCCGGCCGGGGCGCCGCTGGCGCTGCAGGGCGTGCGCATCGTCGATTTCTCGCATTTCATCGCCGGGCCTCTGGCGACGATGTTCCTGGCCGACCTCGGCGCCGAAGTGATCAAGGTCGAGCCGCCCGGGCGCGGCGACGACCTGCGCCGCTACCCACCCGAGCTGCCGCAGCTGCCCGACCAGGGCGGGCCATTCCTGTGGGCCAACCGCGGCAAGAAGAGCGTGGCGTTGGACCTGAAGAACGCCGCCGGCGCGGCGCTGGCGCGCGAGCTGATCGCCCGCGCCGACGTGGTGGTGGAGAACTTCAGCACTGGCGTGATGGATCGGCTCGGCCTCGGGCACGTCGCTTTGCGCGAGGGGAACCCACGCCTGGTCTTCTGCTCCGTCTCTGCCTATGGCCGCGACGGGCCGTTTGCCGACCGCATGGGCTTCGACCCCGTCGTGCAGGCCGAGAGCGGCTTCGTCAGCATGAACGGCTACCCGGACCGCCAGGGCGTGCGCGCCAGCGCCGCCGTGATGGACATGGGCACGGCGATGATGGTGAGCCAGGCGGTGCTGGCCGCGCTCTACGCGCGCACGCAGCACGCGCAAGGCCACGGCCAGTTCGTCGAGGTGGGCCTGTACGACACGGGCCTGTTCATGACCGGCTGGGCGCCGATGCAGCACCTGCTCACGGGGCGTGAGCCGCAGCGGCACGGCAACACGAGCGTCGACACCTGCCCGAGCGGCGTGTTCAGCGCCAGCGACGCCGACTTCTACATCAACTGCGGCAACGACCGCGTCTGGCACCGCCTCGCCAGCGAAGTGGTGCGGCGCGAGGATCTGGCCAACGATGCGGATCTCGCCGGCCGCCATGGACGACAGGCGCGGCGCGACGAGCTGTTCAAAGTACTCGGCGAGGAGTTCAAGCAACAGCCCTTCGAGGTGTGGCGGGCCCGCATGCGTGATGCGGGCGTGCCCTGCGGCATCGTGCGCACGGTCGGGCAGGCGTTGCGCTCGGAGGAGACGAAGGCGCGCGGCACGGTGAGCTGGATCCATCACCCCACGGCGGGGCCCATCCCGAACATCGCGCCGCCCTGGCGCTTCGAGGCCACCCCGGTGGCCGACCCCGTGGCGGCACCGCGCGTCGGCGAGCACACGGCGGTGGTGCTGCGCGAGGTGCTGGGCCTCGAAGAAGCGGCGCTCGCCAGGTTGGCGGGCGAGGGCGCTTTTGGCGCCGCAAGCGCTGGTGCGAGCCCGGCGGCGAAACCGGCCGCCGACCCTTCCGCCAACCCCTCCGCCAAGAAGCCTCCGCCGTGAACGAGCGCAGCCTGCGCGGCAAGGTGGCGGTGGCCGGCATCGCCGAAACGCGCTACTACAAACACGGCCAGTCGCCGGTCCCTGAATTCCGTCTGGCGCTTGAGGCCATCGTCGGCGCTTGCGCCGACGCGGGCATCGCCGTGACCGAGGTCGATGGATTCGCGGGCTACAGCAACGACCGCACCGATCCCTCTCGGCTGGCCGCGGCGCTCGGCCTGCCGCGCCTGCGCAGCACGACGATGCAGTGGGGCGGCGGCGGTGGCGGCTGTGCCGCCGCCGTGGCCAACGGCGCCGCGGCCATCGCCGCCGGCTTGGCCGACACCGTGGTCGTCTTCCGCGCGTTGGCGCAGGGACAGCACGGGCGCTTTGGCCGGGCCAAGCCGGCCGCCACGGCCGGCGCCGAGATGGCCTGGATGGCGCCCTACGGCGTGTTGAGCCCGGCGCAGAAGTACGCGATGAAGGTGCGCCGCTTCATGCACGAGCATGGCGTGCGCCAGGAAGCGATGCGCGCCGTGGCACTGGCGTCCTACGCGCACGCGCAGCGCAACCCGCGCGCCGTGATGCACGGCAAGCCGCTGGACGAGGCGAAGTACGACGCCTCGCGCTGGATCGTCGAGCCCTTCCACCTCTTCGACATCTGCCTCGAGAACGACGGCGCCGCCGCGCTCGTTCTGGTGAGCGCCGAACGCGCGAAGGACCTGAAGCAGCCGCCTGCCTACGTGCTCGGCGCCGCCGCCGGCAGCGACCACCGCACGTTCGCCAACCCGCACAACGCCCCCCACTACGCCAGCGCCAGTTTCGTCAACGTGGCACGGGAGCTCTACCGCATGGCGCGTGTCGGCCCGGCCGACATCGGCAGCGTGCAGGCCTACGAGAACTTCACCGGCGGCGTCGTGATGGCGCTCGCCGAGCACGGCTTCTTCAGGCCGGACGAGGCCAACGAGTTCATGCAGCTCGACCACCTCGTGGCGCCGGCGGGCCGCCTGCCGCTCAATACGAGCGGCGGCAACCTCGCGGAGTGCTACATGCACGGCTTCGAGCTCGTGCTCGAGGCGGTGCGCCAGGTGCGTGGGCAGTCCACGAGCCAGGCGGCGCGCAGCGATCTCTCGCTCGTCATCGGTGGGCCGCTGGTGAGCCCGGTGAGCAGCCTCATCCTCGGCTCGGGCGCGGCGCTGTGAGCCGCGCCATGAGGCGGACCACGTACCGGACCACCCTCGGCCGCTTCACGAGCCGGACCGTGAGACGGACTGTCAGGCGGACCATCATGAGGACCATGTGCCGCACCGTGACAATCCGGCGCGATGACCCGCCGGCCGAATCGCTTGATCACCTGGTTGAAGGCGCCGCTGCGGCTGCTGCTCGCGCTCATCATCCTGTTCGAGGAATGGGGCTGGCAGCCGCTGCAGAACCTCATGGCGCGCATCGCGCGCCTGCCTGTGCTGCGGAGCATCGAGGCGCGCATCGCGCGCCTGCCTCCCTACGCGGCGCTGGTCGTGTTCTTCCTGCCGGGGCTGGCGCTGCTGCCGGTGAAGATCGGTGCCCTTTGGCTGGTGGCGCATGGCCAACGCCTGGCGGGGCTGGCGGTGATCGTCGCGGCCAAGCTCGTCGGCACGGCCATCGTGGCGCGTCTCTTCACGCTCACGCGTCCGGCGCTGATGCGCCTGGCTTGGTTCGCCGCGTTGTATGCGCGCTGGACGGGTTGGAAGGAGCAACTGCTCGCCTGGGTGCGCGGCTCGGCGTTGTGGCGCAGCCTGCACGCCTGGCGTCTGCGCCTGCGCGAGCCCCTTCGAAGCTGGCGCTCGAGGGCCCTGCGGCGGGTGCGACACTGGTTCGGGCCGCCCGCCTGATCGCATCCTGGTCGCGCCCTGTACGTGCCCTGAACGCGCCTTGATCCAGCCTTGATCCCACCATGACCGAGACGGCCCACTACCTTCCCGCCGGCTTGCCCGCGCCTCTGGACGAAGAACGTGTCAATGCACCGTATTGGCAGGGCCTGACGCAAGGCGTGCTGCGCGTGCAGCGTTGCGCTGCCTGCGGCACCTGGCAGTTCGGCGGCGAGTGGCTGTGCCACCACTGCCATGCCTTCGATCCGCCCTGGGTGGAGGTGGCGCCGCGCGGCCGCATCTTCAGTTGGGAGCGCGTGTGGCACCCGGTGCACCCGGCCCTGAAGGAGCGCGGGCCGTATCTCGCCGTGCTGGTCGAGCTGCCCGAGGCGGGTGGCCTGCGCATGCTCGGCAACCTGCTCGGCGACGCCATGCAGGAGGTGACCATCGGCGCCGAGGTGGAGGGCGTCTTCGAGCATCATGCGGCGGCCGAGGTGCCTTACTCGCTGCTGCAGTGGCGACGGACCTGACGCGCCGACCCTTCAATCCAGGAGCCCCAAGACCATGCGCGCTGTCTTCTACGAACGGGTGGGTGCCGCCGCCGAGGTGCTGCAACTCGCCGACCTGCCCGACCCGCAGCCTGCCGCCGGCGAGGTGCGCGTGCGCGTGATGTGGTCGGGCGTGAACCCGTCGGACGTGAAGACGCGCGGCGGCGTGCGCAGCAAGACGCTGCCGTTTCCTCGCATCATCCCGCACAGCGACGGCATGGGCGTGATCGACCGCGTGGGCGAGGGCGTCGAGGTACGCCGCATCGGCGAGCGCGTGTGGCTGTGGAACGCCGCCTGGGGCCGGCCCTTCGGCACCGCGGCCGAGCTCATCTGCCTGCCGGCGCGGCAGGCGGTGCCGCTGCCCGAAGGCGTGCCGGGCGAGGCCGGCGCCTGCATGGGCATCCCCGGGTTGACGGCCATGCACGCGGTGCTGATGGACGGTGGCGTGGCCGGCAAGACCGTGCTCGTGGCCGGTGGCGCCGGGGCGGTGGGCCACTACGCGCTGCAGATGGCCAGCCGCATGGGCGTGGGTCGGCTCATCACCACGGTCAGCAGCGAGGCCAAGGCCGCGCTAGCGCGCGCCGCCGGTGCCGACGACGTGATCAACTACAAGACCGAGCCGGTGGCCGAGCGGCTGAAGGAGATCACGGGCGGCCGCGGCGTCGACCGCATCATCGAGCTCGACCTCGCCGTGAATGCCGCGCTCGACCTGGAGGCGCTGCGCACCGGCGGCGAGGTGGTGGCCTACGGCAGCAGCCCGCTGCCTCTGAACCTGCCGTTTCCGGTGCTGCTGGCCAAGAACATCCAGCTCCGGTTCTTCATGGTGTATCACCTCGACGACGCCGACCGGGCGCGTGCCACCGCGGCGCTGCAGCGGATGCTGGCGCGCGGTGAGCTGCAGCACAACATCGCAGTGAGGCTGCCACTTTCGAGGATCGTCGAGGCGCACGAGACGGTGGAGCAGGGGCGCGCAATGGGCAACGTCGTGCTGCAGGTGGAGGGCGCTGGAGCCGCCCGATGACCCTGGACGCCCGCGCGCCACGCCCGCGCGAGGAGCGGGCCTTGTTCGAAGGCCTGTGGGTCGAGGTGCCGACCTACCGCAACGCCCGGCGGCTCATCGAGCGCGCCCGTGAGCTGGCTCGAGCATGAGCGGCAGCGATCGGGCGGCCATGGCGGCATCGACGGGGACGGGCGGGCCGTGCCCCTGCGGCGCGCCTGCCTCGTATGCCGAGTGCTGCGGGCGTTGGCACGCCGGCTCGCTGCACCTGCAAGCGCCGAGCGCCGAGGCGCTGATGCGATCGCGCTACAGCGCCTATGTCCTCGGGCTCACGAGCTACGTGCTCGACACCTGGCATCCGCAGACACGGCCGGCCTCGCTCGAGCCCGATCCGCCGGGCCAACGTTGGTTGGGGCTGGAGGTGCGACAGCATGTCGCGCAGGACGACACCCACGCGACGGTCGAGTTCGTTGCGCGCGTCAAGCTCGCCGGGCGCGCCGTACGCCTGCACGAGCGCAGCCGCTTCGAGTGCTTGGCCGGGCGCTGGTACTACCTCGACGCGGCAGGATCGCCAAGCCCCTGAAGCACCGTTCGGGCGCCCGCGGCGCGCTCGCACGCCCGGGCCGCGAACGCTCGCATTGATGTTCTCGGGGGTTGCTTCGTGGCCTCGCGGCCCGCACCATCGCCGCCTCGCCTTGCCCGCCGCGTGATCGCGCGTTGGCCGAGGCCCATTGGAGGAAGCACGACATGCCCAAGGTGTATTTCGGCCGCAAAGGCGAACCCGGATTCGATCTCGAGCTGAGCAACGACCTCATCGCCGTGCGCACGCGCAGCGGCCGCTCGGTCTCGCGCTCGGGCGGCCCGGTGGCCACGCCGGCCTCGGCGCAGCTGGCCGACGGACAGCTGGTGCTGTCGTTTCCCGATGCCGGCGTCGAGGTCTATCGCGTGCCCGTCGCGCGCGGCGGCCGCTCGCTGGAGTCCCGCAAGGCGGCGTTGAGCGCGCTGCCCGATGTGCGCTTCGCCGGCGGCGTGCTGGTGGACCCGGCGACGCGTGCGCCCGTGCTGTACACCGAGAACCTCTTCGTCAAGTTTGCGGATGCGGCCGACGCCGATGCCTGCCGTGCCGTGCTGCGCGAGCTGGGCCTGGCGATCAAGTCCGAGCCGGGTTACGCGACCAACGCCTTCTTCGTCGAGGCGCCGGAGGGCATCGGCCGGAAGGTGTTCGACCTCGCCGAGACGCTGCGGGCGCGCGACGACGTCGAGTACTGCCATCCCGAGCTCGTGCGCGAGCGGCGCAGCAAGCTGATCTTCCTGCCGCAGTGGCACCTGAAGAAGACGAGCGTCGGCGGCGTCACGATCGACCAGAGCGCCAACGTCGAAGCGGCGCACGCAGTGGCCCGCGGCGAAGGCATCACCATCGCCATCATCGACGACGGCGTCGACATCGACCATGCGGAGTTCGGCGGCAGCGGCAAGGTGGTGGCACCACGCGACGTGACCTCCGGCAGTGACAACCCGCGCCCACGCAACGGCGGCGAGAACCACGGCACCGCCTGTGCCGGCGTCGCCTGCGCCAACGGCACGGTGGGCGCCAGTGGCGTGGCGCCGGCAGCGCGCCTGATGCCGATGCGCCTGGCGGCGGGCCTCGGCTCGCACGCCGAGGCCGAGGCCTTTCGCTACGCGGCCGACCAGGGCGCCGATGTCATCAGCTGCAGCTGGGGCCCACCGGATGGCGAATGGTGGAACCCGAACGACCCGCAGCACAACGCCGTCGACCAGCCGCCGGCGCACACGCGCCTGGCCATCGAATACGCGGCCACGCAGGGCCGCGGCGGCAAGGGCTGCGTCGTGCTCTTCGCCGCCGGCAACGGCAACGAGAGCGTCGACAACGACGGCTACGCCAGCCACCCGATGGTGCTGGCCATCGCCGCCTGCAACGACCGCGGCAAGCGCTCCGTCTACAGCGACTTCGGCAACGCGGTGTGGTGCAGCTTCCCGAGCAGCGACTTCGAGCACCCGGACGAGAACCACCCGGCGCCGCTGACCACCGGCATCTGGACCACCGACCGCGCCGGCGCGCAGGGCTACAACCCGGGCCGCGCCCAGGACGGCGACGCGGCCGGGCTCTTCACCAACAGCTTCGGCGGCACGTCGAGCGCCTGCCCGGGCGCGGCCGGCGTGGCGGCTCTCGTGCTCTCCGTGAACCCGGCGCTGCGGCGCGAGGACGTGAAGGACATCCTCAAGCGAGCCGGCGAGCGCATCGACCCGCAAGGCGGCCAGTACACGGCCGCCGGGCGCAGCAAGTTCTACGGCTGGGGGCGCGTCAACGCGAAGACGGCCGTGGACCTCGCCAAGCCGCAGCCGCGCAACGAGGTCACCGTGAGCCGGCGCTTCGATGCGCCGATCCCCGACCTGCAGACGGTGAGCTTCGCGCTCGACGTGCCCGACGCGCAGGTGGTGGACGCCGTGAGCGTGGCTGTGGACTTGGCGCACAGCTACATCGGCGACCTCGTGCTGACGGTGGAGCCGCCGGCCGCCACCGGCGTGGCGCCGATCGTGCTGCACAACCGCACCGGCGGCACGCGCAACAGCCTGAAGAAGGTCTACGACAAGACGACCACGAGCAAGCTGGCGGGGTTGGCCGGCAAGGCCTGCAACGGGCGCTGGACCTTGAAGGTCAAGGACGCGGCGGCGCAGGACAGCGGCACCTTGGCCACCTTCTCCGTGCGGCTGGTGTTCGCGCAGCCTGGGGCGCCCGCGGTGGTGCCAGCGTCGGCCCCCGTGAAGGCAGCAGCCAAGAAGAAGGTGGCACGCAAGGCGGCCTCGACGGGCGCCTCGGCGCGCAGGGCACCGGCGAAGAAGGCTGCCGCGGCCAAGCGCGCGCGCGGCTGAGCCGGCGGCGGCGATCGGGCGGCGGCGATCGGGCGGCGTGCGCACGCCGCTCGACATGGCGTCGACGGCGACGATCGGCCGGCAGGCTACAGCCTGCGCCTCAGCGCCTCGAAGAACAGGTCCGACTGCAGGCGCTCGCCGCGCGTCTGCTCGCCGACGCGATGGGCGAGCGCCGGGTCCACCGGCATGAGCGCGCGGCCGGTCGATTGCGCCAGCACCTGCACGAGGCAGGCGCGTTCGAGGTAGTACAGGTCGTCGTAGGCCCAGGCGATGCGTTCGCCGCACACCACGACGCCGTGGTTGCCGAGAAAGGCCACGTCGGCGCCAGCCATCGCGTGCGCGATCCTTTCGCCCTCCGACGCATCGAGCGCGAGGCCGTTGTAGTGGGCATCGACGGCCACGCGACCGGCAAAGCGCATGGCGTTCTGGCTGAGGTTCACGTCGAGCCCGCGGTCGGTGGTGAGCGTGAGCGCCGTCGAGTAGGGCATGTGCGTGTGCAGCACCACCGCCTTGCCCGCGATGCGGTGGATGGCGGCGTGGATGAACATCGCCGTCGGCTCCACCTCGTGGCGGCCGGCCAGGCGCTTGCCAGCCGAGTCGACGAGCACGATGTCGTCGGCCTGCACCTCGGCCCACAGGAGGCCGCGCGGATTGAGCAGGAAGCGGCCGCTGCCGTCGGGCAGCTCGGCGCTGAAATGGTTGCACACGCCTTCGGCCAGGCCGTGATGGGCGGCGGCGCGCAGGGCCAGCGCGAGGTCGGCACGTTGGGCGCGGACCTTGGGGTTGTCGAAGTCGAGCATGGCGCGATGGTGCCACGCGCCGCTGGCCGTGGCGACCGTTGCATCTGACATCCGGCGGCGTCGCGGCGAAACAGGGCGCGAATGTCAGCGCCCCAGCATCGGCTCACCCCACGACGCGTGCCACGCACATCCAGGAGACGCCCATGAAGCCCGCCACCGCCCAGACGCCGAAACCCGCCTTCCGCAACTCGCGCACCGAGTTGCTGGCCGATCTGCTGCTCGACGAAGTCGACGACGACCTCGCCGATCTCGACGACGACCTGCTGCAGGGCGTCGGCCTGCGCGGCCATGGGCGCGCAGGCTTCGGCGCCTTCGGTGGCGATGACGGCGCGACGCTCTGGCGTTGACGAACCGCGGCCTTGGCGCCGGGCTCAGCTCTTGATGTCGGCCTTTCGGATCACCGGCGCCCAGAGCTCGAGCTCGTCGCGGATGAGCTTGTCGAACTCGGCCGGCGTGTTGCTGCGCGGCTCGACGTTGCGGTCGACGAAGAGTTTGCGCACCTCCGGCCGCGCCACGGCCTTCACGATGGCGGCATTCAGCCTGCCGACGATGTCGTCGGGCACGCCACGCGGCGCGAGCACGCCGAACCAGACGACGCTCGCGAAGCCGGGCACGTCCTCCGCGATGGCGGGCAGCCCGGGCAGCACCTCGCTGCGCTGCGGCGTGGCCGCAGCCAGGTAGCGAATGCGGCCGGCCTGCACCATGGCTGCCCCGTCGAGGCCGGTGACGAAGGCCATGTGCACCTGGCCGCCGGCGAACGCGGTGACCATGGGCGCGCCGCCCTGGTAGGGCACGTGCTGCAGCTTCGTGCCGGCGCGTTCGTTGAAGAACTCACCCGTCAGGTGCGAGCTGCTGCCCACGCCCGTGGAACCGAAATTCAGGCTCGTGCCCTGCGCCTTGGCCCAGGCGATGAAGTCCTTGACCGACTTGTGCGGGCTGTCGGCGGCCACGGCCAGGATGAGCGGCACCATGACCACCGTCGAGACGGGCTTGAAGTCCTTCAGCACGTCGTAGGGCAGCTTGCGCATCAGCGACGCGGTGGCGCTCGGCCCGCTGTTGCCGAAGACGAACGTGTAGCCGTCGGGCGCGCTCTTGGCCACGCTGTCGGTGCCGAGCGTGCCGGCGGCGCCCGCCCTGTTCTCGACGATGACCGTCTGGCCGAGCAGTTCCTGTAGCGGCTGCTGGATGGCGCGCGCCAGCTGGTCGGTGGTGCCACCTGCCGGGTAAGGCACGACGATGCGGATGGGCTTGCTCGGCCAGGCGTCCTGGGCGGAAGCCGCCGTTGCCAGGGCGAACGCGGCGAAGAGCGAGGTCGCCGCGGCGAGCAGGGCGGAACGTGCGGGGTGTCGGGTCGGGGTCATCGCGGTCTCCTTGTGGTGCTTGCAGGCGGCTCGGTCACGACTCGGTGGCGGCCCGTCCAGGGCGATCGGGCCGCGCGGCAGTTCAATCGAGCTTCATGATGACGGCCTTCGTCTGCAGGTACTCCTGCAGGTGCTCGACGCCGCTCTCGCGGCCGAAGCCGCTCATCTTGTAGCCGCCGAACGGGATGGCGGGGTCCATCACCTGGTAGCAGTTGGCCCACACGGTGCCGGTGCGCAGGCCGCGCGCCACCTTGTGCACGGTGTTGACGTTGCGGCTCCACACGCCGCTCCCCAGGCCGTAGCTCGAGTCGTTGGCGCGCGCCACCACCTCATCGAGCGTTTCGAAGGGCAGGGCGCTGATCACCGGGCCGAAGATCTCCTCGCGCGCGATGCGCATGTCGTCGCGCACGTCGGCAAAGACCGTGGGCTCGACGTAGTAGCCGCGCGCGAGATCGCCCTCGGTCAGGCGGCCGCCCCCCGCGACGGCTCGCGCGCCTTGCTCCTTGCCCAGCGCAAGGTAGCCCGTGACTCGGTCGAGCTGCTCGGCGCTCACCACCGGGCCGAGCTGCGTGGCCGGATCGAGCGGGTTGCCCACCTTCAGCGTCTTCGCGAAGGCGGCGACGCGCTGCACGAAGGCCTCGTAGATGGGCCGCTGCACGAACAGGCGCGTGCCGGCGCTGCAGATCTGGCCGCTGTTCTGGAACACGGCCATCGCCGCGCCGGGCACGGCGGCTTCGAGGTCGGCATCGGCGAAGACGATGTCGGGCGACTTGCCGCCGAGCTCCATGCTCATGCGCTTCATGTTGCCGGCGGCGGCGCGAACGATCTTCTGGCCGACTTCGGTGCTTCCGGTGAAGGCGATCTTGTCGACGCCGTGGTGTTCGGCGAGTGCCGCGCCGGCGTCGCCGAAGCCGGTGATGACGTTGAACACGCCCGGCGGCAAGCCGGCCTGCATGGCCAGCTCGGCGATGAAGAGCGGCGACAGCGGCGCCTGCTCGGCCGGCTTGAGCACCAGCGTGCAGCCCGAGGCGAGCACGGGGCAGAGCTTCCAGATCGTCAGGCCCGACGGGCCGTTCCACGGGTTGATGGCCCCGACCACGCCCACCGGCTCCTTCAGCGTGTAGGCAAAGACGTCGCCGGCGGCCGAGTTGGGCACCGTGTCGCCGCGCGTGCTGGTGGCCAGGCCGGCGTAGTAGCGCAGCAG
The DNA here is from genome assembly GCA_016790435.1 of Rubrivivax sp. Taxonomy (GTDB): domain Bacteria; phylum Pseudomonadota; class Gammaproteobacteria; order Burkholderiales; family Burkholderiaceae_C; genus Rubrivivax. Next base: position 2,387 of record JAEUPE010000230.1, on the reverse strand, counting down.
CGCCACGGCGCGGCGGCGGCCGAGCGTCGTGCGCGAGATCGGCCCACCCATGTCGAGCGTGTCGAGCAGCGCGATCTCGTCGTAGTGCTTCTCGACGAGTTCGGCCAGGCGAAGCATCACCTGCTGGCGGTCGAAGGGCTTGAAGCGGCTCCACTCGCCCTCGAAGGCGCGGCGCGCGGCGGCCACGGCCACGTCCACGTCCTCCTTGCCCGCCTGGGCCACGCGGGCGAGCAGCTCGCCGGTGCTCGGGCTCGTGCTGTCGAAGGTCTTGCCCGACACGGCCTGGCACACCGCGCCATCGATGAAGAGGCCCTTGGTCGCGGGCGCGGCGCCGCTGCCGGTGGCGATGAAGGCGGGGCGCAGGCGTTCGGGGGCGTTCATGGGCAGGGCTCCTGGGGGTGGCGGCGATCAGCGGGCACGATGGACCGGCAGGGCCTTGGGTGGCGCCGCCGGCCGGCCATTCGAAGCGCGATGATCACCGCAGGATGAAGTGCGCGGCGCGCTCGCCGATCATCATCGATGGCGCGCTCGTGTTGCCGCCGATCAGGTTGGGCATGATGGACGCATCGGCGACGCGCAGGCCTTCGATGCCGTGTACGCACAGTTGCGCATCGGCCACGGCTTCGGCGTCGGCCGCCGGGCCCATCTTGCATGTGCCCACCGGGTGGTAGGTGGTGGCGACCTTCTCGCGGATGAAGGTCTCCAGCGCCGCGTCGTCCTCGATGGCGCGGCCGGGCATGAGCTCGGCGCCCGACAGAGCAGCGAGCGCGGGGCTGGCGACGATGCGGCGTGCTTCGCGCAGGGCGCGCTGCAGCGCCTCGACATCGCGGCGGTCCTCGAGGAAGTTCGGGCGCATCAGCGGCTTGGCCGTCGGGTCGGCCGAGCGCAGTTCCACCGTGCCGCGCGTCGCCGGGCGCAGCACCGCCATGTGCAGGAAGTAGCCATGCCGTCGCGGCAGCGTGCGCGGGTTGTCCTTCATGCCAACCATGAACGTGTACTGCACGTCGGGCCGGTCGAGCCCGGGCATCGAGCGGATGAAGCCGCCGGCCTCCGCCGCGTTGCTGGCCAGCATGCCGGTGCGGCCGAAGGCGTAGCGCAACGGCGCCATCACGGCGCGCGGCGCGGTGCGCCACGAGAGTGCGTAGGACTCGGCGCCCGGGTTCTCCATGGCGATGGAGACCGTGGGGTGGTCCTGCAGGTTGAGGCCGACACCCGGCAGGTCCTGCTTGACGGCAATGCCGTGCCGGCGCAGCGCCTGCGCCGGCCCGATGCCGGAGAGCATCAACAGCTGCGGCGAGTTGACCGTGCCCGCCGCAAGAATGACCTCGCTGCCGGCGTCGATCTCCAGCCGTTCGCCACCGCGGCGCACGGTGATGCCGCGGGCACGGCCGTGCTCGACGCGCACGCGCTCGACCAGCGCATCCGTCATCACCTGCAGGTTGGCGCGCTGCATCACCGGGTGCAGGAACGCGCGCGAGCTGCTCCAGCGCACGCCGTGGCGCTGGTTGAGGTCGAAGACGCCGAAGCCGTCCTGCTGCGCGCCGTTGAAGTCGTCGTTGAGCGCATGGCCCGCCTCGCTGGCGGCCTCGACGAACGCATGCGCGAGCGGGTTGCTCTCGGACGGGCGCTGCACGTGCAGCTCACCATCGCGACCATGCCACGCGGCCTTGCCGGCGTCGTGGCGGTCGTAGCACTCGTGCCGCTTGTAGAAGGGCAGCACGTCGGCCCAGGCCCAGCCGGGGTTGCCGAGGGCGGCCCATTCGTCGTAGTCGAGCGGGTGGCCTCGCATGTAGACGGTGCCGTTCACCGACGTGCAGCCGCCCATCAGGCGGCCGCGCGGGCACGGGATCGTGCGGCCGTTCACCCCGGGGCCGCCGCTGAACTCGTGCATCCAGTTGTAGCGCTCGTGCGGCAGCAGGAAGACATTGCCGATGGGCAGGGTCGTGCGGATGCTGGTCGGGAACTCGCGGTCCGAGGGGCCGGCCTCGACGAGCAGCACGCGCCGCGCCGGGTCGGCCGAAAGCCGGTTGGCGATGACGCAACCCGCGGCGCCGGCGCCGACGACGATGAAGTCGAAGCCGTGGCCATGGCTTGGCGAGGCGCCCTCGCGAGCCGATCCGCTCGCCATCAGGCAGTGGCCGTCTCGACGGCCGGCCATGCGACGCAGACCTGGCCGTCGACGATCTGGATCGGCCAGCTCTTCAGCGGCTCGGTGCAGGGCATGGCGCTGGGCTCGCGGGTTCGCTGGTCGAAGCGGCCGTTGTGCCAGCTGCATTCGACGAAGGGGCCGTCGATCTGTCCGTCTTCCGACAGCGAGGCGGCGCCGTGCGTGCAGATGTCATCGGTGGCGTAGAAGCGGCCTTCGTGCTGGTAGAGCGCGAGCTTGC
>JAEUPE010000254.1 GCA_016790435.1 Rubrivivax sp. | reverse complement strand
GGCATGCAGACCTTCGACCAGAGCCTCTTCCAGCTCTACGAGGACCACCACGTCACCTACGATGACGCGCTGCGCAACGCCGACAGCGTGAACGACCTGCGCCTGCAGATCAAGCTGCAGAGCCAGCGCGCACGCAAGCTCGACCTCTCCGAGGGCACCGAACACATGCGCGTGGTCTAGGGCGGCGATGACATCGACCCGCGACTACGGCACGGTGTTGCCGCGCCGGCTGGCCTTCATCGGCCTGGGTGTGATGGGCTATCCGATGGCTGGGCATCTGGCGCGAGCGGGCCATCGCGTCACCGTCTTCAACCGCTCGCCGGCAAAGGCCGCAACTTGGGTGCGGGAGCATGGTGGGCGCAGCGCGCCGACGCCGCGCGAAGCGGCCGCGGGCGCCGACGTGGTCTTCTCCTGCGTGGGCAACGACGACGACCTGCGCAGCGTCGTGCTGGGTGACGCGGGGGCCTTTGCCGGCATGTCCCCAGCGGCCATCTTCGTCGACCACACCACGGCGTCGGCGGCCGTGGCGCGCGAGTTGCATGCCGCGGCGCTGGCGCGGGGCCTGCACTTCATCGATGCGCCTGTCTCCGGTGGCCAGGCCGGTGCGGTGAACGGCGCGCTCACCGTGATGTGCGGCGGCGACGCCGAGCCCTTCGAGGCCATGAAGCCGATGGCGATGAACTTCTCCCGTGCCGTCACGCGCGTGGGCGAAAGCGGCGCCGGCCAGCTGGCGAAGATGGTCAACCAGATCTGCATCGCCGGCCTCGTGCAGGGCCTGGCCGAGGCACTCGCCTTCGGCCAGCGCGCCGGCCTGGACATGCCGCTCGTGCTCGACGTCATCGGCAAGGGCGCGGCGCAGAGCTGGCAGATGGACAACCGCGGCAAGACGATGCTCGAAGGCAAGTTCGACTTCGGCTTCGCCATCGACTGGATGCGCAAGGACCTCGGCCTCGTGCTCGAGGAGGCCCGCCGCAACGGCGCCCAGTTGCCGGTGACGGCGCTCGTCGACCAGTTCTACGCCGAGCTGCAGCAGATGGGCGGCAGCCGGCACGACACCTCGAGCCTGATCCGGCGGCTGAAGTAGGCCGCGCGGGCCGCGGTTCTACTTCTTGCCGGTCATCGCCGAGAGTTCTTCCTCGGTGATGATGTCCAGCACGCGCACCACCTTCACCACGCCGGGTACGCTGCGTGAGATCTCCACCGCGCGCGTCGCCTCGCGCTCGGTGACGCGGCCCATGAGGTAGACCACGCCGCGCTCGGCCAGCACCCGGTAGGCGTTCGCCGCCACGTCCTTGGCATCCACGAGCGAAGCCTTCACCTTGGCACCCAGAAGCGAGTCGCTCGAGCGCTGCGAGACGGTGAGGTTGGGTGCGACGACGAGCTCGTTGACCACCGAGCGCACGTTCTCGACACCCGCAACGGCCTTCTCGACGGCGGCGCGCTCGGTCTCCCCCGGCACCTCGCCGGTGATGAGCACCGTGCGGTTGTAGCTGCTGACGTTGATGCGCCCGAGCGTGGCCAGCTCCTTGGCGCGTGCCTCGCCCTTGTTCTCGATCGCCTTGTCCTCGAGCTGCATGCCGGTGGTGCGGCGATCGGTGACGACGAGGCCCGTGCCGATGACGGCGCCGCCGAGGATCAGCGGCGCGCAGCCGGTGAGCAGCGACAGCCCCGCACTGCAAGCGATGCTGGCCACCAGCAGTGCGCGCAGGGAGGAGCGACCTCGCGGATTCGCGGGCACTTTCGCGTTCGTGTTCATGGTTCGAGGTCTCCCATCAGCTGGAAATCAATCGCGTCGCACAGGCAGTGCAACACGAGCATGTGCACCTCGGCGACGCGGGCACCGCGCTCGTGCGGCACAGCCACGAGCACATCGCTCTCGGCGAGCAGCTCGCGCAACTCGGGCGCGCCGCGGCCGGCCAGCAGCACGAGCGTCATGTCCTTGCCGCGCGCGGCGGCGATGACGGGGGCGCTCTCGCCCTCGCCGTTGTCCACCAGCAGCAGCACGTCGCCCGGCAGCCCGAGCGCGCGCACCTGTTCGACCGCCTGCGTGCCCAGTGCCACGGCCGCGAGCGGCAACCGCTCGCGCTCGAAGCGGCCGAGCAGCAGGCGCTGAAAATGCAGCGCCAGAGCCGAGCCCATGCCAGCCGCGTAGACGAGCACCTTGCCGCCCCCCGTGATGGCGCCGAGCAGCGCCTGCGCCGCTTCCGCCACCGGCCGCGCCAGCGTTTCGGCCGACTGGTACTTCAGGTCGGCGCTCTCGAAGAACTGCTGCTGGATGCGCTGCTCGAGCATGGGGCACGGATCATATGACAGGGGTCGTGGCGGTCAGTTCCTGCGCGCTCACACGGAGTTGCACCTGCACGGCGGCCGGTCGTGTGCTTCCACGCTCGGGTCACCGAGCCGGCGCCTGCCCCTCACCCGGCGTCGAAGGCGGCCTGGATCCACTGCACCTCGTCGCCGTCGAGCGCCACCACGTCGAATCGGCAAGGCGGTGGTGTCGGCAGGCGCATCAGGTAGTGCTGCGCGGCGAAGACGATGCGCCGCTGCTTGGTCGCGCCCACGCTGGCGGCCGCGCCGCCATGGCGCGCGTCGGCCCGCGCGCGCACCTCGACGAAGACGAGCGTGCCATCGCGGTCGCGCAGGATGAGGTCGACCTCGCCGCCGCGCGCCGAGCGCCCACGAGCGACCCGATAATTGCGCGCCACTGGCGTGAGGCCCTGGGCCTGCAGCCAGCGCAGGGCACGCGCCTCCGCGGCGTCGCCAGCCTCCTTGCGCGACGCTGGCAGGTCATGCGTGCCGGCACGCGGCAACGAAGGGTCATCGCGCTTGAACACCACCGTCGACACCTCCTTGCTGCTGCGCGCCGCGGCGGCGGCGGCGGGGCACCAGCGCTTCGAGGCTGGCGCACTCTACGTCGTCGCCACGCCGATCGGCAACCTCGCCGACATCACGCTGCGGGCGCTGCACGTGCTGGCGCGCGTCGATGCCGTGGCTTGTGAGGACACGCGCGTGGGCGCGGCGCTGCTGGCTCACTACGGGCTGACGAAGCCGCTCGTCGCGCTGCACGCGCACAACGAGCACGCCGCGAGCGAGGCCGTGCTCGAGCGCCTGGCACGCGGCGAGTCGGTGGCTTTCGTCAGCGATGCCGGCACGCCGGCCGTCTCGGACCCGGGCGCGGTGCTCGTGGCAGCCGCGGCAGCGGCCGGCCGGCGCATCGTGCCGTTGCCCGGTCCGAGCAGCGCCCTTGCTGCGCTCAGCGTGGCCGGCGATGCGCGCAGCGTGGGTTTCCGCATGGCCGGCTTCCTGCCGAGCAAGGGCGCCGAGCGCGCAGCGCGGTTGCACGCCTTGCTGGCCGACGACATGGCGGTGGTGATCCTGGAGGCGCCCCATCGCATCGAAGTGCTCGCTGGCGAACTGGCCCTGCACGCTGCCGCGCGCCCCGTGACTTTGGCGCGCGAGCTGACCAAGCAGTTCGAGTCGATCATCACCCTGCCGGCGTGCGAGCTGCCGGCCTGGCTGGCAGGGGACGCGAACCGGCGTCGCGGTGAGTTCACGCTCGTCGTGCATGCGCCGGCGCCGCGCGCGGCGGGCGCCGCGGACGAATTGCCTGCCGCGGCGCGCCATGCGCTCGCCGTGCTGCTGCGCGAGCTGCCCCTCAAGCAAGCGGTGGCCCTGGCCGCGGAGATCAGTGGCGCGCCGCGCAATGCGCTCTACGCCTGTGCGCTGGCGCAGCGCGACGTCTCAGCCGCTGAGGAGGAGTAGCCCACCTCACCCAAGCCGGCGGGGCGGCTCGCCGAAACGCTGCGCATGCGGCGCCGAGCCGCGCGCCTTACTTCGGCGCCGTTGCCGCCGGCGCGCTCGCGGCCGGGCGGCGCTGCGCATCGTGACGTTGGCGCGCGATGTTGGCGCTGGTCTGGTTCTGCATCCGGTGCAGGCGGGCGCGTTCCTGCGCCGTCACCGTGCCGTCGGCGCGGGCGCGGTCTTCGGCGCGGTTGACGGCACCTTGCTGGCGCTCGAGCCGGCGCGCCTCCGGGCGCGTCAACTGGCCCGAAGCGATGCCTTGGTCGATGCGGCGGTCCTGGTTGGCCTGCCGCTGGTCGACGCGCGGCGTGGCCGTGGAAGCGGCCGTGGCGGGTGCCGCCGCCTGGGCGAGGGCGCCGAGCGACGCGACGGCGAGTGTGACGAGAGCGAGGATGCGCTTGGACATGCGGGTTCTCCGGTGGGTGAATGGTGCGGCGCAAAATGGGCGCGCTGCACATATTCAACGTCAAGACCCGACGCGCGGAACACCGCCGCCGACCCGCTTTCGGTAAAGAACTGCGAAGGTGACGGCCATCCTCCCCTGGTAAAAGGAGGGTCGGCGGCGTTCCTGCCATCCGCCATTCCCCCAAAGGCCCACCCATGATCAGCCGCGAACCCACCCTCGAACGCCTGGCCATCGCCGAGCAACTCATGCTCGCGCCCTTCGGGCTCGACGAGGCGGTGCTCACGCGCGCCTTGGGCACCATTGCCGAGCACCGCATCGACGACGCGGACCTCTACTTCCAGACCACGCGCCACGAGGGCTGGAGCCTGGAGGAGGGCATCGTCAAGAGCGGCAGCTTCAGCATCGACCAGGGCGTGGGCGTGCGCGCCGTCGCCGGCGAGAAGACCGCCTTTGCCTACAGCGACGACCTCGGCGTCGAATCGCTGATGGACGCCGCGCGCACCGTGCGCACCATCGCCGCCGCCGGCCAGAGCCGCCGGGTCAAGGTCGGCGGCGCCGCGCGCAAGGTGGCTGCGAGCCGCGTGCTCTACGCCCCCACCGACCCCATCGCCACGCTCGACAGCGCACAGAAGGTGGCGCTGCTCGAGAAGGTGGAGAAGCTCGCCCGCGCCAAGGACCCGCGCGTGGTGCAGGTGATGGCGGGTGTCGCCGCCGAATACGACGTGGTGCTGGTGGCGCGCGCCGACGGCACCCGCGCCGCCGACGTGCGGCCGCTCGTGCGCCTGTCGGTCACCGTCATCGCCGAGCAGGACGGCCGCCGCGAGGTCGGCTCGAGTGGCGGCGGCGGCCGCTTCGGCCTCGGCTACTTCCAGGACGAACTCGTGCAGCGCTATGTCGACGAGGCCGTGCACGCGGCGCTCACCAACCTCGAGAGCCGCCCGGCGGTGGCCGGCGACATGACCGTCGTGCTCGGCCCCGGCTGGCCCGGCGTGCTGCTGCACGAGGCCGTGGGCCACGGCCTGGAAGGCGACTTCAACCGCAAGGGCAGCAGCGCCTTCAGCGGTCGCGTCGGCCAGCGTGTCGCGGCCAAGGGCGTGACGGTGCTCGACGACGGCACCATCGCCGACCGCCGCGGCTCGCTCAACGTCGACGACGAAGGCCACGCCACGCAGCGCACCGTGCTCATCGAGGACGGCATCCTCAAGGGCTACATCCAGGACAGCCTCAACGCGCGCCTGATGGGCGTCAAACCCACCGGCAACGGCCGCCGCGAGAGCTACGCGCACGTGCCGATGCCACGCATGACCAACACCTACATGCTCGGCGGCGACAAGGCGCCCGAGGAGATCGTGGCCAGCATCAAGCGCGGCCTCTATGCCACCAACTTCGGCGGCGGCCAGGTCGACATCACGAGCGGCAAGTTCGTCTTCAGCGCCAGCGAGGCCTACTGGGTCGAGAACGGCAAGATCCAGTACCCGGTGAAGGGCGCCACCATCATCGGCAACGGCCCCGACGCACTTACGCGCGTGAGCATGATCGGCAACGACATGAAGCTCGACCCGGGCGTGGGCGTGTGCGGCAAGGAAGGCCAGAGCGTGCCCGTGGGCGTGGGCCAGCCGACGCTGCGCATCGAGCGGCTCACCGTGGGCGGCACCGCATGACAGGCCCGGCGACCTGACCGTGGTCGCCCCGGCGGTCACCTTCGCCGACATCGAGGCCGCTGCCGAGCGTCTGCGCGGCCAGGTGCTCGACACCCCGTGCGTTGAAAGCCTGACGCTCGGGCAGATCGTCGGCGCGCGCATCTTCCTCAAGTTCGAGAACCTGCAGTTCACCGCGTCGTTCAAGGAGCGCGGCGCGCTGAACAAGCTGGCCACGCTCGTTGAGCGCGGCCAGCCGATCAAGGGCGTCATCGCTGCCTCGGCCGGGAACCACGCGCAGGGCGTGGCGCACCATGCGCAGCGGCTGGGCCTGCGCGCCGTGATCGTCATGCCGCAACACACGCCGACGGTGAAGGTGGAGCGCACCAAGGGCTTCGGCGCCGAGGTCGTGCTCTTCGGTGATGGCTTCGACGCCGCGCGCGAGCGTGCCATGGCCATGGCCACCGAGCAGGGCCTGACATTCGTGCACCCCTTCGACGACCCGCTCGTCATCGCCGGACAGGGCACGATCGCGCTCGAGATGCTGCGCGCGCAGCCGGACCTCGACACCCTCGTCATCGCGGTGGGCGGCGGCGGCCTCATCAGCGGCATGGCCACGGCGGTGCGGCATCTCAAGCCCTCGATGCAGATCGTCGGCGTGCAGACGGCGCGCTTCCCGGCCATGGTCAATGCCTTCAAGGGCACGCAGCACGCACAGGGCACGAGCACCATCGCCGAGGGCATTGCCGTCGGCCAGCCCGGGCGGATCACGAGCGAGATCGTCAAGCGCCTCGTCGACGATCTCGTGCTCGTCGACGAGGGCGACATCGAGCAGGCCCTCGTGATGCTGCTGGAGATCGAGAAGACGCTCGTCGAAGGCGCCGGCGCCGCCGGTCTCGCGGCGCTGCTCAAGGAGCCGGCCCGCTACGCCGGCCGCCAGGTCGGCCTCGTGCTGTGCGGCGGCAACATCGACCCCATGCTGCTGGCAGCCATCATCGAGCGCGGCATGGTGCGCGCTGGGCGCCTGGCGCGCATCCGCGTCGGCGCGCGCGACACGCCCGGTGTATTGGCACGCATCACCGCCGTCGTCGCCGAGGCAGGCGCGAACATCGACGAGGTGCACCACCAGCGCGCCTTCTCCACGCTCTCGGCGCAGAACGTCGAGGTCGAGCTGGTGCTGCAGACACGCAATCCCGCGCACGTGCGCGAGGTGGTCGAGCGGCTGGGCGCGGCGGGCTTCGAAGCGCGCGTTTACTGAGCGCCACGTTCAACGCAGCGCCACCGTGCGCCGCCGCCACTGCGCGTCGCTCCATTGCCCGAAGGCGACAAGCAGGTTCGGCGTGCTCGCCTGCTTCACCGGGTCGAGCGTGTCGAGTGCCAGCACCTCGAAGCGGCGATGGAAGCGACCCTCGATGCGCGACTCGCGGGCGATGAGCAAACGGGGCTGTGCTCCAGGCACCCAGCCGGCGAACTCGACGTAGCCGAGGCCCGGCGAGGAGGAGGCAGGCGGCAGCACGTCCACGCGCCACGCAGGGCGGGCGGCAGCGCGCGCCGACCTGGCGGCAGACGCTGGCTCGCCTGCGGTGCCGCCCTGGCCCACTGCCTCGCTTGCACGACCGCCGGCCTCCGTCGCGGCTCTCTCTGAAGGCTCGGCGCGAAAGACCCAAAGCTCCGTCCAACCCTCCAGCGGCTGCACGGCCAGGACCAGTGCATCACCCGCGGGACGCACGGCGACCGAGCGGGTCCACACGGTGCCGAAGGTGCAGCGCTCGGCCAGCAGCGACGGGCCGGCTTCGTCGCGCGGCGCGGCACGCCCGGCGGGCGCTGCGGCGACAGGCCGGGTCGAAGGCGCTGCGAGCTCGGCGGCCAACAGCTGCACGCATGTCTGACCGGGCTCGGCGCCGGCGCGCACTACCAGCCGCAGCCCATGCGCACCCGCATCCATCAGACCCACCGGGGTGGCCTGCGGCACGGCCGCCCAACGCACGGCCCCGACGCGGATGGCCGCCTCGGCGTACTCGAGCTGATCCTCGTCGGTGAACTCGTGCTTGTTGACGGTGGCCAGCTCGGCCAGCGCACGCTCGGCCGCCGGCTGCACGGCGCGCCCGAGGCGCGAGAACTGGTGTGCGCGCGCCGCCCACAGCCCGGCCCGGCGCAGGTGCAGGCGGTTCCTTGCCAGCGCCGGCAGCTCGTTGTAGCCCCGTGGCCAGGGCAGGTCGAGCAGGTCGGCGCGCCAGGCGTCGTGCGCCGCGCGTGCCGTGGGTGTGAGCATCGGGTCGACGCAGTCGTGGCGCGTCAGCGCGAGCATGGCGCGTGCCTGCTGGCCCGCATCGGGCTGGAGCGCCAGCACGCGGCGGAAGGCGTCGCCCTCGTAGCAGAGGTGCAGGCGGCCCTCACGCTCGAGCGTCGCGAAGCGCACCCCGTAGGCGGCCACCGCCTCCAGCTGCGCGGCCACGGTGTCGCCGGCGCGGGCGCCCGAGGCGCGCCGCGCCAGCCGCTCGGCCATCGTGCCGAGCGCGTCGAAGGGTTCGGCGTCGATGCGTTCTGCCCCCGCCGAGCGCAGGTAGGCCGCGACGTAGGCGATGCCGAGCGCCTCCTGCCCTGGCGTGTGGCGCAGAAAGCGCAGCACGGCGAGCAGCTCATCGGCCTCGCCGGACTGCAGCGAGACGCGCCGCAGGGCCTCGGCGCGCACGAAGCCCGCGCGCTCGCGCCGGTGGTCGTAGACCTGCAGGTGGTCGAGCCGCTGCCCGCGCACCTCGAGCAGGTCGCCTTGCGTCAGCTCGGCCTGCACGGCGCCGCCTTCGCGCGGCGCAGCGCGCAGCGGCGTGCGATCGATGGCGACGAGCGCGTGCGCGCTGGCAGCGGGCGATGCCGGGGCGGCGATCGCAGCGACGCCGGCGACCGCGGACGCGCCTTTCGGTGCGCCCGAGGCACCCGCTGTTTGGCGGCTCGGTGCCTGCTCCGCCGCCGCTCCCTGCGCCAGGGTCGGCGAGGAGGCGAGGGCCAGCACGATGGCGGCAATCACCGCGCCCAGCACGGTGGCCGCGTAGGCCGTGCGCCCGCCGCGGCGTGACGGCGGGCCGCCGCTGCGGCCAAAGGAAGGCGTGACCATCACTCGTCCTCCGCCTTGGCAGCCGCCGTCGCGGCGTCGCGCCCCTGGGCGCCAGCCATCGCGCCACCGAGCAGGCTGGCCGCGACGAAACCACCGCTCGCCGAAGGCGGCGCGATGATCACCTGGATCTTGTCCGAGAGCTTGTCGGCCATCGTCTTCTGGATGAGCAGCGGATGACGGTGCAGCAGCTCGCCGTCGCGCGCCATCTGCGCGCTCGCCACCTTGCCGATGCGCTCCATGCGCTCGGCCTCGGCTTCGGCCAGCTTGCGGCGGCTGTCGGCCTCGCCCGACGCCTCGATGCGGCGCGCCTGCGCGGCGCCTTCGGCGGCGCGGATGCGCGCCACCTTCTCGGCCTCGGCCTCGAGCTGGCGCTGCTGGATCTGCTGCGTCTTGAACGGCAGCACGTGGCGCATCGCCTCTTCCTGTGCGCGCGCGGCGATGATCTGCTCCTGCGCTGCCGCGGCGGCGTGCGTCAGGCGGCGTGCCTTCTCCGCCTCGGCCACGAGCGTGGTCTCGCGCACGCGCTTTTCCTGCAGCTCGAGCGTGTAGCGCATCTTCTCGCTGGCCAGCTCCTCGGCGAGCAGCTGGTCGAGGCCGGCGCGGTACTCGGGCGGCAGGTTCACGGGGCCCAGCATCAGGCCACGCAGCAGCACGCCATCGGCGGCCAGGCGCGTCTTCAGTTCGGTCTCGATCGCCTTCTGGATCTCGGCCCGCTTGGCCGAGAAGATCTCGCGCACGGTGTGCCGCGCGAAGACCTCGTGCGCCACCGCCTGCACGGCGGGCTTGACGATCTCGCCGTCGATGTCGGCCGGCAGCGTGCGCGCGATGCGGGCGATCTGCGTCGGGTCGAGGGCCCAGCGCACGGCCAACTCGACGCCGATGGACAGGCCCTCGACGCTCTGGAACGGCGCCTCGCCGGCGGCCTGGCGGCTGCCTTCGGGGCGGTACAGGCGCTCGCGCAACGTGTACTCGCGCAGCGTGTGCACGAGCGGCAGCGAGAGCATCGGTCCGGCGCCGAAGAGCTCGCTCTCGCCGCTGAACTGGTTGATGCGCACGGCGACCGCGCCGTCGCCGATCCGGTGCACCGGCGGCCAGGCGACGAGCGCGGCGGCACCGGCTGCTGCCACGCCGAGGGCGCCGAGGTGGCGGCGGTGCGCGGCAAGGGTGTCGCGCAGGCCGGGCCTGGCGGCGAACCGGTGGAAGAACTGGCGCGCAGCTTCGGCGATCTGCGTCCATCGATGGCTGAACATGGAACTCACTCCTCGGTGCCTTTCGGGCGGGTGGGCTTGGGTGTGAGGACCATTCTTCGAAGCGCGGGCGGAGCGCGAAAGCGCGGCGCCATCCCTCTTGCTTCCGGCCGCGGAAGAAACCTTCACACGGGCTGGGCGCGAGGCGCGCCGCGGGCCCACACAATGTGGCGGATGGTTCATTCACCCCACCCGCCGCAGGCGGGTTTGCAGGCGTCGCCGCAGCCGGGCGCGCCAGCCGCGCCGCAGCGCGTGGCCGTCATCGAGGACGACGGACCCACGAGCAACCAGCTCAAGGGCTGGATCCTGGCCGCACGGCCGGCCCTCGCCGTCGACCAGTGCTTCACGCGCGACGAGGCCGAGGCGGCGCTCGAGCTTCAGCGCTACGACGCGGTGGTCCTCGACATCGAGCTCGGCCGCGAGCGCCACGCCGGCGTGGCGATCATCAATGCCATCAACAAGCGGCATCCGGGCACGCCGGTGCTCGTGGTCTCGGCCATGCCGGCGGCGCTGTACCGCAGCATCATGAAGGCGCTCGACGCCTGGGACTACCTGCAAAAGACCACCTTCGACGAGAGCGAGTTCACCGAGACCCTGCTCGAGATCCTGCGCGCCAGCCCCGGCCGCGCCGAGAAGGCACGCCCGAGCGGTGGCGTCGCCGAGGAGCTGGTGCTCGACCCGCTGCGCCAGGCGGCGGCGCTGTACCGCGGCCAGCGCGTCAACCTGCCGCTGACGGCGCAGCGCA
>JAEUPE010000194.1 GCA_016790435.1 Rubrivivax sp. | reverse complement strand
TCTGCCGCCCGCCGCCTGGCAGGCACCGCTCGTTGACTCCCTAGACGATGACCACCACCGGTTCTGCAAAGGGCTGTGCGGGCAGGGCGTGGCGCGCCTCTGCGGCGCCGAGCAGCACAGGGTTGGGGTCGGCGCGCGTACTCGCGCGCTTCCAAGACTGCCTCGCGAACACTGTCTGAGCGAAACGAGCGCAGCGAGTGAAGCGAGTTGTGAGCGCGACCCCAATCCGAGCAGCGCAGGGAAGTCGGGCCCCCAGGGCCCGACCGCCGCAGCTAAGCCCCACCGCTCAGCCGCCCGCAGCCTTGCCCGCGCCAGCCTTTGAACACCAGCCTTCGACCACCGTCCATCGCTCGACCCAGACGCGTAGCCCCTTAGCCCGCAACCTTCGGCCGCGAACGCGAAGCACAAGGAGACAACCCCATGCGATTCCTCACTCACCGCGCCATGCACGCCGCCTCATCACTCGCGCTCGTGCTCGGCTTCGCCACCACCGCCTTCGCGCAGCCCTGGCCCGCCAAGCCCGTGCGCGTCGTGGTCGCCTTCACGGCCGGCGGCACCACCGATATCCTGGCGCGCAACGTCGGCCAGCAGTTGAGCGACAAGCTCAAGCAGTCGTTCGTCATCGACAACAAACCGGGCGCCGGCGGCAACCTCGGCACCGAGATGGTCGTGCGCGCGGCGCCCGACGGCTACACGCTGATGGTCAACTCGGTCGGGCCGATCGCGGTGAACCCGACGCTCTACCCCAAGCTCGCCGTCAACCCGCTCACCGAGCTCGTGCCCATCGTGCAGATCGCCGACGTGCCCAACGTGCTGGTGGTGCACCCCTCGGTGCCGGCCAAGACGGTGGACGAGTTCGTCACCTACGCCAAGGCCAACCCGGGCAAGCTGAACTACGGCTCCACGGGCATCGGCACCAGCTCGCACCTCTCGGGCTTCATCCTCGCCAAGCGCGCCGAGTTCGAAGCCGTGCACGTGCCCTACAAGGGCGCCGACGCGCTGCGCGACCTGCTTGCCGGGCGCGTGCAGTTCATGTTCGCGACCATTCCCTCGGTCAAGCAGCACATCGACAGCGGCGCGCTGCGCGCCGTGGCCGTGTCGAGCCTGAAGCGCAGCCGCTCGATGCCCGACGTGCCCACCGTGGCCGAGCGCGGCTACCCCGGTTTCGAGGCCGGCTCGTGGTTCGGCTTCTTCGCGCCCAAGGGCACGCCCGCCGAGGTGGTGGCGACGTTGAACAAGGCCGTCAACGAGATCGTCTCGGGGCCGGCCACCGAAGCGGCGCTCATCAAGGAGGGGGCCGACCCCGTGGGCGGCAGCCCGCAGCAGTTTGCCGACTTCATCCAGCGCGAGTTCGAGAAGTGGCGCGCGGTGGTGCGCGAGTCGGGGGCGCGGGCAGAGTGACAGCCGCGCGATGAACGTCTCCGAAGTCGTCGTCGGTTACCTCGCCGCCGCGGGCGTGCGGCACATCTTCGGCTACCCCGGGGACCCATCGGTCGAGTTCCTCGAGTGCGCGCGGCGCGCCGGCATGCAGTTCGTGCTCGGCTCGCGCGAGGGCACCTCGGGGCTCATGGCCTGCGCCTACGGCCAGCTGATGGGGCGGCCGGGCGTGTGCCTCTCGACGCTGGGCCCCGGCGCCACCAACCTCGTCAACGCGGTGGCGAGCGCCAAGCTCGACCGCACGCCGATGCTCGCCATCTCGGGCCAGATCGAGACGAAGCGCGAGCCCACGTTCACGCACCAGGTCGTTGACCACACGCTGCTCTTCAGCTCGGTGAGCAAGTGGACGGTGGCGGTGCAGCCGCACACCGTGGGCACGATCATGCGCAAGGCGTTGCGCACGGCGATGGCCGAGCGCCCCGGCCCCGTGCACCTCACGACCGCGGCCGACGTGGTGGCGGCCACCGCCACCGACGATGCCATCCGCCTGCCGCCGCTGCGCAGCGAGCGGGCCGCGCAGGTGTTCGTGAGCGAGCCTGGCACCGACCCCGTACGGCGCGTGCGCGAGGCACGCCGCCCGGTCATCGTCGCCGGCCTCTCGGCCGTGCAGGCCGAGGCGGGCGACGCGGTTCGGTTGCTGGCCGAGAAGCTCGGCTGCCCAGTCGTGCTCTCGCCCATGGCCAAGGGCCTGCTGCCGGAGGAGCACGCGCTCTTCGCCGGCACGCTGGACATGGCCTGCAACGCCTTCGTGTGGGACTTCCTGCGCGGCGCAGACCTGCTGCTGACCATCGGCTTCGATGCCGTGGAGCTGATCAAGCCCTGGTCGTTGACGGCGCCTGCGCTGCACATCGACAGCGTGCCCAACACCGACCAGATCGTGCCGGCCGAGATCGAGCTCGTCGGCGACATCGCCGTCCTGTGCGAGGGCTTGGCCGCCGCGCTCGGTGCCATCGAGCCGCGCTGGCGCGAGGCCGACATCGCTGCGCACCGCGCTGAACTGCGCGCCCGCTATGCCGCTGGCCGCGTGGCCGGGCGCCTGAACCCGAGCGACGTCGTCGACGTGGTGCGCGCCGCGATGCCGCGCGACACGATCGTCAGCACCGACGTCGGCAGCCACAAGCTGCTGGTGGGGCAGGGCTGGACCACGCACGCGCCGCGCACGCTGCTCACGAGCAACGGCCTGTCGTCGATGGGCTTCGGCCTGCCGGCCGCGATGGTGGCCAAGCTGCTGCACCCGAAGCGCGAGGTGGTGTCTTTCACCGGCGATGGGGGCCTCGCCATGGTGCAGGGCGAACTCGGCATCGCGGCGGGCCTGAAGCTCGGGCTCGTGGTGGTGGTGTTCTGCGACGACAGCCTCAACCGCATCGAGCTCAAGCAGGCGGCGCGCGGCTACCCGGCCTGGGGCACGCGCATGTTGCCCACCGACATCGAGCGGCTGGCGCAGTCGATGGGTTGCGACGGCGTGGCCGTGGACAGCGCCGCCGCGCTGGAGGCGGCGTTGTCGCAGGCGCGCGCGAACCCGGCGCGCACGCGGCCGCTGGTCATCGGCGCGCGCATCGACCCGGCGCAGTACGTGGCGCAGTTCTGAAGGCGGCCGGCGAAAGGCGAGGGGAGCGGATGGGGCGCGGTGCGGATCACGGCGGCGATGCAGGCGCGAGTCAGAGCGCGAATGACCGCGCAAACGACCGCGGAAACGACGGCGTGAATGAGGGCATGGGTGACGGCACGAACGACGGCGCCCGCCGTCGCCTGCTGATCTCCGCCGCGACGCTGGCCGCGCTGCGCGAGCACATCGCCGCGCTGCCCTGCGACCCGGTGACGCTGGAGGCGGCCTCGGCCGATGCCACGCTGCAGGTGCACGCGGCCTTCATCTCGCGCGATGTCACCGGCGACTCCACCAAGCTGCGCCTGAGCGACGCGGTGCAGGCCACTTATGCCGTGCTGCGCCGCTCGCCGAACCTGCAATGGGTGCACACGCACTCGGCCGGCGCCGACCGGCCGATCTACGGCGAGTTGCGTGCGCGCGGCGTGAGCGTCACGACTTCGTCCGGCGCCAACGCCGAGGTGGTGGCGCAGACGGCGCTGGCCGGCGTGCTGGCGCTGGCAAGGCGGCTGCCGCACCTGATGGCGGCGCAGCGCGAGCATCGCTGGGCGCCGCACATCCAGGCGCAGGCGCAGGGGCAGCCGTTGCCGGCCGACCTGGCCGGGCAGACGGTGGTGCTGGTCGGCTGGGGGCCCATCGCGCGCACGCTGCAGCCTTGGCTCGCGATGCTGGGCCTGCGCGTCATCGTCGTGCGGCGCAGCGCGGCCGAGGCGGCGCCGGGCATCGAGACCATTCGCTTCGACGCCCTCGCCACCGTGCTGCCGCGCGCCGACTGGCTGATCCTCGCCTGCCCGCTGAACGAAGAGACACGGCGGCTCGTCGACACGCCCGCGCTGGCGCGGCTGAAGCCGGGCGCGAGGGTCGTGAACGTGGCGCGTGGCGAGGTCGTCGATGAGGCGGCGCTGGCGGCGGCGCTCGAGTCCGGCCACGTTGGCGGCGCGTGCCTCGACGTCTTCGAGGTGGAGCCGCTGCCCGCCGAATCGCCGCTGTGGCGGCACCCGAACGTGATGGTGATGCCGCATTCCGCCGGGCAGGCGGCGGGCAACGCGCAGCGCGTGGCCGAGATCTTTCTCGGCAATCTCGAGCGCTGGCTGCGGGGCCGGCCGCTCATCAATGCCATCGAATGAGTGCCATCGAGTGAATGCCATCGAGTGAGTGCAGACGATGACCGACCTCCACACCGACGCAGCCATGACCACCGAGCGCCCGGATGGCGAGGGAGGTGTGGTGCCTGAAGCCCACGGCGGCCGCAGCGAGGGCGCCGAGCGTCGCCGCTTCGGCCTGCGCCTGCTGATGGCGGCCACGCTGGCGCCGCTGGCTTGGTACCGCGGCGCGCATGCGCAGGCCGGCCGGCCGCTGCGCATCGTCGTGCCCTTCACGCCCGGCGGCAGCACCGACATCCTGGCACGGGCGCTTGCACCCAAGCTGCAGCTCGCGCTCGGGCAGAACGTGCTCGTCGACAACAAGCCCGGCGCCGGCGGCTCGCTCGGCGCCACCGAGGTGGCCAAGGCCGAGGCCGACGGCAACACCGTGCTCATGGGCCACATCGGCACGCTCGGCGTCAACCCCTCCATCTACCCCAGGCTCGGCTACGACCCGCTGAAGAGCTTCGTGCCCGTGGCCTGGGTGGCGCGGGTGCCGAACGTGCTGGTGGTGAGCGCGAACGCGCCGTCGAAGACCTTCAAGGAGTTCATCGACCGGGCGCGCGGCAACCCCGGTCGGCTCACTTACTCGTCGGGCGGCAACGGCAGCGCCGCGCACATCACCTTCGAGAGTCTGAAGCTGCGCACCAAGATCTTCATGCTGCACATCCCCTACCGCGGCACGGCGCCTTCGATCACCGACCTCATCGCCGGCCAGGTGGACGCCACCTTCACCGGCTCGCCCGCCGTGCTGCCGCACGTGAAGAGCGGGCGGCTGCGCGCGCTGGCGGTGTCGAGCCCGCAGCGCATCGCCGCGCTGCCCGACGTGCCCACCGTGGCCGAGAGCGGCTACCCCGGCTTCGAGGCCGACCAGTGGTACGGCATCGTCGCGCCTGCCGCCACGCCGGCCGAGCGCGTGGCGCGCCTCAACGCCGAGATCAACAAGGCGCTGGCGCTGCCCGACGTGGCGCAGCAGCTCGCGGTGGAAGGCGCCACGCCGATGCCCGGCACGCCGCAGGCCTTCGGCGAACTCATCAAGCGCGAGATTCCGCGCTGGGCTGAGGTGGTGAAGGCCGGTAACGTGAAACCGGATTGATCCCCGCTGAAGCCTCGGTTCACACCCACACGACACCCAAGAGGAGACCGTCATGAAGATTCGAACACTGCTGGGTCTTGCTGCCGCGTTCACGCTCGCG
Source organism: Rubrivivax sp. (assembly GCA_016790435.1). Classification (GTDB taxonomy): domain Bacteria; phylum Pseudomonadota; class Gammaproteobacteria; order Burkholderiales; family Burkholderiaceae_C; genus Rubrivivax. Next base: position 3,360 of record JAEUPE010000194.1, on the reverse strand, counting down.
GCCTGCGAGTCGATGGCGCCCACCACTGCGGCGGCGCCCGCGGCCACCGCGCCCAAGGTCGAGGTCATGTGGCTCGGCCAGGCCACCTTCCGCATCACCTCGCCCGGCGGCAAGGTCATCGTCACCGACCCCTGGCTGCGCACCAACCCGCTCACGCCGGCGGAGTTCAAGACGCTCGAGAACTTCAAGAAGATCGACGCACTGCTCGTCACGCACGGCCACTTCGACCACATCGCCGACGCGCCGGCGCTGGCGCAGATGTACAACGTGCCGGTGCGCGGGCCGGGCGACCTGCTCAACACCGTGATGACGCTCGGCGTGCTGCCGGCCAACCTGCTGCCGCGCATGAACAAGGGCGGCACGGTGGAGGCCACGCCCGGCGTCAAGGTGACGGCGGTGCGCGCCGAGCACTCGTCGATCTACGTCTGGCGCAACCCGACCACCGGCAAGGACGAGACGCACCCCGGCGGCGAAGCCATCGGCTGGATCATCGAGCTCGAGAACGGCTTTCGCATCTACCACGCCGGCGACACCGCGGTGTTCGGCGACATGAAGTACATCGGCGAGCGCTACAAGCCCGACCTGGCGCTCGTGCCCATCGGCGGCAACTTCACGATGGACCCCGCCGACGCGGCCTGGGCGGTGAAGGAACTGCTCAAGCCCAAGGCCGTGATCCCCATGCACTACGGCAGCAACCCGCTGGCGCGCGGCACGGCCAAGCAGTTCACCGACGCGATGGGGTCGAGCGGCATCCGCGTCATCGTGGCCACGCCGGGGCAGCCGCTGCTGTTCTAGGGTGAACCCCGGCTGGATGCCGGCCCCGGCCCGGTCGCCTGCCTGGCCGGCGCATGGCCGGCCTGCCACATCGCCGAGCGCTTGAAGCGCGCCGTTGCGAGACAACCGGCAGCATGGAACGCACCCTGGCCGTGATCCGGCGCAGCCGGCAGTCGCGAGCCGATCTCGAGTTCTGGCTGTCCCAGCCTGTCGAGGCGCGTTTCGCGGCGCTGGAGACCTTGCGCGCGCAGGCCGTTGATTCCACTTCTGGGTCGGATGCTCAATCGCGACTTCAAAGAGTTTGCCGAGTTGCTCCGCGCGCACTGCGTTGAGTACCTTCTCGTCGGCGGATATGCGCTGGCAGCGCATGGGCACCCGCGCTAGACCGGCGACATCGACTTCTGGATTTCGCCGGAGCCGGCCAATATCGAGCGGCTCATTGGCCCCGAAGACTTCAAGACCAACAAGCGCGCGAGCGGCCGGCTGAAGGACCTGGCCGACCTCGAGGCGCTGGAGCCGCCGCAGCAGGACTGACCCTGCCTCGTCTGTCCGCGCCGGAGTGGCGAGCCCCGCCCTTGCCCTAGGATCGGGCCCCATCGCCATTGCGACGAGGCCGCAGCCATGACTCTGCAGTTGCCCAGATTTGCCGCCCCGCACCCATTCGCCGCGTGGCAGCGGATGAGGTGGTTGTCGTGGATGTGGTGGGCGATCTGCGCCGTACTGTGGCCGCTCGCCGCATCGGCCCAAGGCGGGTTCGTCCGGCTCGAGAGCGTGTGGAAGCCCGGCGAGCAGATCCACCTCGAGACAGGCGCGCCGACGAGCTCGGCCACGCAGCCCGGCTGGCAGAGCGCTGACTGGCTGCTGGAACCCGCCGGGGCCGGGCAGGTGCGCATCAAGAACCGCTGGAGGGGCACCTATCTGCACCTGGAGTCCGGGGCCCTCGCGGCCGGGGCGATCCAGCCCGGCTGGCAGAGCGCCATCTGGGCGACCGAGCCCGTGGGCGAAGGGGTGCTGCGCTTTCGCAATGCCTGGACGGGCACCTACCTCAACATCGAGAAGGGCGTGCTCGAAGCGTCACCCGCCCGCCCCGACTGGCTGAGTGCCCAGTGGCGCGTGAAGGGCGATGCGGGTGGCAAGCGGGCGGCGCTGCCGGTGGGGGGTGGCGTCTACGTGATCGCCCACATGGTCAATACGCCGCAAGCCGTGGACTGGGCCGTGGGGCAGGGTGCCAACGGCACCGAGATCGACCTGAACTTCGCCGCCGACGGCACGCCGCAGCGCTTTCACCACGGCGGCGTATGCGACTGCGTCTGCACGCCTGGCGGGGTGTGCAGCGTGCTGGCGAACTCGGGCGGCTGCGAGGCGCAAAGCGGCGTGGCCGAGTTGCTGGGCCGCATCGCCTCCAAGCGCTCGGTGGCGCTGGTCGTCATCGACAGCAAGGTCGGTCAGGTCGACCGGGGCGCGTATGCCAAAGCTGCCGGACAGGTGGTTGCCATGCTGGACCAGCATCTGTTCGGTGCCGGCTACAACGGCGTCGTGATCATCGGCGCGCCGAAGATCGAACATCTCCACTATCTGGGTGCCGCTGCCGAGGCGGCCAATGCGTCGCCCAACCAATCACGCTACTGGTTCTCCATCGACCAGGAATCCAGCAAGGTGGTCGAGGTCCTGCAGGCGCTGGCGGCGCTGCCCACGAAGAGCCGCGTATTCGGCACGGGCCTGACGGCCTGCGTGCCGACCACGTACCACGAAGCGATCACCCTCGCGGCCGTCAACGAACGTGCAGGCAGTTCGGCCCTGTCGTACATCTGGACCATCGACAAGGAGTCGTCGATGCGCCAGTACCTGCAGTCCGGCGCGCGTGGCCTGATGACCAACCAGCCCGCGACGGCGGTGCGCGCGGTGCGCGAAGCGGGCCTCACCCTCGCCGCGCCCGGCACCGGCCTTGCCGTGGCGAGAACGAACGCGGTCCAAGGTTCGGCGGGCACATGCGATTGCGACTACCACCCCGGCGGCTGCCGCGTCAGCAAGGCGGCGCCGCAGAACATGGCCTGCCAGTGCTCGTACAAGGGGGCCTGGACCTGCGGCGGCCAGGTCACCACGTGCAACAAGGCCGACTCCCCGTTGTGCCGCGCACCGGACACCAGCAAGTCGGCATGCTTGCTGGGCGGCGGGGACTGCAGCGGCTACTGAGCCGGCCCGCCGCGGAGCGCACTGGCCGACCGCGTGCAGTGCGTTGACGGGTCTCACGGTGCGTTCCCTACCCCGATAGCCACCGCCAGCGGCGCCGCCCAGCTCTTGTCGGTGTCGTTGTAGTACAGGTACGCCGACGACGCAGGCCCGGTGTAGGTGCCGGGCACCGTGGCCACGAGGTCGATGGCGATCTTCTTCACCTCGCTCGGCTTCATGTCGCGGAAGTAGAGGATGACCTCGCGGGCGCGCGTTTCGAAGAAGGCGATCTGGCCCTTCTCGCGCAGCTCCTTCAGCTGCCAGTTCTGGAACGTGAGGCCGCCGGGCAGGCCCAGGCGCGCCATCGTCATCGGCTGGCCCTTCTGCGTCTTGTTGGTGATGACGGCGTCCAGGCGC
>JAEUPE010000149.1 GCA_016790435.1 Rubrivivax sp. | reverse complement strand
CGTCGAGCTCGCCCTTCATGAAGTTGGCGATGCACTTGTCGGTGAACTGGCGGCCGATGACGGCCTCGGTCTTGAGCTCGGCGAGCTTGAACTGCGTCGCCTGCATCTCGCCGATGGTGGTGCCGAAGGCCTTGCGCTGCGCCGTGTATTCCACCGTGTAGTCGATCACCGTTTCGGCCACCATGGCCGAGCGGATGGTCTGCGCCAGCCGCTCCTGCGCGAGCTTGGTCATCATCAGCTCGAAGCCCTTGCCCTCCTCGCCGAGCATGGCCGATGCGGGCACGCGCAGGTCGTCGAAGTAGAGCTCACTCGTGTCCTGCGCCTTCATGCCGATCTTGCGCAGGTTCTTGCCGCGGCGGAAGCCGGGCAGGCTGGTGTCGACGAGGAAGAGTGTCACGCCCTTGGCGCCCGCCTCGGTGTCGGTCTTGGTGGCGAGCACGATGAGGTCGCAGAGCTGGCCATTGCTGATGAAGACCTTCTGGCCGTTGATCAGGTAGTGATCGCCTTTGCCGTCATGCACGCGCACGGCCTTGGTCCGGATCGCCTTCAGGTCGGAGCCGGCATGCGGCTCGGTCATGCCGAGCGAGCCGATGGCCTCGCCCTGAACCATCTTCGGCAGCCACTGGCGCTTCTGTGCCTCGCTGCCGAAGCTGGCGATGTAGGTGGCGACGAGGTCGCAATGGATCATGAAGCCGGGGCCGGTGAAGCCCGAACGCGCCATCTCCTCGAAGACGACGACGTCGAAGAGGTAGTCGGCGCCGGCCCCGCCGTATTCCTCGGGCACGGTGCAGCACAGCAGGCCCGCCGCGCCGGCCTTGCGCCACAGGTCGCGCGGCACCACGCCATCGGCCTCCCACTGCTCGTGATGCGGCGCGATCTCGCGCGCGATGAAGCGCCGCACGGTCTCGCGGAAGGCTTCATGGTCCTCGTTGAACAGTTCCCGCTTGAACAAGACTTCTCTCCCTAGAACCTCGTCAGTTCGCGCGAGTCCGGATCGATGCCGCCTGCATCAATAGGACTTCGGCAGGTCCAGCACCTTCTCGGCGATGAACGACAGGATCAGTTGCTCGGTGACCGGTGCGATGCGCGTGATGGTCACCTCGCGCAGCAGCCGCTCGACGTGGTACTCCTTGGCGTAGCCGAAGCCGCCGTGCGTGAGCACGGCCTGCAGCGCCGAGTCGTGCCCGGCACGTGCGCCGAGGAACTTGGCGGCGTTGGCCTCGGCGCCGCAAGGCTGGTGGTTGTCGTACAGCCATGCGCCCTTGAGCACCATGTTCCAGGCCGCCTCCAGCGCCATCCAGCGCTCCGCCAGGGGATGCTGGATGCCCTGGTTCTGCCCGATGGGCCGGTCGAACACGACCCGCTCGCGCGCATATTGCGTGGCGCGGCGCAATGCATCCTGGCCGATGCCGATGGCCTCGGCGGCCACCAGCAGGCGCTCGGGATTCAGGCTGTGCAGGATGTAGCCGAAGCCCTTGCCCTCTTCGCCGATGCGGTCGGCCTCGGGGATGAAGAGGCCGTCGATGAAGAGCGCGTTGCTGTCCACGGCCTTGCGGCCCATCTTCGCGATGCGGCGCACCTCGATCTTGCTGCGGTCGAGGTCGGTGTAGAAGATGGTGATGCCGTCGGTCGGGCGCTTGCAGTCCTCGAGCTTCGTCGTGCGCGTGAGCAGCATGATCTTGTTCGCCACCTGCGCCGTGCTCGTCCACACCTTCTGGCCATGTACCAGGTAGCCGCCTTCGACCTTCTTGGCGAAGGTCTTGATGGCGGTGGTGTTGAGGCCGGCGTCGGGCTCGGTGAAGCCGAAGGCGCACTGGTCCAGCCCCTGCACCAGCCGCGGCAGCCAGCGCTGGCGCTGCTCGGGCGAGCCGACGACAACGATGGGGTGCGGCCCGAAGAGATTGATGTGCACCGTGCTGGCCGCGGCCATCGCGCCGCCGTGGCTGGCCACCTCGTGCATCATGATCGCCGCCTCGGTGACGCCGAGGCCTGCGCCGCCGTACTCAGTCGGCATGGTGATGCCCAGCCAGCCGGCTTCGGCCATGGCGCGGTGGAACTCGCGCGGGAACTCACCGTCGTCGTCGCGCGCGAGCCAGTACTCGTCGTCGAAGCGGCGCACGACGGCGCTCACGCCTTCGCGGATGGCGCGGTGGTCTTCGCTGAGCGAGAAGTCCATGGCAGGTCAACCCTCCAGTCCGAGCGTCCGGCGGGCCTGCGTCAGATGGGGCTTGTCGATCATCACGCCGTCCAGGCTCAGCGTGCCGGCCTCGGGCTGCGCCGCGAAGGCCTCGACGATGCGGCGGGCATGCGCCAGCTCCGCCTCGTTGGGCGAGTAGCTCTCGTTGATCGTCGCCACCTGATCGGGGTGGATGGCCAGCCGCCCGCGAAAGCCGCGCCGGCGCGAGGCGCGGCAGGCGGCGGCGAGGCCGGCGACGTCCTTGAAGTCGGCGTGCAGCGTGTCGAGCGCCGGCACACGGGCCGCGGCGGCCGCGGCGAGGCATAGCGAGCCGGCAAGCTGGTAAAGGGGCGCATACTGCCCGTCCTCGTCTCGATTGGAGACCGCACCGATGGCCGTGGACAGGTCCTCCGCGCCCCAGGTGATGCCGGCCAGGCGGGGCAACGAGGCGCCGACGAAGCTCTGCATCGACAGCATGGCCTCGGCCGTCTCGGTGGCCACGGGCACGATGCGCACCGTGCCTGCTGCGATGCCGGCGCGTGCCTCGAGCGCGTCGAGGCCGTGCGAGAGGCGCGCGATGTCGGCGGCGCCGCCGATCTTGGGCAACACGATGCCGGCCAAGCCGGGCACCACCGCGGCGGCGAGGTCGGCCATGGCGAGCGGCGTCTCGAGCGGGTTGATGCGCACGTAGATCTTCGGCCCAATGTGCGCGGCACGTTCGGCGATGAAACGCGCGGCCATCTCCCGCGCCAGAGGCTTGCGTGCCTCGGCCACCGCATCCTCGAGGTCGAGGATCAGGGCATCGGCCGCGCTGCCTTCGCCCTTGGCGAGCTTGCGTTCGCTGTCGGCGGGCACAAAGAGCATCGAACGCAGCTTCATGGCGGCGCTCCGGTCAGGCCGGCTTGCGCAGCATCAGCGCCTGGCGCAAGGTGGTGCACACCTCCTCGTTGCGCTGGTTGAATCCCTGATGCAGGAAGGTGACGATGCCGGCGTTCGGGCGGCTCTTGCTGTCGCGCAACTCCTTCACGGTGGTGCGCGCGCGGATCGTGTCACCGTGGAACACCGGGCCCGGGAAGCGCGTGTCGGTCATGCCCAGGTTCGCCACCGTGGTGCCGAGCGTCGTGTCCTGCACCGACAGGCCGATGACCAGGCCGAGCGTGAAGATGCTGTTGACGAGCGGGCGGCCGAACTCGGTGCCCTTGCAGTATTCGTGATCGATGTGGACGGCGGCTGGGTTGTAGGTGGCGCTGTTGAACCACGTGTTGTCGGCCTCGGTCACCGTGCGCCGGATCTCGTGCTCGAAGACCTGGCCCACATGGAACTGCTCGAACCAACGACCTGCCATCGCGAAGCCCCTCCCGATTGCAGCCGCGAGATACGGCTACTTCGTACGCATGTGTACTATAGCGCCCACCGATGCCGAGCGACAGGGGGCCGACCTGGGGGTGCCTCATTGCGCCACGCGGGTGTCGCCGAGATGTCATGCCTCGCCTGGCGCGCGCCGCGGTGGCATGCCGGGCAACCGCAAGCCGTGATCACTGTCCGTGTCGGGCAGCAGGGGCCCGCGGCGGAAGACGCCGCTGGCGCGCATGACGAGCTCGCCGTCGGCGTGGACCAGGCCCTGCGAGAAGACGAGGGTCCGCGTGACGCGCAGGACCTGCGCTTCGCCCTGCACCCAGCTGCCCATCGGCGCCGGTGCCACGAAGTCGGTCTGCAGGCTGATGGTGGGCAGGAACGTGCGCGGGATGTCGGTCTGGTACTGGGCGGCGGACGAGATGAGCACGTCCGCGAAGGTGCCCAGCATGCCGCCGTGGCAGGCGTTGCCCGGGTTGGCGTGGTGCGGTAGCACGCGAAAGCCGAGTTGCAGGCGGCCTTCGGCCGCGCCGTCGGCGGGCTGCCAGCGCGCATAGATGGGGCCGTTCTGCGTGGCGAACACGCCGCCGATCTGCACGACGATGAAGCCGTCCGGGGCGTTCACAGGGCCTTCCGGATGGCCTGCCAAGCCTGCACCAGCACCGACTGGTGCGCCGGCGCGGCAATGGCGATCAGCGCCTGGGCGCGTGCCTCGACGTCGAGGCCCCGCAACTCGGCAACCCCGTGCTCGGTGACGACGGCGTCGGCGAGGTGGCGCGGCACCGTGCACACCGCCTGCGCGCCGAGTGCCGGCACGATGCGCGAGACGCTGCCGCCGCGCGCGCTGGCGGGCAGGCAGATGAGCAGGCGACCGCCCGGCGAGGCGAGGGCGCCTTGCGCGAAGGCGGGCAGTCCGCCCGCGCCGGCCTGCAGCACGCCGCCGGCGCGCTCGGCGTTGATCTGGCCGAAGAGGTCGACCTCGACGGCCGAGTTGATGGCCACGAAGCGCGGGATGGCGCCGAGGGCCACCGGGTCGTGGGTGTGCCGGATGTCGGTGAGCCAGAGGGTCGGCAGCCCCGCGACGAAGGCATGCAACGCCTCGTCGCCGAGGACCACACCGCTCGTGATGCGCGCATCGCGCTCGAGCGCGCCCGCTTCCCAGAGCGTGCGCACGGCACCGGTGACCATGCCGCCGTGGAGGCGCAGCCGCCGGTGCGCCGACAACGCGCCGGCCAGCGCCGCCGGCACCGAGCCGATGCCGAACTGCAGCGTGTCGCCATCGCGCACGAGCGGGGCCACGTGCGCGCCGATGCGCGACTCGGTCTCGCCGCAGGTCGGCTCGGTCCAGGTGAGCGCAGGGCGTTCTGCCTCGACCGCCATGTCGATCTCGGACAGATGCACGCGGAAGCTGCCCGCGGTGCGCGGCAGCCGCGGGTTGAGGTGCGCCACACGCCGCGCCGCGCGCGTCCACACGAGGGGCATGAAGTCGGCAGCCAGGCCGGCGCTGCACCAGCCGTCGGCGTCCGGCGGCGTGAGCTGGGCGATGGCGACATCGGGCGGCGGGCCCTCCACCAGGTGGCGGGCGAGACCGCGGTAGTCCAGTGCCAGCAGGCGGGCGCGGCCTTCCGCCATGCCGCGACGCAGGCCGGGCGACATGAAGTACGCCTCGACCCGCGCTGCCGGGTGCAGCGAGAGGTAGTCGGTGCGGTCGATGCCCGGGAACATGCCGCCGCAGAACGTGACGTCGCGCGCCCGCTCGGGCGCGGCCAGGAGTTCCTCGGCGAGCAGGGCCGACTCGCCGGCCATCGTGGAGACGAAGACCCGCTGGCCGGGGGCGAGCGCGTCCGTGAGCCGCGTCATGGCTTCGGGTTTGTCGAGGCGGCCCAGCTCAGGGGGCCGCCGCTCCAAGCGGGCGACACACCGGCCAGGCAGGCTGCCACATCCAAGAAGGCCGGGTCGCCGGCACCGGCGGCGGTCGCATGCGCGGTGGCCAGCATCGCCTGCTGCTCGAGCGGCAGCGCGCGCAGCCGCTGCAGCACCGACAACGGACCGGGGCTTCGCCAGGGCAAGGCCCAGAGCCGGGTCACCAGGGCCGCCGCAGCGGCGGCGGCCGCGTCATCCGCGCCGACGACCTCGACGACACGGCCATAGGGACCCACCGGCGCGAGCACGAGTTGCGGCTGCGGGTGCGTGGCTGGGTCATCGTCCAGCACGCGCAGCACAACCCGGCAACGCGCACCCTGGAGATCGACGAGCTCGAGGGTGTCCGCTGGCAGTTCGGGCGATTCGGTCTGCTCGACCTTGAGCTTGGCCAGGGCCGCCGACCAGGCCACGCGCGCGGCGCTGATCGGGCCGCGCTCGATTGCCTTCAGCGCCACGCCGGCCGGAGGTGCCAGCTCGCGCTCGGCGCGCAGCCGCTCGAGGAAGAGGCTGCGGATCATGCGCCCCGCCACCGGGCTGAACATGAGGCGCAGGAAGTTGTTCATCTCCACTGCCGTGGCCTCGGCCAGCGGCAGGTGCGCACCCTGCAAGACGCTGTCGCAGATGGCGCCATAGGCAGGGTAGAGCGCGTAGCGCTCGCCATCGACGCCGTGGCGAGCACCGACGGCGCGGGCATTGGCTTCACCAGGGGCCGGCACATCGGCCTGCGCCAGACGGCCGAACTTGGCGGCGGCGTCGTACGGCGCACCGTGCATCGAGCGTGCAGCCTCGCAAGCCCGCTCCAGCAGATTGGCCGCCGGCACGGCCGCGCCGAACACGCCCAGCGCCACGGCCTCGGCCGGCGCCATCGAGCGGCCGGTCAGCAGCAGCTCCATGGCCGCCTCGAACGGGGCCAGCCGCGGCAGGCGCTGCGTACCGCCGGCGCCGGGCAGCAACCCCCACCGCACCTCGGGCACGCCGAGCTGGATGCGCGCATCGTCGGCCACGAAGCGCTGCCGGCAGGCGAGGGCGAGCTCGAGTCCGCCGCCGAGCGCGACGCCGTTCACCGCGGCCACCCAGGGCTTGCGGCTCGCTTCGAGGCGCACGAACTGTCGTCCCAGGCGTCCGCAGGTGGTGAACATCTCGTCGTGCGTGGCCGTTCGTGCGTGCTCGGTGTAGCCGCGCACCATCACGAGGTCGGCGCCGGCCAGGAAGCTCGGCTTGCCCGACGTGATCACGACGCTCTTCACCGCGTCGTCGCGCTCGGCGCGGTCCATCAACGCATCGAGCGCGTCCATGAGACCGGCCGAGAACACGTTCATCGTGCGGCCGGGCATGTCGACGGTGGCCACCAGCACGCCATCGGCAGCGAGCGAGGTGGCGATGCACTGCTCCGGGACGTCGGTCATCGAATCTCCAGCGCGCCGCGGGCGCGGGCGATCAGCCTGCGAACTTCTTGAAGTCGGCCTTGCGGCGTTCGTTGAAGGCCTTCACGCCTTCCTTGCTCTCGTCGGTCTGGTAGAAGTGCTTGACCGTCTGGATGCCCTGGAAGCTGATGCCGCGGATCGTCTCGGTGTCGGCGTTGAAGCTGCGCTTGGCGATGGTCAGCGCCGTGGGGCTCATCTCATTGATCATGGTGCACCACTTGTCGACCTCCGCGTCGAGATCGGCGTGCGGCACCACCTTGTTGACGAGACCCATCTCCTTGGCCTCCTGGGCCGTGTAGCGCTGGCACGTGAACCACATCTCGCGCGCCTTCTTCTCGCCGACGACGCGGGCCAGGTAGGCCGTGCCCCAGCCCGGGTCGACGGAGCCGACCTTGGGCCCCACCTGCCCGAACGTGGCCTTGTCGCTGGCCAGGGTGATGTCGCAGATCGTCGCGAAGACGTTGCCGCCGCCGATGGCGAAGCCTTGCACGCGCGCGATGCTCACCTTGCGCAGGTCGCGCAGGGCCGTCTGCATCTCCTCGATCGGCATGCCGACGGTGCCGCGCGGGCCGTACAGGCCGCCCTCGTTGTTGTGCACCTTCTGGTCGCCACCGGTGCAGAAGCCCTTTTCGCCGGCGCCGCTGAGGACCATCACGTTGGCGCTTCGCTCCTCGTCGGCGCGGTGCAGCGCGTCGATGAGTTCCTCCAACGTCTGGTTGCGAAAGGCGTTGTAGACCTCGGGCCGGTTGATGGTGATGCGCACGACACCGTCGCGCACTTCGTAGAGGATGTCCTTGTACTCGCTGGCCATGGTGGCTCCTGTCGGATGGGAGGGCGGGCAGTGTGGGCGACGGCTCAGCCGTGCATCGTGAGGCCGCCGGAGACGCTGATGGTCTGTCCGGTCATGAAGGCCGCGTCGTCGCTGGCGAGGAAGGCGACGAGGCCCGGGTAGTCGTCGGGGAGGCCGATGCGCCCGAGCGGCACGCCCTTGACCATCGCGTCGCGGATCTTCTGACCCTGCTCGCCGGTGCCGACGAAGGCGGTCATCGCCGGCGTGTCCGTGGGCCCGGGGCAGACGGTGTTGATCGTCACCTGGCTGCGTGCCAGTTCGCGCGCCAGCGCCTTGCCGAAGGCGATGGTCGCGCCCTTGCAGCCTGAATAGACGACCTCGCCGGTGCTGCCCACGCGCCCTGCGTCGCTGGCGATGTTGATGACGCGGCCGGACTTGCGCGCCGCCATCCCTTGCGCCACCGCGTGCGTCATGTGCAGCGGGCCGAACCAGTTGATCGCGGTGACCTTCTTCCAGAAGGCCTCGTCGGTCTTCAGGAACGGCATTGGCGTGTCCCAGCCGGCGTTGTTGACGAGGATGTCGGTGCCGCCGCCGGCCTCGGCCTCGAAGGCGGCCACGGCGGCCGTGACGGACGTGTAGTCGGTGATGTCGCAAATGCGTGCCAATGCGGTGCCGCCCGCGGCCTTGACGGCGGCCAAGGTCTCGGCCGCACCGGCCGGATTGACGTCGAACACACCGACGGTCACGCCCTCGGCCGCCAGCCGCAGCGCGATGGCGCGTCCGATGCCGCTGCCGGCGCCGGTGACGATGGCGGTCTTGCCCTTGAGTCCTCGCATGGGGTCAGTTCTCCGGTGTCTGCTGTGTGCCCGCCGCAGCCCGGCCTGCGGGTTTCAACCATTGCCGGGAGCGCGCGGATTGGCCACATTCGTGACGTGACACATGATACGCTAGTGAACGATACAGGAGTCGCGTGGGCACGGCCAGTCCCGCGAGGGTTTTCCCCCGCGTGGCGGCGCGCGGCGTCCTGACGGGAGCTTCGGTGAGATGACAGGTCGAACGTCGAACGCGAGCGCAGCGGGCACGGTCCCGGCGCCGGTCAACACGGTCGTGCTCCGGCAATGGCTCGAGCGAGAGCGCGGCGTGCAGCTCGCCGACTACGAGGCTCTGCGCCGCTGGTCGGTGGCCGACGTGGCTGTCTTCTGGCAGGCGATGTGGGACTACTTCGACCTGCGTTCGCCGACGCCGATCCAGCGCGTGCTGGCCGACGCCTCGATGCCCGGTGCACGCTGGTTCGAAGGCGCGCAGATCAACTATGCCGCGCAAGTGCAGCGCCACGCCGCCGGGTGCGCCGCGGCCAGTGTGCCGGCGATCCTGTTCCGCAACGAACGACTGATGGCCGAGGGGCACACGCTCGAGATCGGCTGGGCCGAGGTGGCCGACCAGGCCGCGGCGCTGGCCGCCTCGCTGCGCGGCCTGGGCGTGCAACGAGGCGACCGTGTCGCCGCGTACCTGCCCAACATCCCCGAGGCGATGATCGCCTTCCTCGCCTGCGCGTCGCTGGGCGCCATCTGGAGCCTCACCGCGCCCGACATGGGCGTTGGCACCGTGCGCGACCGCTTCCGGCAGATCGAGCCGAAGGTGCTCTTCGCATGCGACGGCACCGTCTACGGAGGCAAGGCGGCGGACCGACGCGCGCTGGTGAAGGAACTGATCGGTGAGCTGCCGAGCGTCGAGACGCTCGTGCTCGTGCCCTACCTCGAGCGCGCCGGTGCAACGGCCGCAGGCGGCTTCGACGCAAGCGGCCTGCATGCCCGCGTGCGCGAGTGGAGCGAACTGCTCTCCCACCCGAAACGCGTGGCGCCGGAACCCGTGCCGTTCGACCATCCGTTGTGGATCGTCTACAGCAGCGGCACCACCGGCCTGCCCAAGCCCATCGTTCACGGCCACGGCGGGGTCGTGCTGGAGATGCTCAAGACGCAGACCTTCCACCTGAACCTGCAGCCGAGCACGCGCGCCCTCGGTGCCGGCGGCGAGGGAGGCGAGCGCCACTTCTGGTACAGCAGCACCGGCTGGGTGATGTGGAACCTCGCCGTGTCGGTGCTGCTCGGAGGCACCACGTCCTGCGTCTACGAAGGGCATCCCGGCCATCCAGGGCCCGAGGCGCTGTGGCGCTTTGCCGAGGCGACGCGGGCCACGTTCTTCGGCGCTGGCGCGGCGTACTACAGCGGCTGCATGAAGGCCGGCCTCTCGCCGCGTCGGGTGGTCGATGTCTCGCGCTTGCGCGCGCTCGGCTCCACCGGCTCACCCCTGCCGCCGGAGGCCTACGAGTGGGGAACGCGCGAGGTGCGGGCCGACGTCTGGTGGGCCGTGGTTTCCGGTGGCACCGACGTCGCCAGCGCCTTCCTTGGTGGCACGCCCGAGCTGCCCACCGTGCCCGGGGAGATGCAGGCACGCTGCCTGGGTGCCGACGTGCAGGCCTGGGACGAAACGGGCCGGCCGCTCGATGACGAGGTGGGCGAGCTCGTGTGCACGCAGCCGATGCCGTCGATGCCGCTCTTCTTCTGGGGCGATGCCGACGGTCGGCGCTACCGCGACAGCTATTTCGACATGTACCCGGGGGGAAACGGGAAGCCCGCAGTGTGGCGGCATGGAGACTGGCTGCGCATCACGAAGTCGGGCGGCGCCATCGTCTACGGCCGCAGCGACGCCACGCTCAACCGGCATGGCCACCGCCTCGGCACGAGCGAGCTCTACCGCGTCGTCGAGGGCCTGCCCGAGGTGCTCGACAGCCTGGTCGTCGACATCGAATTCCTGGGGCGACCCAGCTTCATGCCGCTGTTCGTCGTGCTGCGCGAGGGGCACACGCTCGACGACCGGCTGCGGGAGGCACTGCGCCAGCTCATCCGCGAGCAGCTTTCGCCGCGCTTCCTGCCCGATGAGATCGTGCAGGTGG
>JAEUPE010000131.1 GCA_016790435.1 Rubrivivax sp. | reverse complement strand
GGGCCCGGGCCTCGGCATGCCGACCGTGTCGCTCCAGAGAAAAGGCCAGGAGGCCATACGCGGGCGCGTACGACGACGACAGCCGCAGGCAGTGGCGCAAGGCCTCGTCGGCCCGCTGCCGCTGCCCGCGGTGGAAGCGGGCCGCGAGCGACAGCACGTAGAACGCATCAGGGTCCCGCGGGTCCAGCGCCACGGCGCGCTCGGCTTCGGCCAGCGCGCGCGCCAGCTGCTCGTCGCGCGGCTCGTCGCTCCAGCGGTAGTTGCCGGCGCGCCAGTCGGCATAGGCCAGGCACATCCAGCCCTGGCTCAGGTCGGGCGCCAGCGCCACCGCCGAGCGGGCCAGCCGCGTGGCGCGCTGGTTGGTGTCGGGCGTCTGCGCGCGGGCGAAGAGTTGCACCCAGGCCTGGGCGGCGAGGGCGCGCGCCTGCACCTCGGCATCGCTGGCCGGTACCAGGGCCTCGCGGCTGGCCAGGTCGTTGAGCTCGAAGCGCAGCGCGCGTGCCAGGCGCCCCACCACCACGGTGGCGGTGGCGTGCCAGGCATTGGTGGGCAGTGTCAGCTCGTCGGCCCAGGTCTGCGTGCCGCGCCGGCCGTCGACCACCTGAACACCCACGTGCAGCGTGTCGCCGCGCTGCTCGAGCTGGCCGTCCACCACGTAGCGCACGCCCAGCTCCTCGGCCAGCTTCTGTGGCGGCGGGTGCCGCTGGCCGAAGGTGAGCATCGTGCCCAGCGCCACCACCGTGAGGCCCGGCTGGCGCGAAAGCTCGAAGATCAACGCGCCAGTGAGGCTCTCGCTCAGGAACGACAGGGACTCCGGCAGCCCGCGCATGACGAACGGCAGCACGGCCACCGAGCGTGGGCCGAGGCGCGGCTCGTCGGCGAGCGCTGCAGCGGCAGTCCCGGCGACCGGGGCGGGCGTCTCGGGCACGGCGGCCGGCGCGGAGGCTGGCGTTCGCGCGCCGTTCAACGCCGCCGGTGGGTCGGCGGGCCCCGCCGGCATCGCCACCTCCAGCGGTGTCACCAGCCGGTAGCCCTTGCGCGGCACCGTGGCGATGTGATCCGGCCCCAGCACCCTGCGCAACTGCGCCACGGCGTCATACAGCGAGCTGGGCGTCACGACCAGGCCCGGCCAGACGGCGTCCAGCAGGTCGTCGGCCAGTACCACCTCGCCGCGGGCCTGCGCCAGCACCGCCAGCAAGCGCATGGCGCGCGGCTCCAGCTTGTGCAAGTGCCCCGCGTGCGGGCCCTGGCCCGTCACTTCGTCCAGCGACACGTTCACCCGCCAGGGGCCGAGGCTGAAGCGGTCCGGCAGGGGGGGCGTGGGTGAGCTCATGACAGGCGACGATGTTGCAGCAAGTCCGCGCTTGGCCATGCCCGCTTAGGAACGTTTCGAATCTCTTAAGGACGCCCGCGGTGGGGCCGCGCAGACTTCGAACCACGCCGTGCCGCCGCCGGGGCGAGATTGAGAAAACCCCGAGAACTCCTTGAGCGCTGCCTCAGCTCAAGCCGTGCTCGCCACGCCACGATGGCGACACCCCCAACACGAGGAGACCGACGTGAACCGCAGAACCCCACTGATGCTTGCCGGCGCGCTGGCCCTGTCCGCCGTGCCCGGCCTGGCGACGGCGCAGACGCCGGCCCAGAGTTCAGCGCAGGGCATTTACCCCAACAAGTCGATCCGCCTGGTGGTGCCGTTTCCCGCCGGCACGGCTCCCGACGTGCTGGCCCGGCTGCTCGCCCCGGCATTGAACGAGCAGATGGCCGCCAACGTGGTGGTGGAGAACGTGCCCGGCGCCGGCGGCACCATCGGCGTGGACCGCGTGGCCAAGGCGGCCCCCGACGGCTACACGCTGCTGTTGTCGGGCGACGCCGCGCTGGTGCTCACCGGTGGCGCGTTCGGCCTGAACCCGCCCTACGTGACGCTGCGCGACCTGGCGCCCATCGCACAACTCATCATCACGCCCAACGTGCTGGTGGTGGCCAACGACGTGCCGGCGCGCAACGTGGCCGAGCTGGTGGCGCTGGTGCGCAGCCAGCCGGGCAAGTTCAGCTATTCGTCGGCGGGCATCGGCCTTTCGCAGCACCGCGCGGGCGAGCTGATGAACGGCATGGCCGGCCTGGACATGGTGCACGTGCCCAACCCCAGCAACCCCTGGACGGAGGTGCTCGCCGGGCGCACGCAACTCATGTTCGGCAACATCATGCAGGCGCTGCCGTTCATCAAGGAGGGCAAGGTGCGCGGGCTGGCGGTGACCTCCACCACGCGTGCCGCTGCGGCGCCCGAGCTGCCCACGGTCAGCGAGAGCGGGCTGCCCGGCTTCGAGTCGCTGGCCTGGTTCGGCGTGCTGGCGCCCGCGGGCACGCCGCCGGCCGTGCTGCAGCGGCTGGAGACCGAGCTGCAGAAGGCCATGGCCACGCCGGCCCTCAAGGAGCGCGTGGCGATGATGGGCGCGATGCCCGGCGTGCAGAACGCAGCCGGCTTCGTCCGCGTGATCGACACCGAAACCAAGCGCTGGGCGCCCAAGCCCGGCGCGGCGGCCGCTGCCGCGGCGGCCACCACCACCGCCCAGAAGCCCTGAGCGCCGCAGGCCCCGCCATGCTGCTCTCACTGGGCCATGTCACCGTGCTCAGCGCCGATCTCGGCCGCACCGAGCGCTTCTACTGCGACCTGCTGGGCATGCGCATCGGTCCGCGCCCGGCCATCCCGTTGCCCGGGCGCTGGTTCTACGTCGGCGACGAGGCGGTGGTGCACGTGCTGCCCCGCACGGCCGCGCCAGGGCGAGACGTGGAAGGCGTCATCGACCACTTCGCCCTGAACGCCGAGGACCGGCCCGCGTTCGAGCAACGGCTCAGGGCGGCGGACCAGCCTTTCGAGAGCCGGCGCCTGGCCGACAGCAGCACGTGGCAGATCTTTCTCACGGACCCGGATGGCGCGCGGGTCGAGCTCACTTTCGCGGCGCCGCGACTGGCATCCAAGGAGATTCATCCATCATGAATGCGGTATCCGAATTGCGGCTCGGTCGGGTCGTCCAGGGCTCCGGCAGCTACACCAGCCAGCAGGGCTCGGTCTATGCGCCCGGCATCAGCGCCGAGACCGTGGGCGCCGAGGCCGTCTTCCTTGGCAGGGTCACCATCCCGCCGGGTGGCCGCACCAAGGCGCACCTGCACGAGTTCCACGAGTCCGCCTTCTACCTGCTGAGCGGCGAGGCCGTCGAGCTGTGCACCGGCCCGCGCCTGGAGCACCGCGAGACGGCCGGTGCCGGCGACTACCTGTTCATCCCTGCCAACGTGCCGCACGTGGCTGTGAACCGCGGCCACTCGCCCGCGGTCTTCATCGGCGTGCGCAACGAGCCCACGGCGCAGGAGAGCGTGGTCATGCTTCCGCAACTCGACGGGCTCGTGCCATGAGCGCGTACGTGATCTTCGATGTCGAGATCCGCGACATGGAGCGCTACCAGGCCTTCATGGCCGGCGTGAAGCCCGCGCTCGAAGCCGCTGGCGCGCGCTACCTGGCGCGCGGCGGCGCGCACAAGGTCCACGAGGGCGACTGGGCGCCGCGACGCATCGTCATCCTCGAGTTCCCGTCCGTCGCGGCCTGGGAGGCGTTCTACAACGGCCCCACCTACCAGGGCCTGAAGTCGATCCGCGACGAGTGCAGCTCGGCGCGGCTGGTGTCGGTGGAGGGGCTGGGGTGACCGCCACCGTCGAGACGCCTCCGCTGCGCATGACGGTGCTGGGCAGCGGGTCGGTGGGCCTGGCCTTTGCGGCCAGCCATGCCCAGGCCGGGCATCGCGTCACGCTGCTGGCCCGGGGTTCGGCGGTGCCGATGCTGCGGCAGGAGGGCATCACGGTCACCGGCGTCTGTGGCGACCACCCTGTCGAGCCGCAGCGGCTGAAGGTCTCGGACGTGGACCGCCCGGACGCCGAAGACATCGCCTGCGACGTGCTGGTCGTGGCCACCAAGGCCTATCAGGTGCGGCAGGTGCTGAAGGACCTGATGCTGCGGCAGCACGAGGCGGCCGAGGCCGGCGCGGCGGGCAGCCACACGCGCCGTGGCGTGCTGGAGAGTTCGCCCAAGGCCGTGCTGCTGTTGCAGAACGGCTGGGGCTCGGCCGACGAGGCGCGCGCCGTGCTGCCCTCGGGCGTGCCGGTGTTCTCCAGCATCATGATGATCGGCATCGAGCGCCGCAGCCCCACGCACGTGAACGTGAACGTGCAGGCCAGCCCCATCCGGGTGGGCACGCTGTTCGGCGCCGCGCCCGAGGCCGTGGACGGCATGAAGGACACCGTGGCGCGCGGACAGGCCGGTTTCCTGCCCATCACGTACGACGACGAGATCGAACCGGCCATCCTGAACAAGTTCCTCTTCAACACCTGCCTCAACGCCATCGGCGCGATCACGCGCATGACCTATGGCGAGCTGGTGAGCAACGCACACGCGCGCCAGCTGATCACGCAGGTGGCCGACGAGACGATCCGCGTCGTGCGCGCTCAGCGCGGGTTGCCGCTGGCGCCGGACGGCACCACCTACGTCGAGAAGACGCTGACGCCGTTCGTGCTGCCGAAGGCGGCCGCGCATCGCTCTTCGATGCTGCAGGACGTGGAGGCCGGCCGCCGCACCGAGATCGACTACCTCAACGGCGCCGTCGTGCGCATGGGCCAGGAGCGCGGCATGGCCACGCCCGCCAACGAGGCGGTGGCGAACCTCGTGCGGGCCAGGGAAACGAGCATCACAGTGGCCTAGGGTGCGTGAGACCATCCCGCAGCCATCCATCGCCGACGCGCAGGAGAACCGCATGACGACCCAAGGCTTCGTCGCCACGCACGCCAAGGACGCACACTTCGAGCGTGGCCTGCGCGCCTTCTTCGAGTATCGCGACCTCGGCATCAAGGCAGCGACCGAGGGGCGCTTTGCCGCGCACGTGATCCGCGCCGCCGCGGGAACGGACTTCGCGAGCCAACCGCACCTGCACCGTACCGAGTTCCAGCTCGTCTACGTGCTCAAGGGCTGGATCGAGTTCGAGTACGAGGGCCAGGGCCGCGTGCGACTGGAGGCCGGCTCGTGCGTGCACCAGCCGCCGGGCATCCGCCACCGAGAGCTGGGGCACAGCGACGACGTCGAGATGCTCGAGATCGTGCTGCCGGCGAACTTCACGACCGAAGAGGTGGCGTCGGTCGACGGCTAGCGTCGGGTCGCCACACATCGGCGCCACGCCGCCCGCAACACCCCATGGGTCAACACCACGCGTCGACCACGCCGTTCCCCGTTCCATCCCCAAGGATCCTGAAATGACATCGCTACGCCGCTTGCTGACTTGGTTCGCCCTGGCCCTGTGGGCCGCCGCGCCCGCGCCCGCGCACGCCCAAGCCACCGCCGAGCCGACGCCGGCGCTGCAGGGCATGGACGTGGTGAGCTACTTCCATGCGGCGGGCCCGGTGAAGGGGCTACCCGTGTTCAGCCACGACTTCGACGGCGCGCGCTACCTGTTTGCGAGCGCGCAGAACAAGGCGGCCTTCGTGGCGGCGCCAGACCGCTACCTGCCGCAGTTCAGCGGCCTGTGCGCCACCGGCGTCTCGATCGGCAAGGAGCTCAAGGGCGACCCGAACACGTGGAAGATCGTGGACGGCAAGCTGTACCTCTTTCATTCTGCCCCCGTGCGCGCGAAAGGAGAGGCCGACCCGGCCACCGTCGCCCGCGCTCACCAGAACTGGGCGGGGCGGCGCAAGTGAAGAGGACGTCGGACGCGATGTCGACCCGGGTCTTCCTGGTCCGGTGCGCAGCGTTGGCGCTTGGCGGCCTGGCGGCTCAGGCAGGCGCACAGGGTCCGGCACCGGCCCAAGCCGAGACGACGGTGGCCCTGCGCGGCATCGATGTCGTCAGCTACTTCCAGCCCGGCGGCCCGGTGAAGGGCCGGGCCACCTGGCGCCACGACTTCGACGGTGTGCGCTACCTGTTCTCGAGCGAGAAGAACAAGGCCGCCTTCGTGGCCGACCCCGACCGCTGGCTGCCGCAGTTCGATGGCCTGTGCACCACCGGGCTGAGCAAGGG